>DAOWHQ010000093.1:0-34839 GCA_030641355.1 Alphaproteobacteria bacterium
AGTATGTAGTTCTTGCGCCAGTTCTGCGGCCTCATGGGCATCATCGGTACTGAGGATCAGGGCGCCAACCTCGGCTCTCCCCACCCTGCCCCCGGCATTCACTCTGGGGCCAATAAGGAAGCCCGCGTGATAGGTTCCCGGCTCTTCGGTAATGCCCGCCACATCACCGAGCGCACGGATACCCGCATTACCGCGCCCCGCCATCACTTTCAGTCCCTGCGCTACCAAAGCCCTGTTAACCCCTACTAGCGGTACCACATCGCAAATCGTGCCAAGGGCCACCAGATCAAGCAGGTCCATTAACTTTGGCTCTGTGATCTCCTGATTTGAATACCAGTTCTCCTGCCGAAGCAGGCGATTTATACCGACCACAAAGATAAACGTCACCCCCACCGCCGCAAGCTGTCCGAAGTAACCTTCTTCATCAATACGGTTAGGGTTAACAACCGCCACGGCATCTGGCAAGGCGGGTTCCGCCTGATGATGGTCAATGACGATCACATCAAGCCCGGCCTCCTTCGCGGCCCGCAGTGGCTCAAAAGATACGATGCCGCAATCCACGGTAATAAGCAGATCAACGCCCTGTGCTTTCAGGCCAAGAAGCGCCTCGGCACTGGGGCCGTAGCCTTCCTTGATCCGGTCTGGGATATAGATGATCAGCTCTTGGTTCAGAGCCGAAAAGAACCGCTTTAGGGTCGCAGATGAGGTAGCCCCGTCCACGTCATAATCGCCAAAAACGGCAATCTTCTGATGGTTTTTTATGGCTTCGACCACCCGCGCACAGGCCTTGTCCATATCCTTAAAGTGGGACGGATCAGGCAATTCTGCCCGTAACCTAGGCTTTAGGAAAGTTTCAGAGTTTTCCAGATCAACACCGCGCCCAACCACAACACGGGCAACAATTTCCGGCAAGCCATGCTGCTGGGCAATGGCCTGAATGATACGGTATTCCGCGGGCCGTTCAATCCATGCCCGCCCGTTGACTGATTTTTCCACACCAAGAAGAAAGTCTTGCCTCGGCAGGCTATCAATCATCGGCATGACGATTATGTTCGGCCCTGACCCAGCGAACTGTGCCTGTTTTGGAGCGCATGACAACGGATTCCGTTGAATAGCCCTTGCCATTCAGTGTTTGATGAACCCCGCGCAGCAAATAACCATCGGTCACGCCGGTTGCGGCGAAAATAACATCGCCGCTGGCCATATCCTCGGTAGAATATTTACGGTTAAGATCTGTGATTCCCCATTTGCGGGCCCGTGCGCGTTCATCATCATTGCGAAAAGTAAGCCGGCCCTGCATCTGACCGCCTATGCAGCGCAGTGCTGCCGCCGCCAGAACACCTTCAGGTGCGCCGCCAGACCCCATGTATATATCAACACTGGTATCAGGATTTGTTGTGTCAATGATGCCAGCCACATCACCATCCCCGATCAACTTGACCCGGGCGCCACTTTCGCGAATTTCACGAATAACATCCGCATGACGCGGACGATCCAGAACGCAGACCAGAATATCGCTGACCGTACAGCCTTTGGCTTTAGCCACCGCCTTGATATTTTCAGTTGGTGTTCTGTCCAGATCAACAACCCCTTCTTCGTAACCGGGGCCAACGGCTACCTTGTCCATATACACATCCGGTGCATTCAACAGATGGTCTTCCTCTGAAATGGCAATCACGGCCAAAGAATTCTGCATAGCTTTAGCGGCAATGGTGGTTCCTTCCAAAGGATCGAGAGCAATATCAACCCTTGGTCCTTTGCCTGTACCAACCTCTTCGCCGATGAACAGCATGGGTGCTTCGTCCCGCTCGCCCTCCCCGATCACAACGCGGCCCTTAATATCCATTTTATTGAGGGCTTCGCGCATGGCATCCACGGCGGCGGCATCCGCTTTTTTTTCATCACCCCGGCCAACCAGTTTCGCAGCAGAAACCGCAGCGGCCTCCGTTACCCGAACGAGATCCAATACCAAAAGTCGGTCCATATTTGATTCAAAGGACATATATGTTTTTCCTTAGTTTAAAAATAACAAAAACTTGCTTTACAATTTCTTTTACAAATTCTCAATACGGATTGCCAGTGGTTTATCGATAACTGACGATAAACTATCAATTTGATCAAGGGCATTCATCACACATTTTTCACGGGTCTCGTGCGTTACTATAATAACATAAACCGTTCCGTCCTGCTCCGCACCCTTTTGCAACATGATATGCAGGGAGACATCCTCATCCCTGAGCGCGGCGGTAATATCCGCGACCACCCCCGGCTGTTCTTCCACATGAAGCCGGATGTAATAGGGGCCGACACGGTCCAAGATGCTGATGGGGCTGGTTTCCTGCATTTCATTTATGGGCATGAAAAATGCCGGACCATTGTGACCACGGGCGATATCTATAATATCGGCGACCACAGCCGATGCCGTTGGGCCTTCACCCGCGCCGCGTCCTTCATAGAAGGTCCGGTCAATATAGTCACCATCGACCACAACGGCATTAAAACCGTTATCCACGATAGCAATAGGGGCCGATTTTGGCACTAAGCAGGGATGAACCCGCTGTTCCAGCCCAGCACCCGAAAGGCTTGAAATACCAAGCAGCTTGATCCGATAGCCTAATTCGCGGGCATATTCAATATCCACCAGCTTGATCCGGCGGATGCCTTCCATATAGACATTGTCAAAGTCAGTTTTTACGCCAAAGGCAACACTGCTCAGAATCGCCAGTTTATGACCCGCATCAATACCATCCAGATCAAGGGACGGATCGGCCTCCAGATAACCGAGAAGTTTGGTCTCTTCCAAAATTTCGCTATAATCCTTGCCCGTAGCTTCCATCTGAGTCAGCATATAATTTGTCGTACCATTTAGGATGCCGTAAACTTTGGTCAATTTATTGGCGGCTAACCCCTCGCCGATAGATTTAAGGATCGGAATACCACCAGCAACAGCGCCTTCAAAACGCAAGCCTACATCATTATCCTCTGCATTTTGGGCCAGTTCTGCGCCATGATGGGCAATAAGGGCTTTGTTGGCGGTGACAAAAGATTTGCCGCTGGATAAAGTCTGTTGCGCCAATGCCGCCGCGATACCATCGGAGCCGCCGATAAGCTCGACCACAATTTCAACATCATCACGGGCGGCAAAGTCCAATGCATTATCGGTCCAGTCATAGCCCGAAATATCAATGCCCCGGTCCCGGCTTCGATTGCTGGCGGAAACGGCTACAATTTCAATGGGACGACCGGTACGGGCCGCAATCATGCTGCTGTGTTCTTCCAGTATTTTAATGACACCTACACCAACGGTTCCAAGACCGGCAATGGCTATTTTAAGAGGTTCTTTCACTCTTTCGCTCCGTTTTTAAGATTTTCTATTATTTCAGGACTATCGGCCATGAATTTCTTGATATTGCGAATGGCCTGACGTATGCGCTGCTCGTTTTCCACAAGCGCGATACGCACGAACCCTTCACCGTACTCACCAAAGCCTTCGCCTGGAGATACCGCCACATGGGCATGTTTCAGCAACTGTTTGGTGAATTCCATAGAACCAAGGTCGCGCCAAATTTCAGGAATTCTGGTCCAGGCAAACATGGTCGCCGCCGGAGATGGCACATCCCACCCCGCTTCTGCTAACCCCTTAATCAGCACATCACGGCGGGATTTATAAACACCTCGCGCATATTCAATATAATCCTGCGGGCCATTAAATGCCGCCGTTGCCGCCACCTGCACAGGGGTGAAGGCCCCGTAATCCACATAGGATTTCATACGGGTCAGCGCCGCAATCAGGTCTTTGTTGCCCACCGCAAACCCCATGCGCCATCCGGCCATGGAATAGGTCTTGCTGAGCGATGTAAACTCAACGGCGACATCCTTTGCCCCCTCTACCTGTAGAATGGAGGGCGGCGGATTGCCATCAAAATAAATTTCGGCATAGGCCAGATCAGACAAGATGTAAATTTGATGCTTGCGGGCAAAAGCTACGATCTTTTCATAAAAATCCAGAGTAACGACCTCTGCCGTCGGGTTTGACGGATAGTTAATCACAATAGCTAATGGTTTCGGGATGGAATGCTTTACGGCATGCTCCAGTCCCTCCATAAAATCATTGCCGTCACCTGTGGGGATATGGCGAATGGTCGCCCCGGCAATGATAAAACCAAAATGATGAATCGGATAACTGGGATTAGGCACCAAAATAACATCACCCGGCGCGGTAATTGCCTGAGCAAGATTAGCCAGCCCTTCTTTTGAACCTAGTGTCACGATGCTTTCGGTTTCAGGGTCAATATCAACATTGAACCGCCGCTCATAATACGCCGACAGGGCCTTACGCAGTCCCGGAATACCACGGGATGCGGAATAGCGATGCACCTTGGGATTTTTGAGGGTCTCCGTCAGTTTGTCCATCACGTGCTGGGGCGGGGCGAGGTCAGGATTTCCCATGCCGAAATCAATGATATCCGCACCTGCCGCTCGTTCTTTTGCTTTCATGGCGTTCACTTCAGCAAAAACATACGGTGGCAATCTTTTTATGCGGTAGAAATCCTTTTCCATTTTTTCCTCTTGTTTAAAAACTAATTACACAATATTAGAACCATTATGTAACAGCAAACGAGGGCAAAGGAAAATGTCTTTTACGCAATGGGGGCAAAAAAACTGTCGTATTTACCCGCTACACTCGTCATAATAGAATTTAATAAAAGCTGGGAAAAATGGGTATGAGCGAAGAAAAAACTGAAATTGAGCAAATGTCCGAAAATATGGCTGAAATGACGGCTGAATTTCAGAAAATGGCTCAGGATTTTATGGACAGCCAAAATACCCAGAATTCCGATATTGAAAATGACCCCATGCATATCGGCGAGACCCTCCTTGAACTAACCAAATATTATAGCTCCCACCCGGAACAGTTGATCGAAAAACAAATGAACCTGTGGCAGGATTATATGAATCTCTGGCAAAATGCCTCGGCCAAGATGATGGGCGATGACAGCATTAAGCCGACCATTGAACCCGGACGCAGGGATAAACGGTTTAAAGATGCCGAATGGCAGGAAAATCATATTTTTGACTTCATCAAACAATCCTACCTGTTGGCCTCACGCCATCTGGCTGATGCGGCCAATGATATGAACCCTGAAAACGGCCATGATAAAGACAAGATGAATTTCTTCACGGGGCAGTTTATCGATGCCATGTCCCCGACAAATTTCGCCATGATGAACCCCGAAGTAATCCGCGAAACTGTTGAAAGCAAGGGCCAGAATCTGGTCAAGGGTCTGGAGAATATTATCCAGGACTATGATACGGAAACCGGAAAATTAACCATCAGCATGACCGATAATGAAAAATTTGAACTAGGCCGGAATGTGGGCGCTACTCCGGGAAAGGTTATTTTCCGTAATGAACTTATTGAACTGATCCAATATTCTCCGGTCACTGAAAATCAATATAAAAAACCATTGTTGATAGTACCGCCGTGGATCAATAAATTTTATATTCTTGACCTTCGCCCGGAAAATTCTCTGGTCAAATGGCTGACTGAAAAGGGCTATTGCACTTTCATCATATCCTGGCGCAATCCAGACAAGAGCATGGCGGATATTGGGTTGGAAGACTATATGAACCTTGGCGTACTTGCCGCCATTGATGCAGTCAGGCAAGCCACTGGCGAGAAAAAGATCAATACTGTGGGATATTGCATTGGCGGCACTATGTTGTCCTGCACATTGGCCTATCTGGCAGCAAAAGAAGAATTGGACCAGATCAGCTGTTCAACATTTTTGGTCACTCAGGTTGATTTCAGCGAAGCCGGGGAACTGACCATCTTTGTCGATGAGAAACAGATGGCGGATATGAAACAAAATATGGACAAGCAGGGTTTTCTTGATGGCAAGACCATGTCCAATACCTTTAATATGCTCCGTTCCAATGATCTGATTTGGTCATTCGTTATCAATAATTATATGAAGGGCAAAGACCCCATGCCCTTTGATCTACTCTATTGGAACGGCGATAATACGCGCCTGACACGCGCCTGTCACCTGCAATATCTGGATGATATGTATCAGAATAACAATCTGGTCAAGCCGGGAGCTATCACCCTTAACGATATGCCACTGGACCTGACTAAGATTGATATTCCCACCTATATTCAGGCCGCCCATACCGATCATATCTGCCCGTGGAAATCGGTTTATAAAGGCACATGGAATTTTTCCGGCCCCAAACGGTTCATGCTGGCGGGTTCCGGTCATATTGCCGGCGTTGTTAACCCGCCATCTGCCAAAAAATATAATCACTGGCTGAACGATGACCTGCCCCATGATGCTGACGAATGGCTGGAAGGTGCTACAAGCAAGGTTGGTTCATGGTGGGATGACTGGCATGGCTGGCTGTCAAAGAAATCCGGCCCCAAGGTTGCCGCCCGCATCCCCGGCGAAGGGCCGCTGAAAATATTGGAAGATGCCCCGGGAAACTACGTCAAAATACGTTACTAATGTGACCTGCGTTTATTTTTTGGGGCTTATCCTGACATAAATTCCTTTATGGTCCGAGACACGGCCATAGTCCTTTTTGGTAAAGATACGTTGGGCCGCCGTTACTTCAAGCGGGCTACCCTCATTCATCAGAATGTAATCAATGCGCTTGCCGTCAATTGTAGCATCCATCAGGCCCGCAGGGTTGGCCTGATAATAAAGGTCATTATAGCCAAAATTCTTGGTAACAAAGTGATAGGCGGGTGATCCGGCTTCAATATTAAAATCACCACAAAGAATTATGGCATCAGGTTTATTGTTGACCCTGACCTCCTCAGCCCATTTCATAATATTGCTGAATTGCGCTTGGAACGGCTCTTTTTTATCATCCCACCATCCTGTATGAACAGAAAATATATCAATCTTGCCAATACCCTTAACCTCAGTCTCAGCGCGGGCTATATTGCGCGATTTCCAGAACTGGTGGCTTTGGTCCTTGGTCACAAACCGGGACTCCGTTTCTCTAAACGGAGTTTTACTAAAAATTGCGACACCTTCGCGCCATATATCCCAGCCGTAATGGGACCAATCCATATGAATATTATACCGCCCGCCAAGCAGCCTGTTGATCTTATTAGCGGCGTTGCTCTGCCCCTTGCCAAAGGGTGCAGTTTCGGGATTTCTGACATCACCACGCCATTCCCCGACCTCCTGAAGGCAAACCAAATCCGCATCCAGATCAGCTATTGCCTGTGCAACAGTAGCCAGCAAGGGTTGATTGCGTTCAATGCGTTGTTGTGGTGTATCGCCTTCCTGCCTGAGCTCCTGATAGGTATGCAGGTTGATGGTCAGTATGACCAACTCATCCGCAGCATAAACAGCAGAAATGTGATTAGAGACCAAGAAAGTCAAAATTGATAACAGTCTAAAGGAAAGCATTTTTATTCTATCATTCCCATTATATCTCTCTAATTTCGGATTCTAATTTTGGGCGACTTCCTTATTGGAAAATTCTGCCTTGTAGGATTGCATGAAAGTTTCCAATTTGTTCACGCTGGCAATAGATCTGGTCAGTCGTCCAACATTCAGGTCTGTCAACTGCCTTTCTGCCGTAATCACCTCAAAGGTATCGCCATATAAGCCATTATCCATATGGCCTTTATATCTATTTCGCAAGGTCCTGACCCCGGACTTATCACCACTGATCACATAGGCCACTGACAAGCGAAGTACAGACAGACGTTCTTCCGGACTAAGCCCATTATCATCTTGATAACGATTGCCCAGCATACGGTTTTTATGGCCAATATATTTTGCCCAGTTTTCTGAACGCCAATATATATCAGAGCGCATATTTTGCACTTCCATAGTATTATACGCCTCGATCAGGACCTCGGCTTCTTCATAACTGTCCAGTTCGATTAATGCCCTGGCCTCAATCATCCGGCGACGGTCACGAATATCATCAGGTGTTTGTGAATTTCTTGTCGCTCGCAAAATTTCCAATGCTTTCTCCGGCTTTGAATCCAGCAGGTAAATCATAGCCAACCGGCTTGCGACAATTGATTGCGCCCCCCCTTTAAGGCGAAATTTGATCTGATGATTTAACAATTCTGCGGCCTCTTCAAGCAGATCTAATAACACCAGACGATCGGCGAGCCGCCGGGTCATGGTATCGCCATCCTTGCCAAGAGGTATAAGCTCCCTGAATTCAGAATAAAGCGCCACCGCCTTAACCGGTGATAGGACATCTGCCCCACCACTTAAGAACAAATCGCTATATATCTTGTTCATTTGCCGGGTGAGTTCCGCAGTTTTCTTTGACCCCTCAAAGAAAGTTACCGCGAGTTTCAATGTTTGCAGACCCTTGTTAAATTCATTCTGTGCAACATAAATTTCCCCAAGCCGCGACAAAAGCTCCAACTCAAAATCATCCCCGCGCCAAGAAAAACGTAATTTTTCAAGTTTGTCAACGGCCTCTGTTGCATCTATTTTTTCACTCTTAAATTCCATGTCAATTAAATCGGATTTTGCCCATGCCGCCGTTTGGCGTACGCCCGCCTTGACTATGCCCTGAAGGATTTCCCCTGCCTGTAGTAGGTTTCCTCTATCACGTTCAAGCGAAGCTTCCCAATAATCCACTTCCATTAGTTGAGGCACGTTAAGGGGTAATTTGCGCAAAAAAGACAGGCTGAAATAAACAAAATTCTTATCTCCCACCTCATTGGCTGAATTGATCGCTGCAAACAGAAAGCGAATTTGGCTATCCAAATCATGTAAAGACAGTTTATCCGAGGCTTTTTTATAATTTTCGAGGGCTATCTTATGATTGCCCAATGCATTCTCCGCCACAGTACGCCACAAAAGAACCCCCTTTTCCGCAACCAAACTCTTGTGACTCAAAAGATTAGCCCCTTCCCGAAAGCGCCGCATCAGGATATTAGCAATGCCGAGAACTACTCTGAACTCGGGTGTATTAATCAATTCAGGGTCCTCGTCCTGCATGACACTCATCACACCAAAGCCTTCTCTTATGCGGCCATTCGCCAGATAAAATCGGGCAAGATCCCAACGCATCTCGCTCCGTGTTGCATCGGTAGAGTTGGACAGCATGTAAAGCAGTTCATGTTTATTGGCATGATAATCCTCCTCCTGCCCCTTCCGGGTAAGAGGGCCTTTTTCCCATGCGGCAAAATCCACCAGACGATCATTCTCTCCGCCAGCCTTGTCGGAACCTGCAACCATTCCTAGTCTGCTCGAAAGCCGATTACGTGAAAGGGCCAACCCTTCTTTGGCCGTAACGCTGACGCCGTTTGTATATTTTACGACATTCACGTTATCAGCAATCAATTGAACCGCTATCCCCTGTGCCGTAGCCAAAGATTCAAATTCTGTGAATTTTTGTTTTTGCAGAACACCCTGAGATGATCCTAAAATTGGCACAATTACCAATGTGTCACCGATTACCGGATCAGTCACCACAAGCACTGAACCCGCATTTTCAACGGAAAAGAAGAAATTATTGCCCCTGTTACCTGCCGCTCTCTGATAGCTGGTCAAAACCGATAGTGTCGGCGCAAAATGCGGGGTTTTTAAATCAATATGCCACACCGCATCAACCCTTTGGGCTGTGACATTAAGGTCGGGCACCAATTCATACATAAGGACTGTCATAGCGGGATGATCCAGTTGACGCGCGGATAATATACGCTGCCCCAGAAAGCTCTCCAACTCACTTTGGTCCACAGTTTTTTTACCATCAAACACCAACCATAAGAAATTATGGCGGATAAAGGCTGCGGTCTTCACATTTTCGCTCCAGGGAAAACTCAGTCTTATATTATTCCATTTGCGATCAACGTCCATTTTCAGGATACCATTATCTGATACAGTATTCTTTTTCTGGTCAGGGATAATTTCCTCTATGGTTCCCGTATCAACTACCGGGATCGGCTGTGCGACTACGGGTTCACCAACAGTATTGACAATTACTTCACCTTTTCCGGTGACATCAAATATTATTTTAGTGTTGTAACGAAAATGATTTAACTGGCTCGATTTTGGCACTTTCACCGTAACAATCAGTTTTCCACCATCAATACGATATTCCGGCTCCGCCAAATATTTCAGTGGCTCATTGATTAACGTATTCCAGTTAGGGATACTGGCCTTATCAAAGGTAACCTCAATCTTATCATCGGTTAATTTCTGGCTATAGTTTACTATTTCCTGCCAATCAAACACTAAGCGGCTAAAGGTGCTATGTTCACCATTACGCACCTCTACGACCTCCTGTGCGAAAGTCCGCACAGGCGTTATGAGCACAATAAATATTATGACTATGCGCCAGAACATACGGCCTACCCTATTCATTTACATTTCCCTGTCTTGTCTTTGGCTGTACCCTGCCTTCACGGTGAATAAATATATCCACGCGACGCGCCAAAATATACCGCTCATCCAGAGGAATATTTTTATCAATTTCTTCAAAGCGGGACGGTCCATTGCCAAAAATTTCTATATCCTGTGTATAACCGGCCTGTTCAATCAACTTGGCCACAGATATAGCCCTAACCAGAGATAATTCCCAATTTGTGGGATAAAACCGGCCACTGGTCGGCTCCAGATCCGTATGACCAACCACGGTAACTTTATTCTGGATAGACTGGAGTGAGGCGCCAAGTTCACGCATAGAATTTCTGGCTTCCCGTGAGAAATTTGACTGGCCTTTTTCGAAAATCAGGTCCGCAGGCAGGGTAATCGCCAGCCTGTCATCCAGCAATGTCACACTGCTGCGCCTTAATATAGGATCATATTGCAGCTTATCCTCAAATATCTTTTTTAGGTAGCTCAGGCTGAGGGCCTCTTTTTGCGGCACCATGGCCGCTTCTATATTATGCCAGTCTACTTCCTGAATTTGTGCTCGGCTTGGGTTAAGGTTTTCACTTAAGGATTCAACAACAGCCTGCCATTTTGACACCTGCACCGAACTCATGGAAAACATCAACACAAAGAAAGTCAGCAATAACGCCAGAAGATCAGCAAAAATAATCAGCCAACTTTCACCAACCTTTTCCTCCTCGGATTTATCAAGGGATATCATCATCGCCCAACCCCCGCACCTTTGGGTTTGGCGGGTAGTTTTTTCGTTTCATGCCCAGTAAGGCTCTGAACCACACTTAACCGTTCGCGATTATAAAAGGTAAGAGACATCTGGTCTTCTTCACCCTTAATCATCCCGATGGATATTTTACTGTCATCTGCACCCTTATTTTTGAGCAAGCCAACAAAAGCGCCAGCTCTCAGAATATTGGTGTCTTCCCAATATTTTGGGCCATTTGGCAATCTTTTACCTGAAGAAATAATAATGTCGATTTCCCGTTTTTCGCTTTCGCGCCCGCCCGCCAGGAAATCTGCCAGCTGTTGTAAAAATTGTTGTTGGTTTGAACGAAAAACACTGGAGCTGTCCTCAAACAAATCACTGGTTTTAAATCTGACCTTCACCACATCTCCCCCTTCGGTGGGGAATTTCCCTTTAAATCCCACCAATGACGCGAAAACACCGAGTATCTGATCATAAAATTCATCATTAGGGGTTACGGCCTGATCATTTGCCGATACATCAACAAAATCCGCCTCTGGCTCAAAAGGGTTGCTGAACGCGCGCGTCACACTTTCTGTCGCCGCATTCACCTTATTCTGATCCTGATTCGAAATTGAATTCATCACAACAAAAAAAGCCAGCACAATCATATATAATGAAACGAAAAGCCCCGTTGTATTATCGGAAGGTTTCTTGCTACCCTCTGTGAGATCAAATGACCCTATGCCGCCCATATGTTTATTCATCTTTGTCAGCTTCTCGGACAATTCCAGATATTAACCATAATTCTGCCAAGCCTATACAAATTTATGATTACAATCAATCAAAGCTGTCAAACAGGGCGTCAATATCGGCCTGATCATTACCCGTCACGGCACATTGCGGCCCCTGTAGCAAATTCTCATCACTTTCAGGGCAAATATCATCAGCATTCTGTTCAGCTTTAATGTGGGAGTCAGTATCCCCAATGGCACTGGCAAGGATCGTCAGTTTTTCTTCCAGATATTTCAGTGTATTAACCACCTTACTTACCCGTTGTCCGGTGATATCCTGAAAACTTGATGCTTCAAAAATATTCATTGAGATATTCATAAGCTTTTCCGCAAGCTCACCATCCAATGTCTCGGCCAGTTCAGAAATTTCCTCGGCAGAATCCATGATCCTGCCCGCGGCTTCTTCCGTTGCCTCAACCACCTGATCCAGCTGGTTGCTCGCCTCGGGAATTTTATTCTCGCTGAGATCCTTAGGTTGAATACCGGAAAGATCGTCCTTGGACTGCTCAATGTAACTCAACAGAGCGCGAAGTTCATCCTGGAAATGCACCTCCTGAAGATCAAAGTCACCTTCAAGTGAACCCATGACTTCTCCAACGATTGATGTAATTTCATCGACCTCGACGTTATCCCCCATTTTTTTGCGGATACTTTCGATTCTGTCTTCTAGTGAAACCGTATTCAAGTGCATTTTCACCTCTTTTTATAACAACCATATTAATCATACTACAGCTCAGGTGATAGAGTATAGCTTCCAGATGTTAATAGCTGGTAAACCCTGTTATATATGGAATAAATACTAAAGAGGCGGTGGCGGAAGCCAAAGGTCAGCCTTCAATTTCTGGCAATTTCTCTCTGGTGGCAAGGTTCACAGTCAGTTTCTTAGCTTTATCAAGATTCATTTTAGCCAAAATAGCCCCCATCTTTTTTTCTTTCATATTTTCAACAATTGCCAACAAAACATCTTCATCAAGATTATTGAAAATCTGGGCGGCCTCTTTCGGCTTCATGGCAGAATATATTTTTACCAGACTGTCGAGTTGCTTTTTTTCACGTTTAGCATGTTTTGCCAGCGCGGCTTCGATGGTTGCTTTAATTTTTTTCAGGGACTCTGTCCGTTCAACTATACGTAACTCCACAGCCTCTAACAGTTTTTCCCGATCATCCAACTCCCGTGAACGACGGTCCAATTCCGCACGGCGCTCTGATAATTTCTGTAGATATTCTATTTCCTTGCGAGTAGGCAAGCTGCTGATTTGCAGAACTGCAGTCTCTTGGCTCGCAACTTCCTCTTCATGCTCTGCGGGCTTCTGGCTTGCGTCCGGCTCAGCGGCATTAGTATTATTTTGGGCAAAAGCTACTTCTACACCAATAGAGAAATCAACAATTTTGACCCCAAGCACCATTGACATGACAATGATTGACAAGGGCAAAAACCGGAATTTTTTAGTCATAATATTTCCTTTGATGCTTGGTTTAAATAAACCGAATGACCGTCACCTGACTTTTTTCAGTGTTTCCAGCATTTCATCATTTTCTACATAATCTTTATCTTCAGCCACGGATTCTTCAGTTTCCAAGGTACTTTGACCCGGAACAAGGCCCCGCTCTATACGGTCTGCCAAATTTGAACCGCTCTGGGTAATTATCTCAAGCTCATCCGCCAGCAACCTTGATTTCACAATCAATTCTTTAAGCCGGACTTCTTCTGTAAGCGCCGCTTTTTTTAAGATTTCAACACTAGCCTGCGCGCCTGTGATTGCGCCATTCAGCTGTCCAATTAAAGTAGACATTTCATTTTGAGCATTACGGAAAGTTTTGAGTTTGATATTCAATACGACCGAATATGCGATCATGATTACTATCAAAACAATAATGACAATATCTAAAGCCATTTCCATATCAGACGAGTTCCTTACGCTTGCTTAATACTCTTTCAACTTTAACGGCCACATTCTGTCCAAGTTTTCCGACCCGGCCAGACATCATGGAAACGCCGCCACAGCGTATTTCCACTTCACTATCCGTCTGGGCATTCAGCATCATAGTCTGTCCGACTTCCATGCCCAGAACTTCACCCAGTGTCATGACATGTTCACCCAGAATAACTTCCAGCATAACGTCCGTATTAAAAAGCTCTTTTATAAGATGGTTTTCCCAAATGGAATCACGGCCAAACTTTTCCCCCATAAAGCGTTGCAGCAACAATTCCCGCACTGGCTCTAGCGTGGCGTAGGGCAACACAAGTTCCATGCGGCCCCCGCGATCTTCCATGTCAGCACGCATTTTGATCAGAAGCGCGGCATTGGTCGGCTGGGCAATGGTGGCAAAGCGGGGGTTAGTCTCCAACCGGTCCAGTTTGAATGTCACCTTGCTTATAGGCTCAAATGCATCACATAGGTCTTTCAACATAACACTCAGCATTTCTTCAACCAGCGTATGCTCAATGGTGGTATAGGGGCGACCTTCAATGCGCATAGGGGCTGTCCCGCGACGTCCCCCAAGAAGAGCATCTACAATTGAATAGATAAGATTACTATCAATGGTAATCAGCCCGTAATTGTCCCATTCTTCAACATGAAATACCGCCAGCATGGCAGGCAGTGGAATAGAGTTCAGGTAATCCCCGAACCTGATCGACGTCATATTATCAATAGAGACCTCAAAGTTATCAGAGGTAAAATTCCTGAGCGATGTTGACATCATTCGAACGTAACGATCAAAGATAATATCCAGCATGGGCAGACGTTCATAAGCCACAAGACCACTGCTGATCAGAGCCTGAATGCCGGATTTCGATCCCACATCATCATCTTCGCCATCAAATCCCAGAAGACTGTCAATTTCGGTCTGATCCAGAACCCGGTCAGTCCCGGCCATGGCGGCGGCCATATCATCATCGCCGTCTACAAGATCATCGCTACCCTCGCCGTCCTCGCCGCCTTCATCGTCGCCTTCTCCTGCCATAGCCGCCCATTCGGCAGCAACTGCATCATCATCAATTTCTTCTTCGTCTGACATATTTTGGGTTATCCGTTAACCAGCATTTCTTTGAATAACACGTCATTCACCCGGGTCGGATAAACCGCATCATTCACTTTAATCAGTAATTCTTCCTTAAGTCGGAACATACCCGCAGACCCGTTGAGATCTTCTATGCGCAACTGACGCAGATAAGTCTGGAATTGATCTATAATACGGGGCATTTTTTTGGTTAGGTCATCCAGAGCTTCCTGTTTATCTACCTCAAGTGAGATTGTGATTTTCAGGTATTTGGGTTTACCCCCCGCCGTATCAAGGTTGACCAACATAGACTCCAGTTCCAAAAACAATAGCTCCGTCGGTTCCTCATCTGCCAAATCAGATTCCTGACCGCCATGTTCCAGATCTGTCACAAGTTCGCCATCGTCATCGCCGGACATAAAATAAAAAGCTGCCCCGCCCCCAAGTGCAAGCACGAGAAATGCTATGACGGCAATAATGATTATCTTTTTGCCGCTTGTTTTTTTCTGTTCTAAACCCTCTGCAAGATCATCTTCATCCGCTTCGGAATCATTTTCTTCACTCATAATACCAACTCACCCCTATTAGATGGGGCAAAAAAATGCCGATCCATAGGTCAAATGTAAATCCTTGTTATTAACAACTCGTTAGGAATTGCATCTTTCACCGCCCCAACTATTAACTATGGTTAATTTTATTACTATAGCAGGCAACCGTTGTAATTGGAACATAGGAAGTCACTATATATACAAGAGACTGCCTGCCGGGATAATAATGGAAAATATTACCGGGCAAACTATGCCTTTCCCCCTATAAATAGAACTTGAGAGCAATATAACATATTGATTTTGTTATGTTTTATTTTTTGGCACGATATATGCAATATAAAGTTCGGGAAAAATCGAATGGCCAGAAAGGACCTAAGATGGACACAACAATATCAATTGCACTATCGCATCAAGTCGCCAAACGGCGTCAATTGGATGTTATTGCCAATAACATCGCCAATATGAGCACAACCGGCTTCAAGCGGGAAAATGTCATGTTTGGTCAAGTTCTTAAGGAAGCACAAGGAAATGCGCCCAAATCACTGCGGCAAATAACCTATGTGCAGGATTTTGGCATTACCAGAAATATGGAAAATGGCCGAATGGAACATACCGGCAATTTATTTGACATTGCCTTGAACGGAGACGCCATGTTTCAGGTTCAACGCGAAAATGGCGATGTAGCCTATACCCGTAACGGACATCTTTCCTTGTCAGAAGATTTAAAGCTTATCACCTCTACGGGGCATGAAATTCTGGATAAAAGTAGTAAACCTATCAAAATCCCCCCGAATGTATCTGACATCAAAATTTCATCAGATGGCACCATTTCCTCCCCATCAACAGGATTAATTGCAACGTTGAATGTGAGCACTTTTGCCGATATCTCCAAGTTAAAGAAAATCGGAGATAATATGTTTGCCGCGGATTCACCGGCACTGCCAGCAACGGACTATACCATCGTTCAGGGGGCAATCGAAACCTCAAACGTCAAGCCAATAATGGAACTCACGCGAATGATTCAAGTTAGTCGGTCTTATATGCAAACTTCCAAACTCATGGAAAATCTTCAGGACACCGAGAGCAAAGCAGTAAATCAGCTGGCTAAATTTAGCTAAAGCAAAGAATAGGAAATTAGTTATGAAAGCACTTAGTATAGCCGCGACAGGTATGTTAGCCCAACAGCTTAATGTGGAAGTTATTTCCAACAATATCGCCAACATGAACACCACGGGTTTCAAACGGCAACGAGCTGAATTTCAGGATCTTCTCTATCAAAATATTGAGCGGATTGGATCAAACTCATCAGACACAGGAACCATCACCCCGACGGGTATTCAGGTTGGTGTTGGTGTAAAAACCGGCGGCGTTTACAGGGTAACGCAACAGGGTAGTGTTGTGGGAACAGAAAATCCGCTTGATGTTGCCATCAATGGTGAAGGTTATTTCCGCATCACACTGCCAAACGGCGATGATGCTTATACCCGCGCCGGTGCATTCCAAATCGGGCCGACAGGTCAGATTGTGACGCTGGAAGGTTATACCGTTGGTCCGGACCTTACCATCCCACAGGGTGCTCTTGACATTTCTATCAATCCGGGCGGCGAAGTACTGGTTAAATTAGCCGGTCAGATAGACCCCACCAATGTGGGCCGTCTTGAACTGGTCACCTTCCCCAATGCCGCAGGATTGGAAGCTATTGGCGATAATCAATTCCTTGAAACCCCTGCGTCTGGCACCGCCAATATTGGTGTGGCGAACACGCCGGGATTCGGCACTATACTTCAAGGATTTCTGGAAAATTCCAATGTGAACTCAGTCACGGAAATCACCGCACTCATCACCGCGCAGCGAGCCTATGAAATGAACAGCAAGGTCATCAGCACTGCCGATGAAATGATGAGCGTGACATCTAACTTAAGATAAGGGTGAGATCATGAAACGCATAATTTATAAAAGTATAATTCTGATCCTTACCTGGATGGTTTCGACACAGGCTGCCATGGCGCTTGCCGAAGTCAAATCATCCACCGAGGTGAGTAAATCAACCGTAACATTAGGCGATTTGCTTGATAATCTGGACAGAGGTCATGATATATGGATCATGAATTCCCCTGCCCCCGGTGAAAAAACATCTGTTTCTACAAGATATCTGGCTAGCCTTACCAAACAACATAATGTTTATTGGCAGAACAGTCGGGGCGTACGCCAGATAACAATCACCCGTAAGGGCAAAGTTATAAAACATGAGGCACTTAAACATCTGATTATACAGGAGTTGGAATCCGCGAATCTGTCTAACAGAAAAAAGGGGATCAGGTTAGATAATAAAAATGCCCGTATAAACTTGCCCGAGGATAGCGGCATCGAAGATATAACCGTTCAGGATTTTAACCTTAATCAAAAAACTGGTAAATTTTCCGCGGTTATATCAATTCCGACAGGAGGCGACAGCTACACGACAGCAACTCTGCGCGGGCGCACTCAAGCCATAAGTTATGTTCCGGCATTAAATAAAACCATTGCCCCCGGCAAGCTGATCACAGGACAGGATATTTCATGGATATCGCTCCCAAGCCATAGCATTGGCCGCAACATCATCCGAACCAAAGATCAGATGGTCGGCAAATCGCCTCGACGGGGTCTTGTCCCCTCCACACCACTGAGACTAAGCGACCTGAAACAGCCCAAAATAGTCATCCGCGGTAAAGTGGTCAGCATCCTGTTCAAATCGGGCAAGATAAGCCTCTCAGCCATAGGAAAAGCTATAGAAAGCGGTGGACGGGGTGACGTTATCAAGGTGATGAACAGTAAATCCCACAAAACGCTGGATGCCGTGGTAACCGGACCGGGACAGGTTCAGGTTCTCACCGCGCAATATGGCATCGCACAATTGAATGTGCTTAAGTAACTTAATTTTCGAGGATTAGTAGAATGACTTATACATTGAACAAATTCAAACCCGCAAAATCACTCTGGCTAGTATTTGCCGTGACTTTGATATTGCCCGGATGCGGTGCCGTCACCAGAATCGGCGATATTGGCAAGGCTCCCGACCTTGCCCCCATTGAAGCAGCACGGGTCGTACCGCAGCAAAGCGACCCCACAAAAGAAACTATTCAGTTTCAGGCACGACATACAGCTGCCCCGAATCATAATACAAATTCACTCTGGCGTGTTGGCTCAAAGAATTTCTTCAGGGATCAGCGGGCCAGCAAAATTGGTGACATTCTAACCATCAATATCACCGTAGACGATAAAGCAAGCATTGATAACCAGACCACCCGCACAAGAAGCAGTTCAGATACGGCGAGCGCACCAAACTTTCTGGGTCTGGAGAGCAAACTGAGCAGTGTTCTGCCTAGTGCAGTCAGCCCGTCTTCCCTGATCGATATAGGTAGCACAACATCCAATGCGGGCAGCGGCAAAGTTAACCGCAGTGAATCAATCAATCTGACCTTGGCGGCTGTGGTCACTCAGGTTCTGCCCAATGGCAATATGGTGATACAGGGACGTCAGGAAGTCCGAGTGAATTTCGAAGTCAGAGAGCTGACCGTTATGGGTGTCATTCGACCAGAAGACATTAGCTCCACTAATACCATTCAACATACTCAAATTGCGGAAGCCAGAATTTCTTATGGTGGCCGTGGTCAATTAACCGATGTTCAGCAGGCCCGTTATGGTGCTCAACTATTCGACATACTGTTTCCATTTTAAGGATAATAACTGTTTTATACTTGTGTTCGGCAGGGGGTAACCATCCCCCTGCTGTTTCCCGCACAAAGAAAAGGGCTGTACCAGAAGAGTACGGCCCTTTTTATTTGGCTTCCATAAATAAATGCAGGCTTTTGCCATTCCAAACCCACCCTCGCCACTGCTGTGCGATATAATATTTGATGGTAGGCGCTATCGCCTTAATTGTCGCGGTGGACTTTTTCGTATTTTTCGTGCTCTTCCTGAGCTTCCAGCGTCATCATGGCGATGGGGCGGGCGTCCAGGCGTTCCAGGTTTATTGGCTCACCGGAAACCTCACAAAAACCATATTCCCCGTTCTTGATGCGCTCAATGGCGGCGTCAATTTTAGTAATCAGTTTGCGCTGACGGTCACGGGTTCTAAGCTCAAGAGACCAATCAGTCTCGGACGATGCCCGATCAGCTATGTCTGGCTCTTTCTGGCTGTCTTCCTGAAGGTGATTTAATGTCTCTTTTGACTCACGAAGAATTTCTTCTTTCCAGCCCAATAGCTTATTTTGGAAATAAAGGGTCTGGTTATCATTCATAAACTCTTCATCTGGTGAAGGCTTATATCCATCTGGTAAATCGGTTTTCATCAAAGACCTCTAATCTTATCATCCTGAATTATGACATAGCTTTAGCTTGTTTTGGGTGACAAACTACTCAACTAAAACACACAATTCAAGTGAAAATTTTATAAATTTAAAATCAGGATATAGCGCCTATTCGCCCAGCATTTCCAGTTTTGCCAACTCCACCTTTACCCGCAATTCTATATCATTCAAAATCTCGTCCAATGCGGGGTCTTTTGACATCGTTCTTTCCTGCATAACAACCTTGACCACCTCTTTTAATTTATTTTGAGGAATCTGGCCCGCAAGCAGCCCGTGGCGGATAATTTCCAGATGACCAAGTAAATCTTCTGCCATAGCCAGCCCCTTTGATCTACCCTCACTACTGGTTGGCATTTCCTGTAGAGACAAGAGAGAATTGACCGTTGTCAGAGGTGATGTGCCGCTAGGCGGAGCGGCGGCGGTGGCTTCATCCGTAGAAAGGGCTTCGCTGAAGCCAGCTTTTCCGGCGCCACGGGTTTTGCTCTTCCGTGATACCCCGGAGGTCGTGACCCGCCCTGATCCTTTTACTTCCATAAAACCCTCATTCCATTAAGTCGCGTTGAGATATAACAGATCACAACGAAGCTTCATAGGTAGGAGCTAGCTTTTTTTGCCCGGCAAGCCTTACCCCTTGAGAGGAAAATCCTTCTCCCTAAAGGTAATTCCGCCCAATTTCCAAAAAAATCAAATAAAAAGATCAAATAAAACAACAGTTTATGTTTTTTATCACTAGGCGCTTTATTGGCATGAATTTCGCATAGACAAAGACTGAGAAATTACAACAATTTTCTAAAATGGAATTATTATGCGGCAGAAGACCCAAAAACAGCCCCTGAAACAAAAACTTATCTCCCTGTTATTGATGAGTGTTATCAGTGTGGCTAATGTCCTGCCTGCACAATCTGCCTCCCGGATCAAAGATCTGGTATCGGTCGAAGGCGTGAGAGAAAATCAGCTTGTTGGTTATGGTCTTGTGGTTGGTTTGGATGGAACCGGCGATTCCCTCAGGAATGCCCCCTACACCGAGCAGAGCATAATTGCCATGCTGGAACGGCTTGGGGTTAATACCAGAGGTTCTACCATGAAGGGTGAAAATGTCGCCGCTGTCATGGTGACTGCTAATTTAATGCCCTTTGCCCGCCTCGGCAACCGCATTGATATTAATGTCAGTTCCATTGGTGATGCCGACAACCTACGTGGTGGGACCTTAATTGTAACGCCTCTCAAGGGTGCGGATGGTGAAGTTTACGCAGTCGCTCAGGGGTCTATTCAGGTATCCGGGTTTACTGCCGGTGGCGATGCTTCGAGTGTAACGCAAGGGGTTCCCACAGCAGGACGTATTCCCAATGGCGGCATTGTGGAAAAAGAGATCAAATATTCCATGATGGGCAAAAAAGAAATTCTTCTGTCCCTTCGTAACCCTGATTTTACAACATCAAAACGTGTTGCTGCCGCTATTAATAAAGAAATGGGCGTAAAAACGGCTATGGCACTGGACCCTTCAACAATTCTGCTCATCAAGCCAGATGGGTATGGCGATAATATGGTCGGACTGGTTACCGACATAGAACAATTATATGTTCAACCCGACCAGAAAGCCAAAGTTGTGGTTGATGAACGGTCCGGCATTATTGTCATTGGCAACGAAGTTCGGGTAAGCGAAGTGGCTATCGCACAGGGCAACTTGACCATTCGGGTTACCGAAACACCACAAGTCTCCCAACCTAACGCCTTTGCTGGCGGCGAAACTGTTGAAGTTCCCCGTACTGGCGTTGATGTTGAGGATGGCGAGGGTAAAGAATTTGCCGTGCTGAGACCGGGTGTAAACCTACAGGACCTTGTTGATGGTCTGAATGCGCTGGGCATTGGTCCCCGCGACATGATTGCCATTCTTCAGGCATTGAAAGTATCCGGTGCGCTTCACGCAGAAATAGAGGTGATGTGATATGGATATGAAATTCATGAGCCTGACGGCACAGGCGCAAGCACAGACACGTGCCACCACCCAAAACAATCGGCTACAGGCTTCCACGCCATTTGAAAAAAAAGCACGGGATACTGCGGAAAGTTTCGAAGCTGTTTTCCTGTCACAAATTCTGAAAAGTATGTCAATTGGCATGAAATCAGATGGGCCATTTGGCGGCGGACATAGTGAAGAAGTTTTTCAGGATATGATGAGTGAACAGATGGCAACTCAAATCGCCAAAAATGGTGGCATAGGACTGTCGGATTCAATTTATCGGGAAATCTTAAAAACACAGGAAGTAGGATATTCAAATGACAAGTAAGGCGTTATCAGAAAATCAGGATTTTCTTAGCCCGCTCATTAACACCGTCCGGGAACTTAGCAATCTCATTTCCCAGGAAACAAACCTGCTTAAAACCAGCCGGCCCAAAGAACTTGAAAAACTTTTGCCGCTCAAAAACCAGCTTATGGCAACATATCATAAAGAAATGGCTGAATTAAGCAGCCGTGGCGGCCTGAAGGCCAGCGGCAGCGGTTCAGCCGCCCGTATTCTGAAACAGGAATCCCGGAATTTTTTGACCATCCTTACCCGTCATACAAGACTGGTAGAAGCCTTAAAGAAGATTTCCACAAATATGATTAAAGCCATCAGTGATGAAGTGGTCAAAACCCAGAACAGGTCCAGTCGCTACGATGCAAAGGGCACTCGGTCCTCCAATAAGGCCCCAACTTCGATTACTTTAAATCAGACCATATAACCGGCTGGTCACCAGCTGATCATACGGTTCTATGATAATAGCCTGTTGGCTAATCTTTATGTTTTCGAGAAAAAATTATCCAAAACCCATACCTTGAAGCAACATATCTTTGTGTTGCTTCACAGCCGTGTCACAGGGTTCCTCACCAGCCTATAGAACTATATTTTCCACTATACATACTGCAAGCTTTACCCACCTAAAGGAATTTTTTACCTGTCAATCTCAATAGAAATTCTGATTATATATTTTTTTCTTTATATTTCAACGCGTTAACTATATTTTCAAAACTGGCACACCTCTTGCATTTCTATTATGTGGCATATCCCCGTATGTGGGGAATTATATGTTCAGGATGAAATTTATGGAAGGAGAGCGAAATGGCTTTCTCAGTTAATACAAATGCCAGTGCCTTATCGGCCCTGCTGAATTTGAATACAACGACAAGGGACTTGGAAAGGACCCAGACCCGTATTAATACAGGTCTGAAAATTGCAACCGCGAAAGACAATGCCGCTATATTCTCAATAGCGCAGAAACTTCGAGCTGATTTAAGAGGCTATAGTGCGGTCAAGCAAAGTCTGGATCGGTCCATCAGTACGACCGACATCGCCCTTGCTGCCGCTGGCGCCATTTCAGACCTTCTCATTGAAATGAAAGAAAAATCAGTTGCTGCGGCCGATGCGGGGCTTGATGCCACCAGCCGGACAGCTTTGAATGAGGATTTCGCAGCCCTGCGTGATCAAATTTCAATCATTGTAGCCAACTCTGAATTCAATGGGACCAACCTGATTGATGGCGGCGCAGATGCGATTGTGGCGATCACAAACCCCAATGCGACCCAAACCATCACTATTGCCCACCAAAATCTCACATTGGGCGGCGGCAATGTTCTCATCACAGCGGGCCAGACAATTACAACACAAACACTGGCTTCTACGGCGTTGACCGATATTGATAATTCCCTGGCGCTGGTAAATGGAGTTCTGACCAAATTTGGTGCGGGTGGTAAATCACTGGAATCTCAGCGGGTATTTGCCGATAAAATTTCCGATACCATCGAGGTCGGGATCGGTAATCTGGTGGATGCCAACATGGCCAAGGAAAGTGCCAACTTGCAATCGTTACAAGTTAAGCAACAGCTTGGTATTCAGGCGCTATCCATCGCCAATCAGGCACCACAGTCAATCTTAAGTCTCTTCGGCGGGGGTTAAGCGCGGAACATAGGGGGAGTTCCGGATAGAAAATCAGCTCTCCCGGCAGCTTATTTAAGCTGAAATCATATTAATAATGTTTCTTTGATAGGATAAGAAAATGGCCTTCTCAGTTAATACTAACGCAATAGCGCTATCGGCGCTATTTAACCTGAATACAACGACACGCGCTCTGGAAAAATCACAAACGGCAATCAACACCGGATTGAAAGTTGCCACTGCCAAGGATAATGCGGCAATTTTCTCCATTGCCCAGAAACTCCGGGCTGACCTGAAAGGCTATAGCGCTGTCAAACAGAGCCTTGACCGCTCCATCAGTACCACAGACGTGGCCTTGGCGGCCGCTGGTGCCATTTCTGACCTGCTCATTGAAATGAAAGAAAAAACGGTCGCGGCTGCTGATGCCGGACTTGATGCCACCAGCCGTACAGCTTTGAATGAGGACTTTAAGGCCCTGCGTGATCAAATCACAATCATTGTGGCCAACTCTGAATTCAATGGCACCAATATTATTGACGGCGGCGCGGATGCCATCGTAGCGATTACAAACCCCAACGCGACCCAGACCATCACTATTGCCCATCAGAATTTGACCTTGGGTGGCGGCAATATTCTCGTTACCTCAGGTCAGGGAATTACGACGCAGACATTGGCTGTAACAGCGCTGTCGGATGTAGATAACTCACTCGCCAATGTGAATGTGGTTCTGACCAAATTGGGCGCTGGTGGTAAGGCTCTGGAATCTCAGCGGGTATTTGCCGACATGATCTCCGACACCATTGAAGTTGGGATTGGTAACCTTGTTGATGCCAATATGGCCAAGGAAAGTGCCAATCTTCAGGCCCTTCAGGTCAAGCAACAGCTTGGCATACAGGCCCTGTCTATTGCCAATCAGGCACCACAGTCTATCCTGAGTATATTTAACGGATAATAATCCTTCGATTCAACGTAAAAAAGCCTGCTTTAATAGCGGGCTTTTTTTGTATTAACGGATCATACTACAAGGGATTTTAACAAGTGGAAAACCATCGATGTACCGCGTGTTAATCCACATAATATAAAATATGGAACGGCCTTTGGCTTGCCTTTTAAAATGGCTTTAATACTTCTGAATATGGGATAGTTGATAAACAGATGAAAAGCCATAGATGCTGCGCGGTTCTTATGCTTTCGGCAAAACTCGCTGTCGCCCTTGCCATACCAGAAGAATTTTTTGACATAATCGACAAAAGAAGCGTGATGCTCCTGCCACACATATGTATTTCCGGTTCCAAAGGTAAATTCCGGATGTTTTGACAGGCGGTAGAAAAAATCCGCATCATCTTTATTGCGGGTTATATCCGCATCAAATTTATGGACGCTGAAGAGTGATTTTCTATACATGGCCGGCGCAGTTCCGATCATTGTTTTTTGGCCGGAAAAATTGAGAAAAATATCAAATGCCTGATTTTCTGCCGATGTCCAGAAGCTGTTTTCTTCAATGCCCAGTTTAGACTGAACCACATCAAAATTAAATTCATCCAGATCCTTCTGCAGACTGGTCAGGGTATCCGGTTTGATACGATGATCAGCATCAATCATCGCGATATAATCACAGGTCGCGGCATCTATGCCGACCTGCCGATCCGCCGTCAGGCTACCCGCCATTGAAACAATGACCTTATCGGTGTATTTGCGCGCGATTTCGACCGTCCGGTCTTGTGAATTGCCGTCCACGACGACTATTTCATGGGGGTTAGCAGCTTTTATGGATTTCAGGGCCTTTTCAATTCGGCTTTCTTCATTACGGGCACAAACAACAACCGATATTTTTTTATCTGACATTGTTTTTTATTCCTCTTTCAGCATATGTGACATACCCACCGGCTTCAAATCCGCTTCTAGCATTTCCCTGATCAGGTCTTCCAATGTATGTTCGAGTTTCCAGCCCAGTTCTTCATGGGCTCTGGTGGCATCCCCCAGCAAACTATGAACTTCGCTGGGGCGGAAATATACTGGATCAACGGAAACAAGCGGTTTATTGCTCTGGGCGTGATAGCCTATTTCTTCCAGTCCCTCACCTTTCCAGATAAGCGGAATTCCCACCAATCCGAAAGCAATTTCCGTAAACTCACGAACTGAAATCGCCCGTCCGGTTGCCAGAACATAATCCTTGGGCTCATCCTGTTGCAGCATCCGCCACATACCTTCTACGAAATCCTTGGCATGGCCCCAGTCCCGCAGGGCATTCAAATTACCCAGACGTAATCCATCCTGTTTTCCGGCAACAATCGCCGAAACCGCTCTGGTGATTTTACGGGTTACAAAGGCTTCGCCGCGAATGGCACTTTCATGGTTAAACAGAATACCGTTACAGGCAAATATATTATAAGCTTCTCTGAAGTTGATCACGGTCCAATAGGCATAAAGCTTAGCTGTCGCATAGGGGCTACAGGGGCGAAATGGTGTATCTTCATTTTGTGGCGGCAATGAACGCCCATAAAGTTCGGACGTTGATGCCTGATAAAAGCGGGTCTTTTCCTGCATATTGAGGATTCTGATGGCCTCAAGCAGGCGTAATGTCCCTATCCCATCAACATCTGCGGTATATTCCGGGCAATCAAAGCTGATATGCACATGGCTCTGCGCCGCAAGGTTATATATCTCATCCGGCTGATTTTCCTGTAGCAGGCGAATGAGGTTAGTGGAATCTGACATATCGCCGTAATGGAGGAAAAATCGCTCACTGCCCGGATATGACGGTTCCAGCATATGATCAATGCGTTTGGTATTATAGAAGGACGCACGCCGCCGGACACCATGTACTATATAACCTTTTTCAAGAAGTAACTGCGCCAGAAAAGTACCATCCTGGCCGGTAATACCTGTAATCAATGCAACTTTGGTCATTATTTTCTCGATTCAAATCTTTTTAAGAACAGCGAAGGCACAGCCATAAGCATGGGGCTTTAGTTCACTGGTTTTTCCGCTGAGATCACTTGGTTTGTTCACCTTGTGCCATACCCCATCGTCTTCAAGGCCATAAAAACTCTGTTCAACGACCTCAAAGCCCTCTTGATGTACCAAGTTATTCCAGCTATCGGTTTCATATTCCCATTGACGGGTGAATAAGCCCAGACTGTCTTTCAGCAGGACTGCGCCGCCCTTCCCCATCGGGGTGGTGATGATAACATGACCGCCGGATTTTAAGGCCTTGCGGAATTGTGCCAAAACGCTGGCATCAACATCATCGGCGCGATTCAGCCGCACTACTGTTTCATCTTCACTGCGCTTGAAAGCGGTTCCTGTATCTTCTTCCTCCGCCTCGTCAAAGCCGATGTGCTCAATGGTGGAAATGCAAGTAACCACATCAAAATGGCCCTCCTGCATCGTCATATCACGAATGTCGCCTATTTCCACCGGAACCTTAAAAATAGCATCCAGCCAAGCCTCTGGATATCGCGACTGAACCCGTGCGGGTTTGATGATATCCATAGCATTGACAGTGCAATTATCCTGCTCATTCAATTTCAATAGCAACCCCAGCCAATCGAGGCTCGACATTGTATAGCCAATATCCAGAATATTGCAGCTATCCTGAGACGAAAATTGCTTCAACCACTGGGCCGCCTTAGGAACTTCAACAATGCGTTCTGAAAATCCGGGAATTTCTGGAACGGTCGCATCCGCACCATCTAATACGTCCATAGCTAATTCATAAACAAATTTATTTTTCTCAGGAAGCATATTGAATCCCTTTCATTTTATCTTCTATCTGGATATTTCTTTCCTTAGCAGTATCGATCAAGATACGTGCTACCATACTCTCAAAATTAAGTTCTGGCGTCCATCCGGTTGATGTCATCAGTAGGTCACTATTACCAACAAGGGTTGCCGCACCTCCTACTTTCCGAGCAGTATTTGCGTTAACGGTTACAAACTCGCGCCAATTCAGCCCCAGAAGTCCAAAAACTTGGCCAGCATAGTCCGCAATACTATGAAGTTTTCCCGTGGCAATGACATAATCCTGCGGCACAGAATATTCCAGAGACAGGTGCATCGCCCTCACATAGTCTGGCGCATAGCCCCAATCTACCTGAGCATCAACATCCAACAGTTCGATCCTGTTTTTGTTGTCCAGCATGGCGTCAAGGGCCCCGTGCGTCAGCTTACTGGTCAGGAAGAACCTTGGCCGGCGTACGCTTTCATGGTTAAATAGAAACCCTGCAACGGCGTACAGACCGTCTGCCCGCGCAGCTCTGATCAGCTCCACACCCGCGGCCTTAGAAATCGCGTACCATCCTTTAGGCGACAACGGCGTATTTTCATCAATCAAAAATTCCCCCCCATCAAGCCCTGAAAAAAGATGTGAGGATGCAGCGTAAAAAATCTTGGCTTCCGGACGATATTTTTTTATGGCAGACAGAAAATTCTCCAGCGCATAAACATGAATATCCATTGACATTTTTAAGGTGTCAATATGGTTTGCATCCTGCTGTTCCGCACTGTGATGATAGGCAGCTAGGTAAAATATTCTCTCTATGGGATATTGCTGTAAAAAATCGTCAACCATCGTGGCATTACAAATATCCAATGCGATCAATTTTTCTTCGGGACACAGCATACCGTCTTTATCAATACATAGTATCTTTCTTCCCTGCGCGTGAAGTAATTGTTGCAGATAGAAGCCATCCTGCCCGGTGGCACCAATGATCACATCATATCCGGTAGAACGCGGCGTAGTCATATATCGTCCTTCCCGACTATTTCCAGATTTGGTAAGGGGAATACGAATTTGGCCCCCTTCGCCATAAGCTCACCGCCATTAGCAAGAATATTAGATTTAAAATGCCACGGTAAAACCAGAAGATAATCCGGAACAGCATCCCCTATGGAGGCTTCATCAATGATCGGGATATTCGTGCCGGGGGTACGGTGGCCGAACTTTTCAGGATTAACCTCTAAGGCCGCCGTCACTTTGCCTGTGTCAATTCCATAATGCTGAAGTAATGTATTTCCCTTGGTCGATGCGCCGTAAAGATAAACCGATTTACCTTCATTCTCGGCCTGCCTGAGGAAGTCGTTTATGTCCCGACCAATGTCTTCCACCCGTTCGAGAAACGCATCATAAGGCACTGTGCTATCAAGTTTCAGGGCGGTTTCTTGCTGACGAAGCACATCAATATTGGCGGAGCGCACAGCGTGGTGGCTATCTTTATGAGCAACAGCAACTCGGAAGCTGCCGCCATTACAGTCATTTAGCTCAACATCAATGACCTTCAAGCCAGCATGATCGGCTAGTCGCTCAATCTGAGAAAGGGCATAATATTCAAGATGTTCGTGGCAGATGGTATCGAAGGCGTTATGTTCCAACATCAGGGGCAGATAGCTCTGCTCCAGCACCCAGACACCTTCGGGTGCAAGAATATGAGTAATCCCGGCGACAAAATCACTTGGGTCCGGCAGATCATAAAACATGGAAATGGATGTGATGAGTTTCGCTTTGTGTTCACCTAAATATTGTTGAGCATTTTCCAAGCTAAAGAAACCTTCATGACATTCAATGTCATCCGGATAATCGTCCCTGAACTTGCCTATGATGGGGTCGATAGCTATTCGTTTAACACCGCTTGCCGCATGGTTTGACAGAAGCGTGCCGTCATTGGCACCAATATCAACCACAATATCGTCATTACCCAGTGGACAATGCGCCGTCGCCCAGCCAACCAATTCCGACAGATGCCGACACATGGAAGCATTTAAAGCTGACCTGTACCCATAATCATAGGTAAACATTTCCTGCAAATTGGTATCATGGCCCAATTGCACCAGATGGCACTGCGAACAGCGGCAAAGAACCAAGGGTGCGGTCTGTGGGTCGGGCGCATCCGGGCCGGGGAAACAGCCGGACAGGGAATGTTCGCCCAGATCAAAAAATTCGATTAAATCCGAACCACCGCATAATCGACAGTCGTTAATCCGCGTAAACAACATTATGTCTCACTCCCAAGCTCTTTATAATCTGCCCTAAGCATGCCGTAAAAAAGCGAGTTTACCCATTTTCCTTCCGTCCAATGGGTTTCCCGATGAACTCCCTCAGGGACAAATCCGAGTTGCTTGAAAAAGCGGATTTTTGGCTCATCAATGGAATAAATTTCTGCCCATACCCGGTGAAGATTCAACTCCTTAAAGCCATATTCCAGCAGCAGTTTTGCAGCGTCCACGGCATAGACATCATCAATATAAAGATCATCCTTGCCGATATAAATTGAGAAGTCCGCATTCTGATTTATCTGATCAATATAACAAAGGCCACAAGCTCCCATTAGTTCCCCGTCACTTAAGCGAACGATAGAGAACATACGTGTGCGGGGGTCTTCCCGTACGATATTTTCAAACCATTCGGTTTGCTGCGCCGGAGATATTTCCCGATATTCCCTGAAAAAACGCCTCATTTCCGGGCGGTTGCGCCATGCAAGCAGGGTATCAAGATCATCTCGTTCAATAGCGCGCAGACCACATATCTTGCCTTTTATCATTGGTCTTCCTCCACTTGGTTAAGGTAGACGGCCTCACCTTTTTTCAAGTTCACACTGAGTTTTCGTCCTAAAATAAATTCCGCTTTATAGGGTTCAAGGCTATTCTCAGGCGCAGGCCGTAATGCGGTAAGATGTTCCTTCTGCAATATTGTGCCCGCCGATATTTCACCTGTTGCCCTGAGGCATCGCCTTTGAACCACGGCGGGTTCAATCTCATTTCCCTCGATGCGTTTTACGCCGTCTCCCAATGCGGATTCAAGCTCACGGCTTCTCTGCACCATTTCCGCCCATGTAGCAGGCGTCATTGAAAAACCATGATCCGGGCCAGTTCTGGACTGGTCATCGGTGAAATGTTTTTCGATCACACGCGCCCCAAGGGCAATGGAGCCAAGCACCGTCGCATGTCCGGGGGTATGATCCGACAAGCCAAGCACCATACCGGGGTAGCGCGTCGCAAATGTTTTGAGGACATTCAGATTGATATGATTGAAGTTATCATCGTCACCGGTGTAATTGGTATTGCACTGCATCAACGCCAAATCAGGATTGACAGCCAAAATAGCATTTACCGCCCGCTCCACATCGGCCATATCAGCCGCCCCTGTCGCAAGGAATACGGGTTTATTCTTTGCAGAGATAAGACTAATATTTTCGATCCAGCTAATATCACCGGAGCCAATTTTAAAGGCTGCAACCTTGTCCGCAAACATTTCAACCGCCGCCGCATCATAGGGCGTGGTCATAAAATCAATTTTGGCCTCGACACAGGTATTAATCAGAATATCTGTCCAGTTCCGCGAACATTCATATTGCTGGTAAATATCGTAAACCGGCTTATCCCATTTACTTTGATGGCTTAATTGCTTGCCAAGATTCTTAAACCCATGGGCACTTACGATATCTTCTGCCAGAAAATGTTGGAATTTTACAGCGTCCGCCCCGGCATCCTTTGCTTTCCAGATAAGCTCTTTGGACCGTTCGATTTCACCATCATGATTGGCCGCAATATCGGCAATAAAATAGGCCGGGTCAGACAAAGAAATATCCCTGTTCCCGACTTTGATTTTCTTGCTATATGTTTCCACTGGGCCAACACTTTCTATAATCACTAATCAAACTTCTGATGACATCTTTCAGTCCGGGTAATTTATACCCCAAAGCTGCCTCTGCTTTTGAAACGTCTAATCCTAAAGTAATGCAACGATCAGGCCAAACTGACCCTACAGTCCCATTTTTTATCATTCTATCCGGTATATCAAGTTCTTTTGAGAGTGCGCTCAGGAACTCAAACTTGCTGAATACCTGGGATGAGGCGATGTTATAGATGCCAGTTTGTGCCTGTTTGTCCAACAAGTCAAACACAGCCTTTGCCAGTGAGTTACGGTCTATTGTCGATGTATAATAATCTGCAAACCCGGTAATATCTTCCGTTGAGGCAAGTGTTGACACCGCCCATTCAAGGAATGTAGGGCCACGGGCATTTCGACAGCCTGTTACATTGGTGCGAATTACTATTGAATTGTGGGATTTAAGGGCAAATTCTTCACCCGCATATTTTGTGCGGGCATAGCTATTGACCAAATGTATTTCAGCATTTTCATCATGCAGCGTCACGGGGTCCATAGACCGGAAATACTGATCCGTGGAAATCTGCACTAGGAAAGCATCTGAGCTTTGGCAATAATCCGCCATCACCTGAACCGCCTTAGCATTTATTGTATCGGCAGCTTCAGGCTGTTCTTCACACCCCACAAGGTTTATTATTGCGGCAGAATTTATTATAATTTCGGGTTTTGTCCGGCATAAAAAATCAGATAACGAAGATAGGGCACCAATATCCAAATCATAATCACTGCCCCTGCGGGCCACGCCGGATACTTGTTGGTCGCGGGCCTGTGCTTCTTTCATCAACACTTGCCCTAGCATACCTGTTGCGCCAAAAATCACTAATCCGCTCATAAGTTCCTTAATTTTTTCTGCTTAAACCCAGCCTTGATTGTTGATATTTGCGCTACCCTGATGTCATATTATTTTTAGTAATTCACGAAACTGGTCATTGTCCAGCCATTCTTCGTTGGTATCGCTGGAATAATCAAAATCTTCGGGAACATGAACCGCATTCTGATCCATATAATAATCATCAGACCAAAATCTGAATTGCGGTGTGATGATATAGCGATCCTTCAGGGCGATGGTCTGGCGGCCATCATCGCGGGTGATCATCTGCTCATGGAGTTTTTCGCCGGGACGGATGCCAATTTCACGAATTTCAAGGTCCGGAGCCAGGCTCTTGGCCATATCCAGGACTTTCATGCTGGGAATTTTCGGAATATAAATTTCACCGCCGCGCATCATGTTCAGGTTGCTGAGCACAAAATCCACGCCCTGCCGAAGAGTAATCCAGAAGCGGGTCATGCGTATGTCTGTAACCGGCAAATGAGTGGCACCGTCCGCTATTAATTTATTGAAAAAGGGAACCACAGAGCCGCGTGATCCTAGCACATTACCGTAGCGCACCACGGAACAGGAGAATTCCTGACTGCCGCCGAGGGCATTTGCAGCCACGAAAATTTTATCTGATGCCAATTTTGAGGCACCGTAAAGGTTAAGCGGGCTTGCCGCCTTGTCTGTGGACAGGGCTATGATCTTCTTGACCCCACAGCCAATGGCCGCTTCTGCCAAATTCTGAGCGCCAAAGATGTTGGTCTTGATACATTCAAACGGGTTATATTCCGCGATTGGAACATGTTTCAGCGCCGCCGCATGGATAACATAGTCCACGCCGCGAAGCGCCATATCCAGCCGGTTACGGTCCCTGACATCACCAATAAAAAAGCGTAAAACGCTATTTTTTGGATGATTAGAGAAGGATAAGTCCATCTCATATTGCTTTAATTCATCGCGGGAAAAAATGATCAGTCGGCTTAAGCTTGCATTGTCCAGCAAAGTTTGCGTCAACATCTTGCCAAAAGATCCGGTACCTCCGGTAATCATCAAGGTCTTATCTTTCAGAAACCCAAGATCGGTTTCAAAAGACCGAATTAATGTCTTGCTCATCAAAAGTCCTTATCTTTTTCAAAAACTACTCTCAGACCAAGGAAGATCATATAGATAAACGAACAGAAATTCACTAACTTCTTTTAAAAATTAGGTTTTTTACGTTTACTCTGTTAGCGCCTTTTGCCGGACCATGCTGTTTATAGCCAGCCATTCAGGGTTTTTATCAAAGAGCGACAGACACTCCTGCCAGGTAAAATCATCCTGCCCGTCAAAAGCTTCCAGAATTTTGGAAATTAATTTAAAGTCATTGGGCTCGTCCACACACCATCTGTGAAACCCAAGTTTTTCCTCTGAGGGGTAGACACCACAGCGATATTCACTCCCCTCGCGATATATATAGGGGGTAACATGTTCTCTGTGGTGGCTGTCACGCCCATGATTATAGGCTTTCTTCAGGGCTTTATACGAAAAAATTTCCATATCAAGGCCCCGCGGATAATTTTCACCACCCAGTTTAAGATAATCATAATGGCTGCGGTTATCCAAAAAATAGCCGATAGCCAGATCCATAAGAGATGGGTCAATCAAGGGGCAATCGGACGTCACGCGGACGATAATATCTGCTGGATATTCTTCCGCTGCCTTAAAATAACGTGCCAGAACATCGTCTTCGCTGCCCCGAACGCAGGCAATGTTTTTTTCCTGGCAGAAATTCTCAACCGGATCATCGGTTTCATTCATAGTGGTGGCAATGACTAGGCGGGAGATGAACTGGCTTTTCAACAGACGGCTGGCATGATAATCCAGCAAACTACGGCCACATACTGTCTTTAAAATTTTTCCGGGGAGACGGGTTGATGTCATGCGGGCCTGAGAAATACATAGAATATTATCAGTCATGATATAGGCCAAGAAGTAATGATATGGTTAGGCTTCTTCGTCAACCACTATGCCTTCGACACCATCGCGTTCACGGTTGAAAGCTATTAATTTCAGAATTTCCTCTGAGGGGAACTGAACAACGACATCGCCGGTTTTGATATCAATACCCTTATAGACGAACCTGCCGGAGCCATCGTCCACGTCAATCCGTAGCTTAGTTCCCGGGGGTTTGCTTGGCAATGATGCTTCAATGAGTTTTTCAGCAGCCTGTATGAAGTCCTGAGTACTTCCAGAACTCAACGCAGAAAGTCGCTTATCAGCGGATTTTGCAATCGCTGAAGAAACATTACTGGTGTCACTATCCTTAACCTGACCGGTTTGCTTAGCTGTTTCTATTTTCTGCTCGTTACCAAGGGCAACAGTTGCTTTAGGTACAGCTTCACGCACTTCACTTGCGCCAGGTAAGGTCGGACTTGATGTTTTTATTCCGTCTACCATATTAACCTCTACATACACTTTGCTTTCTGAATTTTACTATAAAAATTACAAACTAGATATTACTATTAAAATTCATCATTCTAAATAATGTAAAAAATATTTTTTTAATAAAAAGATATTTTTTGGTGGGGCCAATAAATGCCCCACCAAAATAATTAAATCGTATATTATCTGAATAGAGACAATATTGAACCAGGCGCCTGATTCGCGATTGACAGTGCCTGTAGGCCAAGTTGCTGTCGCAC
>DAOWHQ010000074.1:0-20392 GCA_030641355.1 Alphaproteobacteria bacterium
ACCGGCAGGCAGCATCTTCGGCAAGGTCCAAAACATCATCCGATGTGGAATAGATACCAAAGCTTATGGCGCCGTTCTTTTTCACGCTATTCTCAACGATCTGCAAGCTGTCGGCTGTATCCTTGCTGGGTACAACATAAGAAATCGGCCCGAATAATTCAGCCGTATAAGAGCTTTCGTCCGTGGCTTTCAAAATAAGCGGCGTGCGGATGGTCGCATTGTCGAACCCCTCCATAGGGACCGCACGGGAAGCCAGAACCACATTGTCACCCGCGCCATATTTCTCAAGGCGGGCAAGTGTCGCCTCGCTCTGAATGGCACCGAGTATGGCACAGGCGCGCCCATCATCACCGTTCAGTTTTTCAACGCCGGTGGCAAGTGCCGCAACAACCTCATCAAAGCTCTTGTGTCCGTCATCGGTTTCGATACCGCCTTCAGGAATGAATATATTCTGCGGCGTTGTACACATCTGCCCCGCATAAAGGCTGAGCGTGAAGGAAAGATTGCCTATCATGCCACGGAAATTATCCGTGCTGTCGATAATGACGCAGTTAACACCCGCTTTTTCTGTATAGACCAAGGCTTGGGTCGCGTTTACTTCCAGCCAGTTACCAAAACCAGTGCTGCCGGTGAAATCAATCAATTTTACCTGCGGGGCCAAGGCCAGATCTTTGGCCAGCGGCGCATCAGCACTATCAACCGCCAACGTGACGATATTAGGATTAAAGCCTTCTTCCTTCAACACATCGCGGCAAATTTCCACGGTAATCGCAAGCGGCAAAATCCCGCCGGGGTGTGGCTTCACAATAACCGCGTTGCCCGTAACCAGACTGGCGAATAAGCCAGGGTAGCTGTTCCATGTGGGGAAAGTAGAGCAACCAACCACCAGACCAATACCTCTGGGGACAACGGTAAAATGTTTTTCCATAACGATAGGGTCGCGCTTGCCCTGCGGTTTCTCCCAACGGGCTACAGCAGGCGTACGGACCATATCTTCATAGGCATAGACCACCGCTTCCAGTCCCCGATCCTGAGCATGTGGGCCGCCGGCCTGAAATGCCATCATAAAGGCCTGCCCTGTGGTATGCATAACCGCAAAGCCCATTTCAAAGCTACGTTTGTTAATACGGGATAATATTTCAAGACAAATTCCGGTACGGGCTTCAATGGATGCCTTTGCCCAGTCCTGACGAACGGCCTCTACTCCACCAATTAAGACGTCCACATCCACTTTCGGATAGGTCACGCCCAGATCAAAACCATAAGGGGATTTTTCCGAACCCGCTGTGCCGGAAATGCCGGGCTGATCAATGTCAAAATGCTTGCCCAGATATGCTTTAAAAGCCGCCTCACCGTCTTTGCTGGCGTCCTCACCATAAACGCGCGGGCTGGGGCTTTCAGGATAAGCTGTCCAATATTCCCGTGTTCTGCTGGCCTCAATACCCTTTTCAAGCGTTTCCCTGTGGCGTTCAAATAATGAAGATTGTGACATTTTATCTTTACTCCTGATAAGTTTTTGCAGAATTTGCGGTGCTCAATTTAACATATTTATTGACTAAACCCTATGGATTTGTAATTAATAGACCGAACGGTTGGACAATTCAAGTTAAATAGCTTAAATAATATTTCTATAGCTATGATATAGTAACTTCTCGGATACGGATTGGATTTACAAAATGTCTTATGAAAACATTGAATTTAATATCACGGATGGCTTGGCAACATTGACCCTGAACCGTCCGGAAAGCCTGAACAGCTTTACCACAGAAATGCATGAAGAATTTCGTGATGCCATGACGAAGGTTGAAAATGACCCTACCGTCCGTTGTTTGTTACTCACGGGAAATGGCCGTGGCTTTTGTGCGGGGCAGGATCTCAATGACCGGGCGGTAAAGCCCGGAGCCGAACGGCGCGATCTTTCCGAATCCGTTGAAGAAAATTATAATCCTTTGATAAAAAGAATTGCCAACCTACCCATGCCGGTCATCTGTGCGGTTAACGGCGTAGCGGCGGGTGCGGGCGCAAATCTGGCGCTGGCCTGTGACATGGTTTTTGCCGCAAAATCCGCAAAGTTCATTCAGGTATTCTGCAAGATTGGCCTGATCCCCGATAGCGGCGGCACCTATAACCTGCCCCGGGTGGTGGGCACTGCGCGAGCCATGGGCCTTGCGCTGACTGGCGATGCGGTCACGGCGGAACAGGCGGAAGAATGGGGCATGATCTGGAAAGCGGTAAATAATGAAGACCTGATGGAAGTTGCCTTGAAACAGGCGCGTCATTTCACTAGCCAACCAACCTTCGGTCTGTCCCTGATCAAAAGAGCAATCCGTAGTAGCTTTGACAATGACCTTAATAAACAGCTACAACAGGAAAGTGGCTTTCAAAAACAAGCCGGATTCTCCGATGATTATCAGGAAGGTGTCGCCGCCTTCCTTGAAAAACGAACGCCAGCCTTTACGGGCAAATAAAGGATAAAGACTTATGACTGCTCTCCCCCCCTCCAATGCGGTTGCCGTTATCGGTGCCGGAACCATGGGCGCTGGAATTGTGCAGGTAGCCGCCACAGCCGGACATACGGTTTATCTTTTCGATACATCTTCAGAAGCTATCGACAAAGGCGTCGCCCAGATTGAAAAATTTCTTGGACGATCTGTCGCCAAAGGCCGGATAGAGGATGAGGAGCGAACCGCTATTCTGAGCCGTATTCATCGCTGCAATAAACTGGACGATCTGGCACCGGCCAAACTGGTCATCGAAGCGATTGTGGAAAATATTGACATCAAGCGGTCCGTCTTTAGCCAGTTGGAGGATATCCTCGATGAGGATGCCATCCTTGCCTCAAACACATCATCCATTTCGATAACAGAAATTGCCGCCAAGCTGAAACGGCCCGAACGCATGGTGGGTATGCATTTTTTCAATCCGGCCCCCATCATGAAACTGGTGGAAATCATTCATGGACTAGTCACAGACAAACAGGTGGCAGACACAACATATGACACGGCCCAAGCATGGGGCAAAAAGGTGGTGCATGCCAAATCCACCCCCGGCTTTATCGTCAACCGAGTTGCCCGCCCGTTTTATTCCGAAGCCCTGCGTATTTTACAGGAGGGAGGGGCCGACATCCCAACCATCGACAGCTGTATTCGGGAAGCCGGTGGGTTTCGCATGGGGCCGTTCGAGCTTATGGACCTGATTGGCAATGACATCAATTTTTCCGTCACAAAATCGGTTTATAATGCCTATTTTCAGGAACCGCGTTATCGCCCCTCCCTCATCCAGCAGGAACAGGTTGCCGCAGGGCGTTTTGGCCGCAAATCCGGTCAGGGCTATTATGATTACCGCGAAGGGGCGATAAAACCCGAACCTCATACCGCAGAGGCCGCTGATGCCCCCACTGAAATTTCTATTATTGGAGAAAATCCGCTTCTTGAACCTTTAATTGAACTGGCAAGAGATTCCGGAATCAAAGTTAACGAAGAAAAAATAAATACAGATGATATTTTACTGGATACTCCCAGCGGTTTTAAAATAGGTGATTTTTTCTTATTGCTCACGGATGGCGACACGGCAACAGAACAGACCGAATATATTGAAATGCCGGTCATATATTTTGATCTGGCTCTGGACTATAAAGCGGCATCACGTATTGCCATTGCAAGGGGTGATCAGGTTTCCCATGAAAACCTGGATAAGGCCATTGGGTTTTTTCAGGCCTTGGGCAAAAAAGTCTCCGTCATTGATGACTGCCCCGGACTTATTGTTATGCGCATTGTCGCCATGCTGGCAAATGAAGGCAGCGATGCGGTACATCAAGGCGTCACTACCCCCGAAGGCGTTGACATCGCCATGATGAACGGCGTTAATTATCCCAAAGGCCCCATGTGCTGGGCACAGGACATTGGCCTTGACCATATTGAAAGAACATTACGCTATCTACAAAATTTTTACGGTGAAGAACGCTACCGCACATCCCCCCTGATTAAACGGGCGGTATATGGCGGAAAGGATCTTATATGAGCGAAAAAATTGCTCAGGAGATAGCTGAATCCTTCAATGGTCGCCGTACTTTGGACAAGCTGCTCGATATAGAATTTGTCAATATCGGGGTGGGCAGTGCCACCATGAGAATGAAACTTACCGAAGATATGGTCAATGTCTACGGCAGCGCTCACGGTGGTGTGGTTTTTGCCCTTGCCGACGCGGTTTTTGCCTATGCCTGCAACAGCCAGAATATTATATCGGTAGCCTCTGGCTGCTCCATAGAATATCTGGCGCCCTCTTTCCCCGGTGATGTCCTGACGGCATCGGGCGAGTTTAAGGGCGGGCGAGGTCGGCAAGGCATATATGATGTTATGATCACCAACCAGAATGACCAACTGATTGCCACTTTTCGCGGCAAATCACATTCCACCAAAGATACCGTTTTAGGAGATGAACTATGAGAGACGCTTTTATCTGTGATGCCACCCGCACCCCCATTGGCCGATACGGCGGCGCGTTATCCTCTGTTCGTCCCGATGATCTGGGGGCTGTCCCGCTTAAAGTCCTGATGGAACGCAACGGTCAGGTGGACTGGACGCAGGTTGATGATATTATTTTTGGCTGTGCCAATCAGGCTGGCGAAGACAACCGCAATGTGGCCCGTATGAGCGGCCTGCTGTCCGGCCTGCCCGCCAATATATCCGGCACGACGGTAAACCGCCTGTGTGGTTCGGGCATGGATGCCACGGGAATGGCCGCCCGCGCCATCAAGGCGGGGGAAGCAGAGCTGATGATTTCCGGCGGTGTGGAAAGTATGTCCCGCGCCCCCTTTGTCATGGGCAAGGCTGATGCGGCTTTCTCGCGCAAAGTGGAAACCTATGACACCACCATCGGCTGGCGTTTTGTCAACCGGATGATGAAAAAGCAATTTGGCATCGACAGCATGCCCGAAACCGCCGAGAATGTAGCCGAAGATTTCAACATCTCACGCGCGGATCAGGATTTATTCGCCTTCCGTTCGCAACAGAAAACCTCCGCTGCACAGGAAGCGGGACGTTTTGATGATGAGATTACCCCCGTCACCATTCCCAAAAGAAAAGGTGATGATATTATCTTCAGCACCGATGAACACCCCCGCGCCAGCACCACCCTGGAAGCCCTGAACAAGCTACGCACCCCCTTCCGCGAAGGTGGAAGCGTGACGGCGGGCAATGCATCGGGCGTCAATGACGGGGCCTGTGCCCTGCTACTGGCATCCGGTGATGCGGCGGCAAAATATGGCCTTACCCCCAAGGCCCGCGTTGTGGGCATGGCAACGGTGGGATTAGAGCCGCGCATCATGGGATTTGGTCCGGCTCCAGCCACCAAAAAAGTGCTGGCTCAAACCGGCCTCACGCTGGATCAGATGGATGTTATTGAATTGAATGAAGCCTTTGCCTCACAGGGGCTGGCTGTCATGCGTGATCTGGGCCTGCCCGATGATGCAGAGCATGTGAACCCCAACGGCGGGGCTATTTCCCTTGGTCATCCGCTGGGCATGAGTGGGGCGCGTCTGATCACCACAGCCATGTATGAACTCCACAGGCGGAATGGCCGTTATGCCCTTTGCACCATGTGTATTGGTGTGGGACAGGGCATCGCCATGATCATTGAAAAGGTTTAATATCTAGCCGACGGAAGATCGTCCATATTGACCACGGTCTTGCCAATGGGGGCGAGGGCGAGACCTGCCAGTTTCAGATGCTGAAAAGCAAAGGGAATACCGATAACGGTTACGGCTAAAACCACAGCCCAGAACAGGTGCCCCAACGCCAGCCAAATACCGCCAAACAGGAACCAGATGATATTTCCGATCACACCCAGAGGGCCTGTGCCAATATCTTCCTGACCGGACAGAACTTCACGGTTAACCGCCTCCCTGCCAAAGGGCAGAAGGCTAAGATGTGCCATATTCATTGCCGCAACAAACCACGGGATACCAACAATGGATACCGCCATAATCAAAGCAACAAATACCCAGCCAAGGGCCATGAAAGCACCACCAAAGATCAACCATAAAATATTCAATATTAAAGACATATCACTATCCAAAAGTTACGCAATTATTCCGACTACCCTCTATATTCATATGGGATATATAACATGAAATACAATTGTCCCTTCATGGATTGATCTCAACCCAATCCGCCTAAAGGTTTTCACTGTCCAATGTCATAAAGCCATTCAGGAAAATCTCTACTGCCAGATCGGCGAATTGTTCCTGATCAATCGGGCCATCTTTACGGAACCAGATATAGGTCCAGTTTATCATGCCGAGGAACGCCATTGTAACCGGCTTTTCATAGTCCTTAGATTTTTTGAGAGAGGGATTCAGTTCCAAAATCAGGCTGACCACAGATTTTACCACCTGATCCTGTAGGTTCATAATTTCAGCCCGCATTTCATCTGGCAGGCAGCCCCTGTCATTGAGCAGGATCACGTGTTTTGAACCGGCATTAACATAAATTTCCATAAAATTACGGGCCAAAGTACGTAATTTTTCTTTTGGCGTGCCTTCGCTTGCCAGTGCCTCTTCCGCCATATTGACCAATTCTGTCACATGGAGCCACATGATGTCATAGAGGATGGCTTCCTTGGACGGGTAATAATGATAAAGCCATGACTTTGACGCATTGCACGCCGTGGCGAGTTCTGAAATAGACGAGCGGGCATAGCCCTTTTCTGCGAATAATTCTGCGGCTTTATTCAGGATATTCCGACGCCGTTCGCCATAATCCTCTGCTTGTTTTCGGGCCATGTTTAAACTGGTTCTTTTTTATGGATTAAATAATACACACATCTTATATATTATTAGCCGAAAGGTCAAAAGATTGACCGAACATCCGGTTAATATAAATATTTTACAGGAATCAGAGAATGACAATAGGCGTTGGTGGATCATCCGCAGAGACTGAATTGAACAAACTTGTAGATATGACAAGCGATATAACCCCTATTGCTCTGGATGAATATGCCGCCCGTGTGGCTCAGGCGCAGAAGCTAATGCAGGAGCAGGATATTGCCGCCATGTATATCCATGCGGGGACCAGCATGAGCTATTTTACCGGAACCGTATGGCGCCCAAGCGAACGCATGGTCGGTGCCATCATTCCGGCACAGGGCGCAATAGAATATATTTCACCAGTATTCGAAGTCGGCACGTTGGAACAATATATGGGCCTTACGGGTAAGGTTCATGGTTGGCAGGAACATGAAAACCCTTACGACCTGTTTCGGGAGATGCTCCTTGCGTTAGGCCTGAAAGAGGGAAAAATTGCACTGGACGAATCCTGTCCCTTTTTCATCAGCAACGGCATCGCCCTTGCCGCGCCGGAATTTGACTATGTTACCGCAAAAATGATCAGTGCCACCTGCCGCCAAATCAAGTCCCCTAATGAAATTGCCATCATGCAACGGGTTAAGGATATGACCTTGGAGGTCCATAAGGCCGCCGCCCGTATCCTGCGCACTGGTATCGCGGTGAGTGAAGTTGAAAGTTTCATCCATGCCGCCCATAAAAAAGTCGGCGCACCAGCCGGGTCGTATTTCGTGATTGTGCTTTTCGGCGAAGATAGCGCCTATCCGCATGGAGTGAAAAGCCCGAAAACACTGGAAGAAAATGACATGGTGCTGATCGACACCGGCTGTCAGTTGCAGGGATATATCTCTGACATCACCCGCACCTATGTTTACGGCGAACCAAATGCCCGTCAACGCCATATCTGGGATATTGAAAAGAAGGCACAGGCGGCGGCATTCAATCAGGCGCAGGTGGGGACAAGATGCGGTGATGTGGACCTCGCGGCGCGGGAATGTCTGGAAAAACATCAGCTTGGCCCGGATTATAAATTACCCGGACTTCCTCACCGGACTGGCCACGGCATCGGCATGGATATTCACGAATGGCCTTATCTGAACTCAGGCGACAATAGCACCCTCGCCCCCGGAATGTGTTTTTCCAATGAGCCAATGATATGCATCCCCGGTGAATTTGGTGTGCGACTTGAAGACCATTTCTACATGACAGAAGACGGCCCCAGATGGTTCACAGTACCCAGCCACAGCATTGATGATCCCTTTGGATATGAAAAATAATGGATTAGTTCTTGTTTTCCAACCCGATTTTGTCTGCGTGATCTTTTAATTTAAGATCATCGCCCACCATTAGCACCAAGCCGTAAAATGGGCGGTTGGCCCAGGCAACCTTAACCGCATATTCATTAAGTTCCTCAACATTCAAAAAGAACTCATGATGTTCCTTGATGTCTATATCCAGCTTCATCAGGACGCCCGCCGTGGATACATTTGCCACCTCGCAAGAATATTCTTTATCATCAATAATCGCAACCGCATCCCACAATACATCCAAGCGATCATCAATACGCTTTTGGCCATCATTCGGTTTTTTAAACATTATTCACCCCTATGTTTCTGGTATTTAGCAGATCGTAACTTAAGATTAACATATTGCCAAAAGAAAAATTTCTCTGACCTCATACCTGACTTTTAACGCCTTGCGTCACGATCAGCAACACCTGTGCGATGAGGTCTTCATGATTAACCTTGCCTTCGTCCCGATACCATGCAGAAATACCATTCAACGCATCAAATAATAATATAGCAATTATGGTTGAATTACAGTCGCGGATTGAGCCATCTGTCATCCCACGTCCCAGAATTTCACGCACCCGATGCTCAATAGAGCGGTGCATTTCCAGACTGTCGGCACGGGCCTGCGGGTCTTCGCGCTGCCCCCGGTGGCGGATATGACAACGGATGATGTCATCGGTGACGATTTCCACATAACCTTCAATGAATTTCTGCAACTGGACAAAGCCTGTCTCATCCGTTGCGGTAACTACATCCAGAAGTCCATTGATACGAATACTGGCCACTTCTTCACATTTGATCAGAATATCTTCTTTATTTTTGATATAATAATACAGGGTCGGCTTGGTGACCTTATGCAAGCGGGCAATATCATCAAGGGATGTTTTATAATATCCCTTATCCATGAAAGCCGCCGCCGCATGGCGCAATATGGCATCCAGTTTAAGCTGTCTCTTCTCTTCACGGTTTAGGACAGGCTTGGAAAGTTTCAGTTTTCTAATCATTTTATCCATCTTGCCAATTCTATTTTACAAGCCTATATTGTTACCCATGAGTAACTTAAACTCAACATATTTTTTTGGAGAAATGAAAATGGCCCAAGTTTTATCATCAGACCCCATCGTCATTGTGGGAATGTCAAGAACCCCTATGGGCGGGTTTCAGGGCGACTTCGCGACATTAACAGCCCCCTACCTTGGGTCTGTTGCGGTCAAGGGTGCGCTCGAGAATTCCGGCCTTAATGCTGAGGATATTGACGAGGCTTTCATGGGTTGTGTGCTTCCCGCGGGACAGGGACAGGCCCCCGCACGTCAGGCCGCGCTTGGTGCGGGCCTACCACAGGATGTGGGATGCAGCACCATCAACAAAATGTGCGGTAGCGGTATGCAGGCCACCATGATGGCCCATGATGCTATCCTAGCGGGTTCGGCTGATATTATGGTTGCGGGCGGCATGGAAAGCATGACCAATACCCCGTATCTGCTGCCAAAGATGCGCGGTGGGGCGCGGATTGGTCACACGGAAGTTAAGGACAGTATGTTCCTTGATGGTCTGGAAGATGCCTATGACAAGGGCAAGCTCATGGGGGTATTCGCGGAACAGACCGCACAGCATTATCAATTCACCCGCGAGGCGCAGGATGATTTTGCCATCACATCCCTGAACCGGGCCAATGCCGCCATCGAAAAAGGCTATTTCAAGGGCGAAATTTCCCCGGTAACCGTAAAATCCCGCAAAGGCGAGACGGTCTTTGATACGGACGAGCAACCGGGCAAGGCGCGCCTCGAGAAAATCCCGACCCTGCGTCCGGCCTTTGCCAAGGACGGTACGGTAACGGCTGCCAATTCAAGCTCCATTTCTGATGGTGCGGCGGCCTTGATCCTGATGAGGCAATCGGATGCACAGGCGCGGGGCCTGAACCCCATCGCCAAAATCGTCGGTCATAGCTCCCACGCCCAAGCGCCGGAATGGTTTTCTACCGCGCCCATCGGGGCCATAAACAAGCTCTACAAAAAAGTTGGCTGGACCGATATTGATGTGGATCTTTATGAAATTAACGAGGCCTTTGCCGTTGTCACCATGGCTGCCATGCGCGACCTTGATCTGGATCATGACAAAGTGAATATCCACGGCGGCGCCTGTGCTATGGGCCACCCGGTCGGGGCATCAGGCGCGCGGATCGTAATCACGCTGATCTCTGCCCTCAAAACCCACGGTAAAAAGCGCGGCATTGCAGCCCTGTGCATTGGTGGTGGCGAGGCAACTGCCATGGCTGTGGAGTTGATGTAAGATGATTTTATCAGAAGAACAGGAAATGATCCGGGATATGGCCCGGTCTTTCGCCATCAATGAACTGGCGCCAAATGCGGCGGAATGGGACAAGACGGGCGACCTTCCTATGGAGGTTCTGCACCGCATGGGCGAACTTGGCCTGATGGGCATGACCGTGCCTGAGCAATGGGGCGGGGCGGAAACCGATTATGTCTCCTATGCCCTTGCATTGATGGAAATAGCAGGCGGTGACGGCGGGGTCAGCACCATCATGAGCGTCAATAACGCGCCGGTCTGTGCCGCAATCCTGAAGGATGGAAGTGACGCGCAGAAAGAGAAATTCCTGAAGCCACTGGCACAGGGCAAGATCATCGGCGCTTTCTGCCTGACCGAACCACAGGCCGGATCAGATGCCAGTATGCTCAAAACCCGCGCCAAGAAAACCGATGGCGGCTGGGTCATTAATGGCTCCAAGCAGTTCATCACATCGGGGAAAATTGGCGGCGCGGCGATTATATTTGCCGTCACAGCGCCGGAACTTGGCAAAAAAGGCATTTCCGCCTTTCTGGTTCCCACCGACCTGCCCGGTTATATGGTTGCGGGCGTGGAAGAAAAGCTTGGCCAAAAATCATCAGACACCTGCACCCTCGTTTTTCAGGATATGGCCGTCACAGTGGATATGCTGCTGGGAGCGGAAAATGACGGCTACCGCATCGCCCTGTCCAATCTTGAGACCGGCCGTATCGGCATTGCAGCCCAGAGTGTCGGCATGGCACAAGCGGCCCTTGAACAGGCAATCGCCTATGCCAATGAACGCACTTCTTTTGGCAAGACCATCATCAATCATCAGGCCGTGGGCTTTCGCCTTGCCGATATGGCGACAAAACTGGAAGCGGCACGATTGATGGTGTTGAATGCCGCATCGCTCAAGGATCGGGAAATCCCATGCCTTACCGAAGCCTGCATGGCAAAGTTATTTGCCTCCGAAGTTGCCGAAGAAGTTTGCTCGGCGGCAATCCAGACTTTGGGTGGCTATGGCTATTTGAAAGATTTTCCGCTGGAGCGCATCTACCGTGACGTACGTGTCTGCCAGATTTATGAGGGGACGTCTGACATTCAGCGCATGATCATCAATCGATCCATGATAAAGCGTTAATTTTAAAATTACCCTTTAAATTCTGCCACATTTGTCCATATAATGATCTTCAAACAGGCAATTGTATAAGAAACCCTATATGTCACCAGATATTTCTCTATCACCGAAAATGATCCGCGCACAGCTTGGGTCTATTCTGGCCAGTGAAACATTTAAGAATAAGAACCGTATCATCCGGTTCCTAGAATATGTGGTGGAAGAATACCTCAAAGATCGTGCGCATCTTATCAAGGGTTATACGCTGGGGCTGGAAGTCTTTGACAAGGACGAGACTTTTGATCCACAGACCGACGCCATTGTACGCGTGGAAGCCGGACGGCTACGGCGGTTGCTTGAACATTATTACATGGAAGAAGGCCGTGCGGACCGGATTTGCATCACCCTGCCCAAAGGCTCCTATGTCCCGAAAATAGAATTGTCCGAACAACCCCCTGCGCAGAAAAAAGATCCGGTTTTCTCTGCGGCGGCGGCCCCCGCTACCGGCCCGGCCATTGCCGTTCTGCCCTTTGAAAATTTAAGCGGGGAGATTTCCCAAGAACTTTTCTGTGATGGTATAACTGAAGAAATTATCAATCACCTGTCCCTAAGTCCGTCCCTTTATGTCATATCACGGCGAACCACGGCCCAATATAAAGGCAAAGTCGTTGACATTCGGCGTTTAAGCGCGGAACTGGAAGCCCATTATATTCTGGAAGGCAGCATCCGCAGGGCGGGGAAACAGATCAGAGTTTCTGCCAGTTTGCTCAATGCCACTAATGCGGCGGTGGTCTGGTCAGCAAATTACGACCGATCGCTGAGCCCGGAAAATCTGATTGATGTGCAGGATGAAATCGGCACCCATGTGGCCGCCACCATTGGCGATACATATGGTGCCGTCATGCGCACCAGTGCCGTTGATATGAAACGCAGTACAACCGAATATATGGAAGCCTATGAAAGTATGTTGCTGCTCCATGATTATCTGTTTGAGCTGTCGCCGGAAACACACCTCAAGGCAAGGAACAGTCTTGAAAAAGCGGTTCAGATTGACCCAAATTATCCCGATGCCTGGGCTGGGCTGGCCTTTCTCGCCCTTGACGAATATCGCTTCAGTTTTAATGTTCGCGATAATGATCCACTGGAACAAGCGCGGAAATATGCAGAAAAATCCATTGGCCTCAGCTCAAAATATTCCATCGCATGGTACGCCATGACCATTATCAATTTCCATAAGGGGGATATTGAGAAATTCGAGGATAACATCCGCATGGGCCTGAGCATCGCGCCCAACAGCCCGGCAATCCTAGCCGACAGTGGGGTCTATCTGTGCCTGCTTGGTAATCTGGACGAAGGTCTGTCACTGGTACGCAAGGCCATGGACCTCAACCCGCAGCACCCCGGATGGTGTCGCTTTGCGTTGTGTCATGACCATTATATTCGCGGCGAATATAGACGCGCCATTGTACAGGTACGAAACATTGAAACCCCCGACTGGTTCTGGCCCCACGCGCTTCAGGCCATGTTATATGCCAAGCTCGGCAATAGGCAGGATGCGGAAAAATCCCGGGAAAACGTGCTCAGGCTTTATCCTGAATTTCCCGATAATGCAGAAAAAGAATGTCGCAAATGGTTCCGGCGGGAAGAAGACCTGACTAAATATCTGGACGGGCTGAAGCAAGCTAATCTGGCCTGACACGGCAAAAAATGAGGAGTTAATTTGCAGCGAACCGTATTTAACACCCCCGTAATCCGGCATTTCTTTGTGGGTATTTCCTGGGTAGCCTTCAAAGTCTCCGGCTGGAAGCTGGAGGGTAGCCTTCCCAAAGATCCCAAATATGTCTTGATCGGCGCCCCTCATACCAGCAACTGGGACTTCCCACTGGCTCTGGCGACAGCTTTCCTGATCCGTCTTGATTTTTATTGGATGGGGAAAGATGCGCTGTTTAAAGGATTATTAGGGCCGATAATGCGCTGCTTTGGCGGCTTGCCGATTGACCGCAGCAAATCCAATAATGTGGTGCAATCGACCATCGATGCTTTTAATCGCCACGACCGTCTCACCGTGGTCATCGCGCCGGAAGGCACCCGCGCAAAGGTCAAGGAATGGAAGCGGGGGTTTTATCACATCGCCCATGGTGCGAAGATTCCCATAGGCCGGGCCTTCCTCGATTATGATCGCAAGACTGTTGGCTTTGGACCGCTATTTCATCCGACCGGCGATGTGGAAAAGGATATGGTGGAAATTCAATCCCTGTATAAAGACCTCAAAGGTAAAAACCCTGACAACTAAAAAAGGCGGCCGAAGCCGCCTTTTCTTCAAATATAGCCATTATATTATTGCGCTAGAAAAGTCGCCAATTTTGAACCATGGAATTCCACCTTGGCAACGCAAAGTTCAATCGTCTCCAGCGTTTGCGCCAAGGACCGCGCGCCACCGGCAATGGACTTAACCCGTGGCTCGAAGAAAACCTTGACCTCATCCCGTTTAGCAAGCGAGCAATAATCGCTGGTTAAACCGGTAATGCGTGATTGGGCAAATCCGGGAATTCTATCTCTCACAGCTTCGAAATTCTGCTGAAACCATGCCCAAGTCTCCTCGCGCTGTTCATTATTAGACATCAGGTCAGAAACTGCCCTTGATACCTCGTTGGCGCGCATTTTATCGGTTAGAATAAGATCACGTATTGTCGCAGCAAACGCGGCGTCTGTGGTATATCCGGCGGCCTGCAACAACCGCCCCCTCGCTGTCCCGTCTGTAGAGTTCAGGTAAAGGTCAAGCAGATGTTGAGCAAAGTCAGTTCCCAAATCTTCCACACCAACGATCAATGATCTCGATACCAGACTATTATCCACCAGATCACCATGTATCTGTCCATCGGTGCCATAGCCCACATAGCGTTTTGCCATTTCTATGAGCTTGCTCCGAACCGCCGCATCCTTACCCGTAAAGGCCAGATGATCGACCAGAGACTGACGCAGAGTGGTAACCTCGCCGCTATCATCTTTCTTGGCCTCAAATCCAATGCTGTTGAGCTTCTCAGAATATAGCTTCACCGACAGGGCTGATAATTTAGCCTTTTCAGCATCAGTGCTGGCCGCCTTGTCATACATGAAATTAAGCGGTGCCATAGGCGATGTGGCAACACGAGAGGATGATGATGCAATGACCGAAGGTGCTACTTCCATCAGAGCAGAAAAATCCATCTTGCCCGCATCCATTGCCGCCGTGAAGCTGTTGGTCATGGACAGCATACTTTCCGCAGAAAGATCGTCCTGATGGCTGAACAGGCTGGACCATCCATTAGCATCCAGTGCATAGCGGTAATATCCAGAGCCGTTCAGGTTAGGCATCAGATAATCCACAGCCCCAGATTCCGGCAATGTAACGGTCATGTTCTTCTGATCCAGAAGGGTGCAATATTTATGTGCCGCGCCTTCTATGGCATAACCAAAGCAGGCCGGAATTTTCCACGATTTATCCGTATCGCCCTGCGAGCCAAGCGGCAGATAACGGGACTGATTAATGGTCACCGTTGTTTTGCCGTCCTCAAGTGAGGTTGTCACATCAAGATACGGAATTCCCGGTTGTTCCAGAAAACTGTTAAAGGCTTCACGGACTACTTCCATAGGGACATTATCGGATTTTTCGCCAATGGCAGTGATAAAATCATTTGAGGTGGCGTTTTTAAAGGCATAGCGGGTCATATAATTATTAATCCCTGCGCGGAATTGTTCCGGCCCCATGAAAGCCTCAATCATAGCCAATACGCCGCCACCCTTTTGGTAGGTAATACCATCAAAGGCCGTTACAATGTCATCATTGCTCAAAATTGGCTGACGGATTTGCCGGGCACTGACCAAACTATCGCCCCGCATGGCACCTAAAGCTCCGCGCAGCAAATTCTGTCTGAATTTATGTTCCGGCATGATATTATCAAGTGCCGTTTGCGACATCCATGTGGCAAAGGATTCATTAAGCCAGATGTCATTCCACCATACGGGCGTTACCAGATTACCGAACCATTGGTGGGCAATTTCATGAGCGTGAACCCCCATATAGGATTTTTTCTGACCTAACGATGAATTTTCATCAAGCAGAAGGAGCTGTTCGCGGTAAGTTATCGCTCCGGCATTTTCCATGGCACCATAAGCAAAATCCGGCACCGCCAGAATATCAAGCTTCTGGTAGGGGTATGGGATCTGGAAATAATCTTCCAGTGCTTCTAAAATTCTGGCGGTATTTTCCAGCGCATAGGCCATCTTTTCGCCCTTGCCCTTGCTGGCTATACCACGCAGGGGTATAGTCCGGTCCCGAACTGCCGTTTTTGGCATATCTTCCCATTCAACAATATCAAACGGCCCAACCGCAAAAGCCACCAGATAGGATGGCAGGGGCTTGGTGGTAGCAAAAGTTAATTTGGTGAAGCCATCGCCCAGATCAACACGGCCTGTTTCCGGCGTGTTTGCCAAGCCTTCAAAGCCCGTGGGAATGGTCAGGGAAACATCATAAGGCACTTTAAAACCCGGCTCATCAAAACCGGGAAAGGCGCGGCGGGCATCAATGGCCTCGAACTGGGTATAGGTATAGCTATGGTCGCCGTCCTTAACCCGGTAAATACCCTGAAGTGCATCGCTGACCTTGCCGACATAGGTGATTTTTAACTTTGCATCACCCGGCCCGACCTGTTGCGGGAAGTCAATCTTGACGATGCCCGTGGGGTCAACCTGTTCATAGGTAACGGTAAGAACCTTGCCATTTGCCAAGATAAGTTCAGAGGAGCTTACGGCCATATCCTGCCCATGAAGCCACATAAAATCCGTTGTCACGTCAAAGGTCAGGTCTATGGTAACCTGCCCATCGAATTCGCCCTCAACCGGAATAATTTTTAAATCAAGTTGATAATGGCTTGGACGGATATTGTCCGGCATCTGACCTTTTGGTATTTCAGCCGGATAAACCGACGCTTGTTGTTGATTATCTTCTGAGCCACAGCCCGTAAGAAATACAGCCATGAATATGGCTATAATGAATGAATGAATTTTAAACACGTTTTATCCCTTTATCTTAAATATTTTTATAACGGTTTTTAAAAAGCGGCCTGCCACTTGCCTGTAATTTATAGAAAATTCAAAACTTATCAAATTTATTATCTTATGGAAAGATCAGTAAGTAATTCGTCCAGGAAAAGCGCCAATAATTCATGGCAGCCCTTAACCCCCGCTTTTCTATAGAGTGAGTTACTTTGCGCTTTTACCGTGCCTTCTTTGGCATTTCTAATAGCAGCTATATCCGCAAAACTCATACCTTTGATAAGGTATATTGCTACATCTTTTTCAGCAGGCGTTAATGCCCATTCTATGAATAGATCCTCAATAACCCGAGAAAATTCACCAGAGGCCACTCTCATTTGATCTTTAATTTTATTATGTCGTTTAAAAAAACGATTGAGTTCACAAAAATGAAATACAAATGATGCTAGTGAAATAATAACAACAAAAAGTTCTATAATATGATGGGTGCCTTTAGTAGGAAAATCCCGACCTAAAACCATATCCCCAAAAACATCCATAGCAAAGAATAGCGTGCAAACAGTGGATAAAACCATACCAATCCATAGTATGGTTATCCTTTGGGACTTATAATTAGATTGCCTTATTCTTAGTGAATGTAAAAATTTAATCATGATTATCCGCCAATATTAAGGTATTTTCTTTATGCCAGTTAACATAGCAGAAATCAAATTCACCCCAGAACGGGAAGTCTCCCAAATAACGCCAGCCACATGGATTGCGACACTGAGCAGCAGATAATTAGCACATAATTCATGAACTTCTTCAACCCACTCAACACCCCAAAAAACATCAGTTATCGACAAATAGCCAGTAAAACTTACAAGTAACAAGGTTATATATAAGTTATAAATCATAACAGCACCAAGGGGGTTATGGCCTAAATAGGACGTTTCATTCCCTTCCCCTAACTCCCTCAGGTGCTGCTTAATTTTTTCCGGCTTCGGAACAAAATTCTTAAAAAGAGCATACTTAGAGCCGATAAAGCCCCAAATAAATCGTAAGGCCAAAAGACTAATCAAAATATAACCCAGCATTTCATGCACTGTACCTTCATCAAAAACCGTGAAATTAACCAGAATTATACCGACCAGTGACCAATGAAATATCCGTATGAATAAATCCCAAACCTTAACTTCTTTCATTATTTTTCCTTAATTTTTTCAATGATGCCAGTTGTGGGATTAACAAATAGTTCAAATTTCTTGCCGTCTTTCATTACATAAACCTCATAACACCCATCTTCTACTTCTACTTTTCTGGTCTTGTAACCATCCTCCATCAGGGACTTCTGGATCGAATCTATTGACAACCACGCGGACTTAGGGCCGGACTGACATTCAAAATCAGACGCCCACAAGGGGGTAGGCAACATGCTTGTTATAAAAATAATTGCGGTGGACTTAGAAAAAATATTCATTTTAAAACCTCTAATATTTGTTATTTTCACCTTTCATCAGGTATAATAAATATAAATATTTCATCGGGAATCTGCTATAAACTTAGGGTATAAATCAGAGATATATACTTATAGTTTATTCTTAGGGCTGGCATATGTCGCTATTTAGCATCTCAGAATGTTCAGCCCTAAGTCCTCATAATACTCAACAACTGATACGCCTGAAATTTATATAAACCCTGCCTATGACCCGGCAAAAGCATCTGGACAAAGCATGGCAAATAATCAAAGATATAAGCCGTACAGTAAAATAAAAAAACATTGCCAGATTGTTGCCTCATATTACTGTCATATATAATAAAAAATAACCATAAGGTCGCAACTAATGACTAAAAAAGCTCTCCTCATTACCGGTCAGGAATCTGAGACCATAAGCACACTTGCCCGAAATCTTATTCAGGTGGGGGGCTTAAGCATATTTGCCCGCCAGATGAAGCAGATGAAGGCAATAGGTGTAGAGGAAATGCACGTTGTAACCGACTGGTTCACCAGCGATTTTGAGAAAGAAATCTTGAGTTGCGCGTCACGCCCGGCAAGTATTTTTATCCATAATACCAAAGATGCCCCGCTGAAACTTCTGGAACATAATAATGAGGGTAATAGCTGGTTTTTGCTCGAGGAAGGGGTGATTATTGATGACCGCATCATCCAGCAGGTTGCCAGCCATCCATCCCCGACAGTGATTAACCTTATTAGCTATCTTGAGTTTCTGGAGGAGCGCACAGCTAACGGCATTTCGCTAAAACTTGAAGAACAAGAAGGTTATTTCGGGTCTATTGCCAGACTATCCAGCGGTACGCTTGCGGCTAATGTGCGCAAGCTCAACAGCCTGGAAGGTCTGCCAGCAGCCCTGAAGTCAATTTCGAGGGCCAGCGATTGTGTCATCGCGAAACTGACGGAGATCCCGCTTTATATTACAAACCATCGTCGTGATGTGGATCTGATCTGGTTCCCCATCATCCGGCGGGAGGATAGCGACAAGGCTACAGATGTTTTACTGGAATTTACTCAGAAAAATTCTCTGGACTGGCCAGCAAAATTTATCCATCGCCCGCTGGGGGATTTTATGGTCAAACAACTTTGTAAATTTCCCATATCACCCAATCACATCACTATGATTACCGGCCTGCTGGGTTTTTATATTATATATCTTTTTGCCAACGGCCATATGCTGCCCGCATTATTTGGTGCCTATGCAGTCGGAATTATGGGCAGCGTGGTGGGTAAACTTGCCAAGGTAAAAATACTGACCACTAAAATAGGAAAATTTGGACATCTGCTTGATAAGCTGGTGGAATATGGGTGGTATTTGGCCATTGCTTTCTCGTTATCGGCCACCTTTGGAGAAGCCCCCGTTATTATGGCGGCAGCACTGATCTTGTTTCACCTTGCCGATGAAATACAGAGTGAATTCTTTCGCCGTCTGAGCGGTTTTAATATCTATGATACCGGATCATTCGACCGAAAGATGCGGCTTATTGGCGGCAGCCGCAATACCCAACTCTGGGCGTTACTTCCTTTTGCTCTTTATGGTCAGTGGTATATGGGGCTGGCCTTTATTTGTGCTTACGGCATCATAACTTTCTTTGTACATCAGGCGCGAGTTGTGTATCATCTCAAAAATATGATGATAGCCGACAGCGAAACATTCGCTGAAAACTTCAAAAAAACAAAGCTCTTATAGAAATAAATACTCATGACAGATTCAGTAAAGCGTACCGGTGAAATTGAAGAATTCACCAATGTCCATTTCATCCACCCTATCAGCGCATGGCTGGTTCCAAAATTTGCCGCAAAAAATATCTCCCCTAATATGGTGTCCCTCACCGGCATGATGTTTGGCATCCTGTCGGGGTTTGCCTATTACCAGTATCAGACCCCCTATATGGCGGTGTTGGGATTTCTGGGCATGATCATGTGGCATATCATGGACGGGGCCGACGGACAGTTGGCACGAATGACCAAAAGCTATTCAGAAATTGGCAAGGTTCTCGATGGGGTCTGTGACTATGTCACCTTCATCAGCGTATATGTGGGTATTGGCCTGATCCTGTCCCAACAGGGTTATCCAAACGTATGGACGGTTATCCTGTCTGCGGGCTTGCTTCATGCCATACAGTCGAGCGCTTATGAATTACAACGTGGTGAATATGATTACTGGGGACATGGTAAAGATTCAGCGGCCCTGCCGGAAATCAAGCAGATGATCGCGGAGCTCGAAGGCAAATCTTTTCTCGGTTTCATGATGAGCCAGCTCCACACCGCCTATGTCAGGATGCAACGGCGGTCAAGCGGCATTAACACCGAGCACCGCGAACGTATCC
>DAOWHQ010000281.1:0-17239 GCA_030641355.1 Alphaproteobacteria bacterium
ACCCAAACCGGGTAAGCAGGTCGTCTGCTCCTTCGGTTTCAAATGTCAGATCAATTTCCCAAACCGGCCCGGTGTAGTATTCAAGACCCCGCACAATGCTCGGATCGAAAACGACCTGATCTGCGCTATAGCCGGCAACATTCAGGAGGGCGTCAATCTCTCTTAATTCGGCAACACCTTCGCCGCCAATTTCACTGTCACCAACGATGGCAGCGGAGCTGAGCGGCATATCCACACGTCACCTGCACCGTTTGTTTAAGGGCGACGGCGTATCATTCGGTGAATGGGTCCGCAAGCGTCGCCTGTCCGAGGCGCGTAGGCAACTGGCCAACAAACATTTTTCAGATCAGAGCATCATCCAGATTGCTTTTCATTGGGGCTTTAATGATGCCGCCCACTTCAGCCGTACTTTCCGTCAGGAATTCGGCCTCTCCCCCCGACAATATAGGCTGGCTGTATAAGGTTAGACCGTATTTTATTATGTTGCATATGCAATGTAAAAGTGATATTTCAATGTATAGCTAAGATATCCGTGACGTTTTGATGTAAAGACGTTCAGTGTCCGAAATGGGTCATAGAACGGCTGTATTGTCACTTAAAAACACTTTTACTGGCGCGCTCAGACAAGAGAATACGGAATATATAGTGTTAACATATGAAAAAATAATAACCATAATAGAATATTTAACCCCTATAGAGGAGAGGACCATGCGGGAGACTATAAAATCCACAATGTGGAAAAAACTTACAGGAACAACCTGTTTAGCAGCATTGATAGCTGCGGGGAGTGCGGCGCCAACAATAGCTGCAGAAGAAGATGAAAAAGCATTTGGCGGCCTAGAAGAAATAGTAATTACAGCTTCCAAAAGAGAACAGACCCTGCAGGAAGCCGGTATGGCTGTGACAGCCATTGGCGCACAGGATCTGGAAAGAATGGGTGCGACGGGTTTTTCCGATTTCGCGGTTAGGGTTCCAAACCTTGGGTTTGGTAATGAATCGGATGGCCGTTTCAATTCCAACTCACCCGCTATTCGCGGCGTTTTTGGTGATAATACCACCGGATTTTATATTGATGACACCCCCCTGCCCGCATCCATTCAGCCACGGGTGATTGATGTTGCCCGCATTGAAGTGCTTCGTGGTCCGCAAGGGTCATTGTATGGCGCACGTTCCATGGGCGGCACAATTCGTCTGATTACACAACAGCCTGATTTTGATGGAACCTCTGGTTCTGCCCACGCGACTTTGTCCACGGTCAAAGAAGGTGATATCAACTGGTCAGTTGATGCCTCCGTTAACCTGCCGGTGATTGAGGATAAGCTGGCGGTTCGTGCGACTGCTTATTTTGGTCAGAATTCAGGTATTTTTGATCGGGTGTATCAGCCTGAGTGGGTTAATGCCCAAACCGGTGCAACGATTGTAAATACCGCACCGGAATTTGAAGACAATGAAAATGTAGATGATGAAACATATGGTGGCTTTCAATTAGTTGCCAAGGCTCAGGTAGCTGAGAATATAACATTTACCCCAAAAGTTATGTATCAGAAAATTGATGCCGATGGCTTACCGTTTGCGGATAATACACCTGACAATTTCACCCAACCGCGTTTCTTTGATACCGAAGAGGCAGGTACGGACCGTTGGTGGTTGGTCAGTGGTACAATAAATGCAGATATGGATAGTGGGTCGCTTGTATCAACGACATCATATTTTGATCGGTACCTTAATGAAAATGAGGAAATGTCACATTTTCTTCATTTCTTGTTTAATGCGGTGATTGGTTTTCCCATTGATCCTATAGAATCGCCGCTTTCCGAGAGTGAGGCCTTCACATCTTTCTCGCATGAAACGCGTTATACCTCTGAACTTGAAGGGCCTCTCCAGTTTACGGCGGGTATCTTTTATCAGAGAACCAAAAATCACCTTCAATATCCACCTTCTTTCATGCCTGGTATGAATGAGGCGGTAAATGTTGTTACGACGGGAATTCCTGAAATTGGCGGCCCAATTGATATTTGGCCCGGTGATATGATTTTTGTCACCGACAACTTCTTTAATACCAAAGAATATGCAGCCTTTGGCGAGATTACCTTTGATGTTTCAGATAAGATTTCCATCACAGCGGGCGGACGTTATTTTAAAACGGAAACCGATGCGGATATCGTCTCTGATGGCTTTGCCAATAGTGGCGCCACCTCAGCACTGGGGGAAACATCTGAATCTGGCTTTAACCCCAAGGTTCTTGTGCAAGCCAACGTTAATGAGAATTTTGACGTCTATGCGTCGGCTTCCAAAGGTTATCGTATTGGTGGCGTGAACGGCGCTCTGCCGGAAGATCTATGTTCTGCGGAACTTGATGACCTTGCCGGTGTTGGTCTGGAAGCTCATACCGCTTACAGAACAGCCCACAGAACCTATGATTCCGATTCATTATGGAGTTATGAGGCAGGCTTTAAGTCAACATTTGCAGACAATCGCGTATCACTGAATGCGGCGGCCTACTGGATCAAGTGGGACAATATCATTCAGCAAAATAGATTGGGTTGTGGCTTTCAGGTTCAGTTGAATGCTGGTGCAGCCGAAGTTAAAGGTTTTGAGTTTGAAATGATGGCCGCACCTGTTGATGGCCTGACATTAACCTTTGCATTGGGTTATGCCGATGCCAAAATTACCGAGCGTGGCCCTGATGGCTTCCTTGATGCGGGTTCCTTAATCCAAGGTGTGCCCAAGTGGACAGTTGCCGCATCAGGTGAATATATCTTCCCATTATCCGGTGATATGGAAGGCATTCTACGTGGCGATTTCAACCATTATGGTGAAAGCGTAAGCACAAATAACGGTGAATTACGCCCCCGTCCTTCCTGGACAGCGCTTAATTTAAGAGCCGGTGTGATCCGTGATGCTTGGGAAATCACTTTGTTTGTTGATAATGTGACAGACGAGCATGCAAATATGGCCGATAGCCGGAATATTGCAGCGGAAATGCCGGGTCGTCCCCGTATTGTAACCAACCGTCCCCGGACTATTGGTATCGATGTCAGGACACGGTTCTAAGCTTAAAATTTTTCAAAGGCGGGCTTTATCATAAAGTCCGCCTTTAATATTTAAAATAAATAACGTCTTATCCTTTATTCATTACGGGGCAGAATATGAAATTTATAACCACTATTTTGTTTTTGAGCCTCGCACTGGCATCCTGTTCCGAACAGGCTGCCATACCCCCCAATGTTTCAGATGCGCAAAGGCTGGCGGGCAATGAACTGATTGTCGATAATTGTTCCGGTTGCCATCTGGAATCCGACGATGGTAGCTTCAGCCGCATCAGCCATATTCGTAAAACGCCCGAAGGCTGGGATATGAATATCGCCCGCATGACGATTTTTCACGGCCTTGATATTGAACCGCAAGACCGCAGGGCGCTGGTGAAGTTCCTGTCCGATACTCAAGGGCTGGCCCCATCGGAAACAGCCGCCCACCGCGATGTGCTGGAACGAAAACATAATTACATTGAGCAGGATGTTGACCCTGACCTCGCGGCTATGTGCGCGCGTTGTCATACCTATGCCCGTGTGGCTCTGCAACGGCGGGACAAGGCCGAATGGCAAAATCTGGTTCATATGCATCTGGGTCAATGGGCCTCTATCGAATATCAAATGCTCGCGCGGGAGCGGGACTGGCGCGCTGATGCCCTCGGCCCCGTAGCCAAAAAACTGGGAGAGCTATACCCCCTGAAAACCGCGGCTTGGGACAATTGGCAATCCACCACATGGCAAGATATGTCCGGCGAGTGGCGCATTGTCGGCCATATGTCCGGTCAGGGTGACATGGATGGCAGCATGAAAGTGACGGCACTGGGTGGTGGTAAATATCAGACCGAATATAGCCTGATATTCTCTGACGGTATTACCATAAAAGGTGAGGGAAAATCCATCGTTCATTCCGGTTATGAATGGCGCGGTACAGCGACATTGGACGGTGAGAAATATCGTCAAATCTGGGCCGCCTCACAAGATGGCAACCGTATGAGCGGCCGATTTTTCAGCAAAGACCATTTTGAAGATGGCATGGCAATCACCGCATGGCGCAAATCATCCGAAAATGGTATAATGAGCATTGTTCCATCTGCCCTGAAAGCAGGGACAGAAACAGAAATTGTCATTAGCGGTGTTAATTTATCTGGTGATGTTTCTATTGATGGCGCTGAGGTAACGATTAAGCAGGTCAGCGCTGATCGTATTGTTGCTTTGGTTAAGGCCGATGGCACCAAAGATGGGCAAGTGAAACTTGCCGTTGGCGAGGCAGTTTCCCTGCACACCACATATGCTCAGGTGGATTACCTGAAAGTAAGCCCGGAATACGGTATTTCCCGTGTGGGCGGCGGTGGCGGGCCCATCCCCAAGGTCAAGGCACAGTTTGAGGCTGTGGGCTATAGTTTTGGCCCCGATGGCGTTCGCGACACGAGTGATGACCTGTGGCTCGGTATGGTTCCGGTTACTTGGGCGGTGGATAATTATAATACGGCGGCCGCAGCGATGCAGGATGCAAAATATGCCGGTCATATCACCGCGCAGGGAACTTTTATTCCCGCTGTAGCAGGCCCCAACCCTTGCCGGAAATATGGCACCAATAATGCGGGGGATTTGAAAGTTATAGCCACCTATACCGATGGGAAGAGGACATTAACCGCAGAAGCCCATTTGGTCGCCACTGTACAACGCTGGAATAATCCGCCGATAATGTAAGCAGGACATGAGACAATGAAACATTTAAAACCTCTCAATAAAAAGGCTCATGCCCTTACCAATAAGGAAGATGCGCAGGAAGTCTATGCCATGCAGACAGTGGTCGGATGCACGACCTCTACCGACCCCGGTTGGGAAGTGGACCCGTTCGGCGGTGTCGCCTCACTCTGCCAGCCCATGGAGGCGGACCTTTATGGCTGTTCAGACCCGTGTTGGTGGCCGGCGGCGGTGCCCGACACGGTCAATACCTATCCTGACTGGTCTAATTTAGAAGATACCCGCAAGAACTGGCGTAAATTACAAGCTGTATTCCCGGAGGATTAATATCGTGAACAAGATAATAATTATTTCAATGATGCTTTGGGGCATTACGCTGTCGTCCTTTACCAGCGCTAAGGAATATATGGTTGTTGGGGCGCGCCCTGACAAATTATATGTGATCGACATTAAGGCCCGCACGGTTGAAAAAACATTCACCATTCCCGATAGCAATGCACCGCAAAATATTGTTATTTCCCCCGATGGTAATATTGCCTATGTGGTGACCAATCAACTACGCTCTATCGTTGGTATCGAATTAGAAAATGGCGCGGTGGTTTTCCGTGCTGACCTTGATTATAAGGATGATGAGCGCACATGGAATTATGGTATTGATCTGAGTCCCGATGGTTCCGAAATTTATTCCTATGATATACCCAGTAAAATCCATTTGGACCGGTATGAATCGCTAGAACCGCGCCTGAGCGTGTTTAAAACTGATGGCGGACTGGAAGCTGCGCCAGTCAGGGAATTTCCCCTGCCTCGGCGTATTCATCTGTTGATGACGGCAAAATCCGGCGCACTTTATGCTATGGGCTGGGATTTCTATAAGGTAGATGTGCAGACCGGAAAATATGAGGTTGCCTATCCTTTACGCAACTGGACCCAGAAAAACCTCTCACAGCCTGATGCGCTGGCATTTTGGCCTAGCTGGGATAACAACGGCATCTTCTCAACCCCCATATATTATGTGCAGGAAGATATGGCCGAAGATAATATGGAACGCTACCGCACCGGACTATTGTCCCTTGATCTGGAGACAGAAGAATTCGATATGGTTGATTTTCAGGGGGCACCGGAGATTCTTTTTAGCTCGGTTTTCCACCCGGACCGGAAAACCGCCTATGCGGCCTATAATACCTTGCTGAAGATTGATTTGGATAAGCCACATACGGCAAAGCGCATTGATCTTGATCATACCTATTACCAGACGGATATTTCCGCCGATGGCAAAGAAGTCTATGTGGGCGGAACCGCCTGCGATATTGCCATATATTCAACAAAAGACCTCTCCCGTCTTGGTGAGGTTGCCCTGCCCGGTTGTCCCGACATGGGAGCCACGGTCATCAGAATGATACATAAATAACGGAGAAGATAATGGACTATAACTTACATATAAATGGTGCTTCTGTAGCCACAGATAATTACATGGATATCTTCAATCCGGCCACGGGTGATCTGATTGGTAAATGCCCGGTTGCAACGCAAGCCCAATTGAATGATGCCGTTGCCGCCGCAGCTGAGGCCTTTAAAACATGGTCACAGGTCAGCGACGAAGACCGCAAGAACGCCTGCCATGCTATCGGACAGCTTCTGGAGGAGTATTCCGAGGAACTGGCACTGCTTTTGACGCAGGAACAGGGCAAGCCCCTGAATGGTGTTGGCTCGCGCTTTGAGATGGGCGGCTGTCAGGGCTGGACCCACTTCACCGCCGATCTGGAATTGCCGGTTGAGGTGATACAGGATAACGAAGAAGGCCATGTGGAATTACACCGCAAGCCGATCGGCGTTGTCGGTTCCATCACGCCGTGGAACTGGCCGTTGATGATTGCCATCTGGCATGTGATCCCGGCGATCCGCACCGGCAACACAGTTGTGATCAAACCCTCGCCCTATACCCCGCTCAGCACCCTGCGCATGATCGAACTGATCAGCGGCATTCTGCCCAAGGGTGTGCTTAACGTGGTCAGTGGCCGTGATGAGCTGGGTCAATGGATGAGCGAGCATAAAGACATTCAGAAGATTGTTTTCACCGGATCATGCGCCACCGGCGGCAAGATCATGGCCTCTGCGGCCCCGACCCTGAAACGTCTGGTGCTGGAGCTTGGCGGCAATGATGCCGGTATTGTGCTGCCTGATGTGGATGCCTCTGCGATTGCCGAAGGACTGTTCTGGGGTGCGTTTATCAACGGTGGCCAGACCTGCGCCGCCCTGAAACGGCTTTATGTTCATGCGGATGTTTATGACGATGTCTGTACGGCCCTGACCGAATTTACCAAGAATATTCCCATGGGCAACGGCCTTAATGAGAATATGATCATGGGACCGATTCAAAATGAAATGCAGTATAACAAGGTCAAAGGTCTTGTTGATGATGCGGTTGCCAATGGTGCGCGGGTATTGCTTGGTGCGAACCCAACCGATGGCCCCGGCTATTTTTATCCGCTGACCCTGCTGGCGGATGTTTCCGATGGTATGCGGATCGTGGATGAGGAGCAATTCGGCCCCGCTCTGCCGATCATCAAATATAGCGATATAGATGATGCCATTGCCCGCGCCAACGCGTCCGATAATGGTCTGGGCGGCTCGATCTGGTCAACGGATATTGAAAAAGCCAAGGCCTTGGCCAATCGTCTGGAATGTGGCAGCGCATGGATCAACAAACATGGCGCTATTCAGCCAAATGTTCCGTTCGGCGGCGTAAAAGGCTCCGGTATCGGCGTTGAATTTGGCGTTGATGGTTTGAAGGAATACACCACTATTCAGGCGGTATTTTCTTAGGCTATCCCGCAAGGGAATGAGGCAATTCAATTTATGAGATTGGATTGCCGCAATAGCATTGTTACAGGGTGCCCTCTTTACTAATAATACAATCTGAAGTATTGTATGCGAAGTATGTTGTTTGAAGTTAGCTTTATTCTTATGAAACTATTTTTTAACATGCAGAAAAGGGGAACTTTTCATGACAAAATATACCATTAAATTATTCATCGGTTTTACACTGCTCATATGGGGTCAATGGGCTCATGCAGCTAATGAAGGGCTTTATCTAGGCGTTAATGCTTCATATGAGAATTATAATAGTACTGTAACAGAGGATGGCCTTAACACCAATCTAGATATTCCTATTGACCTTAAAGGTTTTTCTCCTGAGATATTTGTAGGATTCAGACAAAGTTCTGGTTGGTTTACTATGGCAGTTGAGGGTCGTTATGGCTATGCCTTTGCTGATGATTCCGTTGATTTGAGTTTAATCGGAATTGACAAATATGAGTTTAGCGGAGGACATTCGTTCGGCATTGCATTCCTTCCCGGAGTACAGGTCACGCAGGATATAATAGCTTACACTAGATTTGGTTATGCAAGTTCCCAATATGAAGAGAAAGCTACCGTAGGATTATTAGAAACTTCTGCTAAGGATTATCAGGGTGGGTTTGAGTATGGCTTAGGCGTTCAGTTTGATTTGTCAAAAAATACGTCCTTCCGAGCTGAATTTACACGAACAGATTATTCTGATGTTGTCATCACAACGGATCCCGCAGTTGGGGTAAATTTCACCAGGGATAAATTCTCGTTGGGTTTTCTGATTAGTTATTAAGGTGATATTCTCTTAAATCTTACTGTTCAAAAATCCGCACCTCTTCCAACAGCCAGTTGGTGAAGGCGCGGATTTTTGATTTATCACTGGCAGTATTTATATTGACCATATAATAGCCCATGCCCGTGGGCAGGTTGATGTCAAAAGGCTTCACAAGCTCACCGGTTTTGAGCAATTCTGACACCAGCGGCCTGCGCCCAAGGGCAACCCCATGACCAAGGGCCGCCGCCTGAAGGGTCATGTGGGACTGGAAAAAACCAGGGCCGCGACTATAGTCAATGCCCTTGACCCCCGCATCATCCAGCCATTCTTTCCAGCCAATATCCTTATGATCATGAAGCAACACATGATGGCTCAGATCGTCCAGACTATTCAGGGGAATATCGCCCTTCAGCAAGGCCGGACTACAGACGGGGAAAATTTCTTCAGTCATGAACTTCTGGCTATCCACCTGAGGCCATTTACCATCGCCGTAACGCAGGTCAAGATCCACATCGCCGGTTTTCAAAAAATCCATCTCCTTGCTGGTGACCAAAATCCGGATGTCGATATTGGGATATTCTGCGTAAAAGCCCGCAAGCCGCGGCACCAACCAGCCAGTGGCAAAGCTGCTGAGCATGGAAACCTTCAATATCTGCACTTCACTGTTGAAAATCAGGTTGGTGGCATCGGCAATCATATCAAAAGCATTGGTCATAGGCTGGGACATGGCCTGACCCTCCTTAGTGAGCAACAACCCTTTATTGTGGCGCCGAAACAGCATTACGCCCATCTGTTCCTCCAATGCCTTGATCTGATGACTGACCGCTGCTTGCGTCACGTTAAGTTCTTTGGCGGCGCGGGTAATGCTTAAATGACGGGCAACAGTTTCAAAGGCGCGGATAGAGTTTAAGTTTGGCAGGCTACGTCCCATGATATTTCCTGTGATTCTTTCTCGGTTGCGTTAGAAATACTTATGTCAACTACCATATAACCTAAGAAAAGTAACGTAAATAATGCAATATATTAGGTATATTTATTATTAATCTATTGTTATATATAGATTTTTCTTGTCATTAGTTTTTCTATAGTCAACCATGAGAAACTATCAATTGTTTCAGTGGTGATTTTCGCCTTATTCTTGGCCATAAAATTGATCTGTTTTTTCAGGAGTTTATTCATGTCATATCTCGCGGAGATACCTTACGGTGCCTATTGGTCCACACCTTTTTGTCGGTGGCAGGGCAGCCTCGCTAATCTTCACAGCATTAAATTTGCCGCCCATGTGGTGAAAAATGAAATAGCCAAGCGGGATATAGACGGCGCATTGCTGGATTACGGTGTATTGGGTACTTCGGTTCCTCAACATCATGTGTTTTATGGTCTGCCGTGGTTGACGGGTATGGCGGGATTGGATCATGTGGGTGGGCCGACCATCGGGCAGGCCTGCGCGACCAGTGTTCGCTGCATTCTGAACGGGGCGCAGGAAATTGAAACCGGACAGGCAACCGCGTCCCTGATTGTTGCCGCCGACCGTGTTTCCAACGGGCCACAGGTTTATTATCCTAACCCTATGGGGCCGGGCGGTACGGGCAAGACCGAGAATTGGACCATGGATAATTTTGGATTTGACCCGCTGGGTGGTCATTCCATGCTGGCGACCGCAGAAAATGTTGCCAGAGATTTTAACATCACCACCGGACAACAACATGAGGTCGTGCTCAGGCGTCAGGAGCAATATGCAGATGCGCTGGCCGATGATCATGCTTTTCAGAAGCGTTTCATGACCCTGCCTTTTGATGTGCCAAGGCCCAACTTTAAAAAAACCGCAAATCAGCTGACGGGTGATGAGGGTCTGGTAGCCTCGACCGCAGAAGGACTGGCCGGATTGCGTCCCGTGGTGAAAGACGGCACGATCACTTTTGGGGGGCAGACCCACCCCGCGGACGGTAACGCGTCCCTGATTGTGGCAACGCCTGACAAGGCAATAGAATTGAGTACGGACAGCAGTATACAGGTAAAAATTCTCGGCATTGGGCAGGCGCGGGTGGAATTGGCCTATATGCCAAAGGCTACGGTTCCGGCAGCGCGGGTTGCTCTGGCACAGGCAGGGCTTTCCATTGAACAGATGGACGCCCTTAAAACCCATAACCCCTTTGCGGTCAATGATCTGTATTTTGCCGATCAATTCGGCATTGATGTTATGGAAATGAATAATTTTGGTTGCTCGCTGATCTGGGGTCATCCTCAGGGGCCAATGGGTCTGCGCGGGGTTATTGAATTAATTGAAGAACTGGCCAAGAGCGGCGGCGGATATGGTCTGTTCAGCGGTTGTGCCGCAGGCGACACCGCCATGGCTATTGTCATCCAAGTGACGGATAGGAAATAATATGAGTTTGAAAATAGGGATTGATGTCGGCGGAACATTCACGGATTTTTTCGTGGATCAGGAAGGGTGTGACACCCGTATTCATAAAACATTGTCAACACCGTCCGATCCGTCTATCGCGGTGATGCAGGGTCTGACCGATATTGCGGAAACGATGGACCCGCCCATGAGCTTGAAAGAACTGGCCGGTGCCATTGATACTATCGTTCACGGCACCACCGTGACCACCAATGCCACCCTGACCAGTAACGGAGCCAAGACCGGACTTATCACTACCGAAGGCCTGCGTGATGCGCTTGAAATGCGGCGCGGAATTCGGGAAGAACAATATAACAACCGCTGCACCAATGTGGTGCCTTTGGTCCCCCGTTACCTGCGCCAAGGCGTGGGCGGCAGGCTTGACCGCAACGGTAAAGAAATTAGCCCGTTAAGTCTGGATGACGTCAAGGCAGCGATTGAGCTGTTTAAACAAGAAGACGTCAAGGCGGTTGCCATCTGTTTCATGAACAGCTTTGCCAACGGTGAGCAGGAACAACAGGCGGCGGAACTGGTGCGGGAACTGATGCCGGAAGCGTATCTTACCGTATCATCGGAACTGCTACCGTCCATCCGTTTTTATGAGCGGGTCAGCACCACGGCACTGAACAGCTATATCGGCCCCATTTTGAACCATTATGTCAATCAGCTTCTGGTTCGTCTTAAGGACATTGATTTCAAGGGTATCCTGTTGATCATGCAATCCAATGGCGGGGTGATGACACCGGAAACCGCCAAGGAAAAAGCCGCTCTGACCCTGTTGTCTGGCCCTGCGGCGGGACCGGGTGCGGGTCTGCAATATGTTAAGGCTCATGATCAGGATAATTGTATTGTGGTCGATATGGGCGGCACAAGTTTTGAAGCGGCCCTGGTGGTCGGTAGCCCCGTAGTGGTCAATGAAGGCGAGATTGATCGCCGCCGTCTGGCCCTGCCCATGCTTGGTATTCATACCATTGGCGCGGGTGGCGGTTCCGTCGGCTGGATCGACGAAGGTGGTCTGTTGCGCATGGGGCCGGAAAGTGCCGGCGCGGCTCCGGGCCCGGCTAGCTACAGCAAAGGCGGCAAGAAGCCCGCCTGCACGGATGCCAATCTGGTATTGGGGTATCTTGATCCGGACTTTTTTGCCGGCGGTAGTATGAAGCTCGACCTGCAAGCGGCCCGTGATGCCATCGAAGAATATGTGGCGATTCCTATGGGCCTGAGCATTGAAGATGCGGCGGCGGGTATGTACCGCATTGCCTGCATGAATATGGCTCAGGGAATTCGGGAAATTACCATCAAGCGCGGGTTTGACCCCCGTGAATTTCCGCTTGTAGTAGCGGGTGGTGCAGGGCCAACTCATAGTTGCCTGATCTGCGAGGAATTGCAGATTCCGTTTCAGATTATCCCCCGCGAATCCTCTATCTTGTGTGCTGCGGGTATGTTGATGTCTGATCTGCGCCATGATTTTGTCCGCACCTTCGTCAGCCGGTTTGACAGTATGGACTGGGCATCGCTTAATGATATAATTTCAAGCATGGTGACAGAAGGTAATGATCTGCTTGGCGAAGAAAAAATACCCGAAGATCGTCGCAGCACGATCATCAAACTTGATTGTCGTTACCTGCGCCAATATCATGAAGTCTCCGTGGAAGTTACTCAGGAACAGCTTGAAAGTAATGACGGGGATGCCATAACATCTGCCTTCCATACCGAGCATAACCGCCTGTTTGGCTATTCTCTGGAAGATGATGCGGATGCACCGGTAGAGGTGATCAATGTGCGGGTGCAGTCAGTGGGTGAGGTGGCAAAACCAAGCTTCCGCACCGAGGCTAAATCCGGTGCCGATTGCGCCCACGCTATCAAAGGCGAACGATCTGTATATCTGTCGGAAGAAAAAGAGTTTCGGACTGTAAATGTTTATGACGGCCATAAAATGGTGCATGGTAATCATGTGGTTGGCCCCGCCATGATCGAACAGGTGACAACGGCGATCTTCGTTGGCGGAACCTTTAATTGTGTGGTCGATAAATATGGCTCTTTTGCCCTGTACCGCAAAGACCGAACTGATTTGGTGGCATCCCTACTCGAAGGAGAAAGCTCATGAGCAAGATAGACCCTATTTTACTGTCCGTATATGCGCGCGCATTTAAATCCATAGCCGATGAAATGAGCATTTCTGTTCAGCAATCCACCCGTTCGCCGATCCTGTGCGAAGCCAAGGATTTTGTCACGGGGCTTTATGATGGCGAGGGCAATATGCTGGAACAGATGGAAAATCTGCCCATTCTGGCCTTCTCACTGGCGCCGGTATGCAAATATATCATCGAATATTACAAAGGCGACATCAACGACGGCGATGTGTTTTTCCATAATGATGTTTTCTCCATGGGTAATCAGAATAACGACGTGGCAGTTTACAAGCCGATCTTTTTTGAGGGCGAGCTTGTGGCATGGTCAGCTGTGAAAGGCCATCAGGCCGATATCGGTGGCAATGTGGCCGGTGGCTATAACCCCAACGCAACCGAGGTCTGGCAGGAAGCCCTGCGTATTCCGCCGATCAAAGTGGTCGAAGGCGGAAAATTGCGTAAAGACATCTGGAATCTGATCTTTGCCAATATCCGGTTTGACATCGTACAGCATGATATGAAGGCCCAGATGGGCGCCTGCACCATTGGCGCACGGCGGATGCTGGACTTGGTCGGCAAATATGGTCTGGAAAGTTATCAGAACCACAAGTTGGCTCTATTTGAGGCCACCAAAAAAATGATGGAAGCGGAAATTCGTAAAGTCCCCAACGGGGTCTATAAAGGCGAAGGCAAGGTCTTTTATGATGGCCGCCATCCGGGCAGCGAATTTACCATTCGGGTCGAGATCACAGTTGAGGATGAAAAGATCACCTTTGACTATGAGGATACCGACGCCCAGACAGACGGGTTCGTCAACGGCACTTATACTTCAAGCGCATCAGCAACCATCCTGACTTTCTTACAGATGGTCAATCCCGATATTCCCCATAATCAGGGCATGGTGGAACCGATAAATATCCTGATTCCTGAGGGCAAAATTCTCAATGCCTCTTATCCTAAAGCGACCACCTTCGGCAATCACCTGTGCCCGCCTAATGCGGATGCCATCATTCGGGCTTTATCGCCAGTGATGCCCAGCAAGGTAACGGCGGGGTGGAATAATCTGCTCTGTTCCCTGTCCACGGGCGAGGATGCGGAAAAGGACGATACATATGTGGATATTTTCTTCATGGGTATGAAGGGCGGATCGGGGGCCATGGATGGCACCGACGGTTACGATCATATCGGTATGATTGATGCGTCTGGCGGCATATTGGATCAGGATTACGAGATGTTTGAACAACAAACGCCCCATACTCTGATCAAGCATGAATATTATACCGATAGTGCCGGTGCCGGAAGATGGCGCGGTGGTCTGGGTACTGAAACCATATATAAAATCGGCTCCGAGGATACCCAGATTGTAACCTTTGGTGATGGTGATTTTGAACCGTCATTTGGTTTATTTGGCGGCGGCGGTGGTAATCTGAACCTGATCAAAATGACTTATCCTGACGGTACAGAGGTAATTCCCAATAATAAAGATCTGATCGAAAATGTGCCGAAAGATACAATCTATTACCAGATCGCCGGCGGCGGCGGCGGATATGGTCGTCCTAACGAACGTGACCGCGATGCGTTAGCCCGTGAAATTCGCGATGAAATTATTTCTGCTGAAAAAGCAGCCGAACTTTACGGGTTTGTGGCGGAGTAGACGATATGGACTTTGAACTATCAGAAGATCACCGCTTGATCAAGGAAACCTTCGCCCGTTTTTGTGACGAGCGCATTATCCCAAATGCGGAAGCCATTGATGAAGCCCATGAATATCCTTACGAATTATTTCGCGAGCTGGGTGACCTTGGCTTTTTCGGTATGCGCTATCCCGAAGAAGTGGGCGGCAGCAATCTGGACCTTCTGGCCCTTTGTCTGGCGCTTCGGGAAGTTTCCCGTGGCTCCATGTCATTGGCGGGCTGCGTTGCCATGCAGTCCCTGATGGGGACAAATTTTCTGCATCTGCTGGGCAATGACGATATTATGGAGCGCCTGTTCAAACCGGCATTACGCGGCGAGAAAATCGGTGCGATCTGTATGACAGAACCCAATGCGGGCAGTGATCTGATGGGCATCACCACCAATGCGAAAAAAGTTGATGGCGGTTATCTGCTCAATGGTCAGAAAATGTGGGTGACGGCGGCGCCGATGGCGGACTTTTTTACCGTCTTTGCCAAGGCCGGGCCGGATATGAAGCTGACTATATTTCTGGTGGAGAAAGATTTTAAGGGCCTTCATGTGGGCCGTGCCATTGAGAAGATGGGCGTCTGGGCCTTACCGACATCTGAGGTTGCTTTTCAGGATTGTTTCATTCCTGATAGCCACCGCTTAAGTAAAGAATATGGCGACGGGGGTCAGCATCTGAAAACCGTATTGGCGGAAATACGCATCATCACAGGCTCTATGGGCCTTGGGGTGGCGCAGGCCGCTTTGGATGAAGCAATTAAATATGCCGCCGAACGCAAGCAGTTCGGCAAGCCGATTAACCGTTTTCAGGCGATCCAGTTGAAGCTTGCGGAAATGGCTACCGACCTTGAGGCTGCAACACATATCGTTCATTATGCCGCATGGCTTAAAACCTGTGACAAGCCGCACCTGCAACAGGCCGCCATGGCAAAATTATTTGCCACCGAAGCCGCCGCATCTATCTGTGATAAGGCGGCAAGGGTATTGGCGTCATATGGGTTTGCCATGGAATATCCGGTGCAGAGATTCTTAAGGGACGTACGCTTTACTTTGATCGGCGGCGGTACCAGCGAAATATTGAAATTGACCATAGCTAAGGGACTAAGTTCATGAATGAAAATAAAATACGTGTCCTTATGGGCAAGCCGGGCCTTGATGGTCACGATCACGGCGCGAAAGTGGTCGTACGTGCCATGATGGATGCGGGGTTTGAAGTAATTTATACCGGCCTGCGCAAAACACCACGCCAGATCGCCGAAGCGGCCTCAAATGAAAATGTTGATGTCATCGGGCTTTCCAGTATGGCGGGTTCTCACATTCCATTTTGTGAGAAATTAAAACCACTGCTGAAAGAATATGATCTGGAAGACAAGCTGTGGATCATTGGCGGGAATGTTCCGGTCAAAGATCATGAAGAACTGAAAGGCATGGGGCTGGATGCCATCTTTCCAACGGGTAGTCAATTCGATGATATTATTGATTACATCAAGAGCCGCTATCGGCAATTGGCATAGAGAGTAGAAATATGACCGAAGATAAAATTACTAATGAATCCGGCTTAGAGGTTAAAGCACTCTATACTCAGGAAGACGTTGATAACTCCGGCGGGGTTGAGATGGTTGGCCTTCCCGGTGAATATCCTTTCACGCGCGGCATCCATAAAGAAATGTACCGCAAGCGTCCCTGGACCATGCGGCAATATACCGGCTTTGCCAATGCCAAGGACACCAACGAGCGGTTTCATTATCTTATCGAAAATGGGCAGACGGGGCTTAATGTGGCCTTTGACCTGCCGACGCAGACCGGCCTTGATACGGACGATCCCATGGCCGAAGGCGAAGTGGGACGCGTGGGAATGGCGGTTGATACCCTGCGCGATTTCGAGATTGCTTTTGACGGTATTGATCTTGAGAAGATTACTGTGTCCCTGACCATTAACGGTTCGGCAGCTATCCTGATTGCCATGTATCTGGCCATGGCGGAAAAGCGCGGTTATGACGTTAAAAAAATGCGCGGCACAGCCCAGAATGATATTCTGAAAGAATTTATCGGGCGCGGCACCTGGATTTTCCCCGTAGAACCTTCGATTAAACTGGTGGGTGATACCATTGAATATTGCGCTAAAAATGCGCCGAAATACAGTCCTGTCAGCGTTTGCGGTTACCATATCCGTGAAAGCGGGGCGACACCGGAACAGGAAATGGCCTATGCTTTCTGCATCGCCAAGGCTTATGCTGATGATATGTTAAAGCGCGGCCTTCATATTGATGAATTCGCCGGACGCTTAAGCTATAACTTCAATATTTTTGGCAATCTGTTTGAGCAGGTGGCAAAATTCCGTGCGGGTCGTGGACTGTGGGCTAAGATTATCAAGGAAGATTACGGCGCTAAAGACCCCAAATCCATGTGGCTTCGCATGATTGCCGCCGGTGGTGGTGGTGGTCTGACCATTGAACAGCCGGAAAATAACATCGTGCGCGGGGCTTATTATGCCCTGATTAGTGCATTGTCCGGCGCGCAGACTATGGCGCTATGCTGTTATGATGAGGCCTATACTATTCCATCTGAATATGCTCAGCGTATCTCACTGCGTACCATGCAGATGCTGATCGAGGAAATGGGTATGTGCGAGACGGTTGATCCTCTGGCGGGGTCTTATTATGTGGAA
>DAOWHQ010000280.1:0-7440 GCA_030641355.1 Alphaproteobacteria bacterium
AAATCACAGTATATTTTTTACCAATGCTAGAAAGCTTAAGTTCCATGAATAACGATTTAAAGCGCTTTGAGGTCTCCATATACAACCAGCAAGTTCGCGAACTGGACAGAGAAAATAAGGATCATCCGAATTTTGCCCGTGATTGGGCGCATTTACATTTCCTTACCTATGAAGCAGAATCCGAAGCGGGTGCTATCCAGCAGGTTCAAAAACGCCACCCCGAACGCAAGGGGTTTGTCATCGACAAGATCGTTGAAATAAAAGAATATGATTTCGTAAAACCTGTGGGTCGGAGATATTAAGGCTTAAACAGCTTTATACCTGTCATATCTTCCGATGATAAAAAATCCGTGAAACTTTCGCTCAGTTTGTCTGTCTCAGATAAAACTGTTTTCCAATATTTAATTCTTTGTCCTGCTTCCATGTTCTTAAAATCCGACCTGTCTGGAATTTTCTGGTAAGGCAGCGAGTGAATGAACCTTTGCGATGGACAGATCATAACGATTTTATCGTAATTTTTCGACGACACCCTGCGGGCTAGTTTTTTATCAAACCACCCCGCCCTGGGATTAGGATTAAAATGAGGGTAGAGGGTCAGGCCTTCACCCTCTATCATGAAATCAAAATGATAATCAATAAGGCCGCCATCACGGTAGATACCATCCGGGGAATTGGGGATATTTTTAATACCCTCCATTACCATGGGAATGGAGCCTGACGCCAACAAAGCCTGTTTGATATTTTCTTCAGTAAAAAATATCTTCTGGGTCTTGAAATCACACGGATCAGAAATATCCAAGCTGCTGTCCTGTGGCTGATAAATATAGCGGTCGAATTGTGATGTTAACAATTTCCGGTTTATGCGATTTAGAATATAGCTGGACAGCAACCCCGCACCTTGAATTATCTTATTCTCACTGACGGTAAACCCTTTTGATTTAGCTACGATGAAATGAGCTTTAAAAATCGGATTATCAATGATCTCCTGAACCCCGGTCGAGCCAAATAATATGTCCAGAAGTTCTCTGGCACTCTGGGTAATCTCCCGGGGGCCAACCTTATCAGCATATACCGTTTCAGCGTATTTTTTTGCCAGCCTTTCAATGGCGGCTACGGGGTCTTTCTGAGCAAAACAGGCGGCCCGGAACGATCCGGCACTTGACCCGATTATATTAAGCGGCGCATTTCTGTTTTTGAAAAACTCGCCAAATATATATTTGTCCAGCCCAAAGAGCGAAAACCATTTTGGCCCGCCACTCGCCCCCAGAAAACTTGTGAAAAGATCCGGCTTAAACCCTTCTGCCTGAAGTGTCTTTAAGGCTGTTTTCCCCGCGTAAATATCGATCATTTATTTTTTCTTATCCCAATAAATAAATTATCCAGATGGTCTGTAAGCCGGGTTCTGTCCCCTGATGTGCCAAGGCGCATCAGATGGATGACCATTCATCTAGGGATGCTGTTGCCAGCACCCTCCTGCAATCTACCCGAATGACACCCCGGAAGAAGGGCTGCCCTCTTGCGAAGGCTGACATTCCTATTCGATTTTGCACCCGGTGGGGTTTACCCTGCCCCCGCTGTTACCAACGGGGCGGTGCGCTCTTACCGCACCCTTTCACCCTTACCCAATAAAATTAGGCGGTTTGCTTTCTGTGGCACTTTCCCTGAAGTCACCTTCGCCGGCCATTAACCGGCACCGTTCTTCCGTGGTGCCCGGACTTTCCTCTCCTGTATAAATACAGCAGCAGCCATCCGACCATCTGGATAGGATGGTGATAATATAATTTAGAGATAAAAAACAGGAAAAAATAAAAGTCTTTGCCCCCAGGCCATAACAAGGTCATGCCCAGATCATATCCTGATCATTTAAGACCTTTTGACAATTCTCCGAGCAATTTTTTTGTCTCATCAACAGGATCAACAAATTTTAAGCCCATAAATTCCCCGGCACACCAGACTACTCTGGTATTCATAATGACCTTATGCTTGATTTTAACCGTAGCCTCCGTTCCTCTAGCCAATGGCAATGGTAATTTCAACCGGACACCACCAAGAGAAATATCATAAAGCATTGACTTAAATTCGAACTCTCCCACGTACAAAGTCGCTGGCCAGACAACAGTCCGCCTTTTATTCGCCCGCATACATTGCAGGCCTTTTTTTATATTGCTGACTTTTTTCGCGTCATTTTTTGAAGATGATACGGACATTAATGACTCCCCTGCTCACTATAACGGCCAATATATTGATCGCATTTCAAGTATAAAATATTGATAAAAATTAATTGCAATAATAATTTTTTAATAAAATTGACCCGCTTATAGCCTTCAGAGTATAAGTCAGGAACATCACATAAATACAATAAATATACAAAAAAACCCTATGGATATAAATATATGATTAGAGATAAAATTGCAACATTGCTATTCATTGGATTACTCATCAGTTTTACCACAGGATGCTCTGGCGATGATGAGTATATTTTTGAACATGGCCCCGCTGGCCCTAATACCGAGAAGACCCTGAAAACCCTGCCAAAAGGTCTGCTGCCAGACACCTCTAAAGCCAGCCACACCAGTGAAACCCTTGAATCATCTCAATAATTTTATTTGGCGCTCAACAGGTCTTCCAAAATAACCCAACATTCCTTATCTAATATCCCGCTAACATCTGCGGGCCGGAAATGTCTCTGGAAAGCACGAATGACATCAGATGTCTGATGATCATGAGTGTCAGTTATTTTTATTTTATATCCGTATTTTACCAATTTTTGCTGAAAAACAACTTTATTAAACGACTCATCCGTGTGTATTTTTACATTACCAGATGGCCAAATTCCGATTCCCACTGAAGCCAGCAATTGCCAGTCGAATAATTCACCCGGGTCACACTTGCGATCCGGAGCCACGTCGGAATGTCCCAGAACATAGCACGGCATGATATCATGGCGAGACAGAATGTCCTGACAAAGCCCTATCAATGCAGCCATTTGCACAGCCGGAAAAGGGCGGTAATTTCCTTTATAACCCGGACTGTCATGCCCCGGATTTACCATCTCAATACCGATGGAAATGCCGTTAATATTGCGGTCATCCTCCCATGCTGAGATACCCGCATGCCATGCGCGTTTTGTCTCTGGTACCAGAGTAAATATCCGTCCGTCTTCCTCTATCAGATAATGTGAACTAACCTTTGATTTGCTGTCACATAGCCTATCTAAGGCCTCCTCCCCCGTTGCCATACCAGTATAATGCAGGATCAGATATTTAATCTTTGCCCCATCCGGGCGATCATCAAAATTTGGCGAAGGGGCATTAATCACGGCAACAACTCCCTGACCACCTGTCGTTTTTTCCACCAGTCCCGCATATGAATCACCGCCAGCCCAATCAGGGTTAGCCCGGCGCCGATCAGGAATCGCAAAGTCAACGCTTCGTCAAAAATAAGAATGGCGGCTAATGTGGCAAATATTGGCGTACTGAGGAATATAGGCGCAATCAACGTCACGGCATGATGTTTCAGCAGGAAATTCATGCCGCCATATCCAACCACAGAGGATAGAACCGCCGTATAGAGCAGGGCGCTCCAGCCTGTCCTGTCCATGCTGAAAACTTGGTCGATCTGCCCCGTTTCCCATTGCAGAGACAGGCTGAGCAAGATAGGGATAGCAAAAACGGCGACCCAACCCTGCAAATTAAAAACCCCCACATTCTTAAGTTTTCGCATCAAAATTGCGCCGATGGAATAGAGTAACGTCGCAGTAAAAATTATAATAATGGCAATTCGCTCATTTACGATTGCGGGGTCAAACGTGATAACCAATATGCCTATAAAGGCAATTAATATGCCACTGCCGCGCCAATAACTTAATTTTTCCCGCAAGAAAAAATGCGCCAAAATCAGGGTCAATGGCACATGCATCTGCACAATGATAATGATTGAGGTAACATTTTCGGCCATGTCCAATCCCATGATAACAAGGGCGAAATGAAGGCCGCCGAGACAGAGGGCAACGGCCAAAATCATCCACATATAACCTTTGACCAATCGTATCCAGGGAAACAGCATGATAAGCACGATGGAAAAACGCATAGTCACAAAAAGAAAGGGGGACAGGTAATCCAGACCAATTTTCATCACAACAAAATTAACGCCCCAGACAAAAGAGACAATAAAAGCAAACAGAATGTGATGAGCAGGCATGGTTATTTCATACCCCGTTCTTTTTCTATGCGATCGTAAGCCACATTAATCACCGACAGTTTTTCATTGGCCACTTCGATAAACTCCTGTGGCAACCCTTGCGAAGCCAGAAGGTCTGGATGGTGTTCCTTGATCAATTTCCGGTAGGCAGATTTTATTTCTTTGTCGGTTGCCTCCCGCGTGACACCTAGAATTGTGTAGGGATCACCCTTATCAGGCCCAAGGTTTTCCGCCTTGATCCGGCCAAATTCGGCGGTTGTAAAGCCAAATATACCAGAGACTTTTTCAAGAAATGCCAGCTCTGCCGGATGGATCACATTATCAGCACGGGCAATATGAAACAAAATACACAGCAACTCCTCAAGCATGGCGGGCTTATCTTGAAACAAGTTTGCCAATTGACGAGCATAGGGTTCGAAGCCGGTGGCTTCCTGTTTCGCCAGATTAAAAATCCTGGCAACATTTTTGATCTCGCCTTCGGGTACTTTAAAGGCCTGCCTGAAAGCATCAATTTCTTCCCGGCTTACATGCCCATCAGCCTTCGCCATTTTAGCGCTCAAGGCGATAACACCGACGGTAAATGTAATCTGATCCGTGGCGACCCCTACCCCATCACCCATCTTTCGGCCAATATAATGACCAGCCATTGCCCCTATAATTGCGCCAATTGGGCCACCCAATATTGCGCCACCCGCAGCGCCACCTATAATTGAAGACCAGATAGACATTATGCAATTTCCTTTAGCTTATACATGACACTCTATATCACCTTTGCTAGGGAAAAATGCAAGATTTCTATGCACAATAAAAAGTGAACAATGCTGGGAAAATATTATGAAAAAAACTAACGAACAATCACTATCGGGCCTTATTGCACTGCTTGACTAAGCTATATGAGACAGAAGGTTACGTATAATTATAACTCAATATCAACCGCTTTTGCTATTTCTATTTTTAATTCATCAGCCGTAACGGGCTTTGATAAAACACTCACCGCTCCAACTTGAGTGGAGACCCCGTGGATAAAGGTATCTTTATCACCCGTAAGCACAATGATTTTAACATCCTTTATGCGTGGGTCCTTAGACAGGCGCACTTTCTGGCAAAAGGCCAATCCATCCATGCCCTTCATATGCAAGTCGCAGATCACAACATCCAGTGATTTTTTCTCTCTTGCCATTATCTTGAGGGCTTCCCCGCCTTCACTTGCTTCGGCAACTAAATGCATACCGTTACTATTAAGTAGGGCGCGGATGATTGAACGCATGGACCCTTGATCATCTATGATAAGTATACGCAATATACCAAAAGGGTTCTTATACATATTTACTCTCAATATTTTTATTATTACTATAACTACACATTAAGGAATACTCCTAAGTCAGCATTTTCCTTAATAATAATCAACAACTGTATTATGGTACCTTATAATATTATGTATAGCTTGTCACAAAAACATTTTTAATATCTATGTCATTCGCGGCAATTGATATTGTATAAACTAAACCAGAGAGTTTAAGCACCAGCTATAAAAAGGGATAAAACTATGAGCGAAAAACCATCTCTACCCTATTATGCTGTGATTTTTTCCAGTGTGCGGACAGATAATAATGACGGCTATGCCCAGACTGTTGAGCATATGATGGATCTGGGGCTAAAGCACCCCGGCTGTCTTGGCTTTGAAAGCGTCAATGAGGGGGATAATGGAATTTCGGTATCTTACTGGAAGGATCTGGACAGCATCAAAGCATGGAAAGCGGTCGCAGATCATATCACCGCACAAGAACTAGGCCGGAAAAAATGGTATAAAAGTTATACCACCCGCATCGCCAAGGTCGAGCGCGAATATTCTTTTGAGAAACAATAAATCTAGAACCTTTTGTGCTTAAGCACAAAAGGTTCTAAAAAGGCCAGAGCCAGAAACCGCGATCGAGGCTACCTTCGCATTTTTTCAGTTGGGCGGCATAGGTCATACTGTTGCGTTTAACCTTCCGCGCCACATCCATCAGCCAAGCTTTTTTGCGGAATGTCCCGCGCTTGTAACCGCCGTGACCTTCGTGATAGGCCAGATATTGTTTCTCCGCATCCCATTTAGAAATGCCCAGCGTTTTCTGGCTGACAGTCGTATACCAGCCGATGAAATCCACCGCATCACCAAAATTATCCCGATCCGCGCCCCTGTTGCCGGTTTTCTTCTTGTACCAGTCCCATGTACCGTCCTTAACCTGTGCATAGCCATAGGCCGTTGACTTACGACCCCAGGGGATAACCCAGAAGATATGGGTACGTTCAGTCTTGGCATTATGTTTGAAGCTGGATTCCTGCTTGATGATGGCAAGCTGCACATGGATCGGCGTGCCATAGCGTTTCTGAACAGAACGCATAGCCTTATACCAGCCGCTTTTCTCTTTGAAGATTGAGCAGCTGTCATTAATGTTGCTCGGAGGGCGCGTCGCACAGCCCCCCAAAAGCCCCAACATAATTAAAACAACTAGGAAAAATCTGAATATCATAACCATAAAGAATCAAAAGCGAGGGATAAAGTCAAGATATTTGATATGAATATTTTTAGATGAAAATAGTTTGTATATCAAAAACACTAAAAAGTGATACTCAAAGAGATTTGACATAAAAATTTTAACATCTGATTTGTTTGGGTATCAAAAATACACATATATGAACCACTAATCACCTAGTCATTCAAAATTCACAAATATTGACAATCAACAAACTTTTGATATGATTACAAAAAATAATCATAAATTTCACAACTTGATGAATCAAAACATGAAACTCAATATAGAAAATGCTGTTCACTATCATTACGATCAATTTCCGCCCAAAACATTGAACTACGAAAAATTTATCCCTGCCCTCATCAATGCAACAGACGCCATAGCACGTTATGATCAAATGCTCAAAAATATGCATAACAGCGAAATATTACTAGCCCCTTTAAGAAATCAGGAAGCTGTTATTTCGTCCAGAATGGAAGGAACCATAAGTACGATAGATGAAATTCTTAAGTACGAAGCGGACCACGAAGAAGGGGCTATCGAAGGAAGCAATGTAAGACATGAGGTTATTGAAACTATCTTATATCAAAGAGCATTAAAATCTGCACAAAACGCAATGAACGATGGTTATCCTCTTTCGCAATCGCTCATAAAAGGCATTCATCAAAAGCTACTTTCTTTTGGCCGGGGAGCGGCAAAATCTCCAGGTAAATTCAAAAATGAG
>DAOWHQ010000021.1:0-5119 GCA_030641355.1 Alphaproteobacteria bacterium
ACCATGTCCCTGTATGGCTTGCCGCTCAGGATAGCTTTGACAAAGCCGTTGCCCTGATGGAATATGATCCACAAGAGTTATACAAAAATAACGTCGCCTGATAAAAAGGAACCTATATGCCATCACTATCTTCATCTTCTGGTCCGGCCATACATTGGATCGGCGCTGGACTGGCCTCGGGACCGGGTATCATCGCCCTCACAGAAAAATGGGGACAAATAACAGTTTGGGATATGATGCTCGACAGGGCGAACGCCTTGAAAGAGTATGTGGCACCGGATGGAAAATTAGCCATCTGTCAATTAAATCTTGATGATGACACCTCACGGAGCGAATTTTGCGCGGCACTCAACCCTGATGATATAATAATTTCCATGTTACCCGCAATCTTTCATGTTCGCATGGCAAAACTCGCCTTAGCTGAAAAATGTCATATGGTTACGTCCAGTTATCTAACCGATGATATGATTGCGCTGAATGATGAGGCGGTGGCGAACGGCCTGTCTATTGTCAATGAGGTCGGGCTTGATCCGGGCATTGATCACCTTCTGACCCATATACTGGTGGATGCCGCCCGAAAAGCCGGTATGCTGGATAAAGGCTATGTCATCGACTTTATTTCCTATTGCGGCGGCTTTCCGGTCGAACATACGCCCTTTACCTATAAATTTAGCTGGACTCCTCTCGGTGTGTTAACCGCTCTGATAAATCCGGCGAAGCTGATCAAGGATGGAAAAGAACATACCGTTGCAAAAGCATGGCAGGATGTCTCGGAGCTTTCGCTGAATGGAGAAAATTTTGAGGTCTATGCCAATCGCAACAGCCTGCCCTATATTGCGGAATATGGACTGGGCGAGGAAAGTAACCTTAGAAACTTCGTCCGGGGAACTATTCGCCTTTCCGGTTGGAAGAAGGCGTGGAAAGACATCTTCTCTATCCTTGAAGATGCCAAGCCCCAAGACCTGAAAAAACTGTCCGACCAATTATGGCAGGATCATCAATATGAAGATGGCGAATGTGACCGGGTCATACTCCATGCGTCCCTCACCGCCACCTCACCGGATGGCAAGATATGGCAAAACGCCCTCTCCCTTGATAGCACAGGCAACGGGTGGCAATCCGCCATGGCGACCTGTGTCTCCCTCACCGTAGCAGAGGCCGCCAACGCCCTTATGGAAGGTCGGCTGGATTCTGGTGTGCAATCCGCCCCCCATAATATTGCCGAAGCAAAACTATGGTTGGACGGTCTCCGCAAAGGTGGTATTGAAATTAAGCCTTCATCTTAAATCATCGGGCAGGATATTTTCCGGGATGTTTTGATAGCATACTGGACGCTGGAATCTGCGGATTGACATTGAACCGACCGATGTGGCCCCGAAGTTGGTCGAAGCCGGATAGGGGCCGCCATGAACCATGGTATCACTGACCTCAACCCCCGTGGGAAACCCGTTGGCCAGAATCCTGCCCGCTTTGCGCTCAAGGATAGGCATGAGTTTCTGTGCGGCATCAGTATCACCTGAATCCATGTGAAGTGTACAAGTCAATTGCCCCTGAAGCTTTTTTGCCACCGCTATCATTTCATCACCATCCTGTACAACAACAGCCAGACCAAGCGGACCAAAAACCTCTTCGCCAAGAGCCTCATTAGCTAGCCATTCCTGTCCCGTAGTAGCAAAAAGACGGGGGCCAACAGCCCGAAGGTCACAAGCGGTATTCATCAGCATCCGCACACCTTTCGCCCCGCCCATATGGTCACTTCCTGAACGGTATGAATCGGCAATACCATCGGTCAGCATAACCTGTGCATCAACCTGTTCCAGAGCTGCAGCGGCTGTTGTCATGAAAGCATCAGTATCCGCCCCCGCAATAAGAACCGCAATACCCGGATTGGTGCAGAATTGCCCAGCTCCCATCGTCAAGGAACCCGCCCATCCCTGAGCAATATCCTTTCCCCTTGCAGACAATGCTTCGGGCAGGATAAACATGGGATTTACAGAACCAAGTTCACCGTAAAAGGGAATAGGCTCAGGCCGCGCGGCACAGAGATCAAACAAAGCCCTGCCACCACCGAGGGAGCCGGTAAAACCAACAGCTTTGATCAAAGGATGTTGCACCAAAGACTGCCCAACAACAAGGCTCCCCCCTTGTACAAGAGAGAATACACCGGGGTGGATACCCACAGATTTAATGGCAGCATCAATGGCCTGTGCCACAATATCGCTTGTTCCGGGGTGAGCCGAATGGCCCTTAACCACCACCGGACAACCCGCCGCCAGTGCCGCAGCCGTATCGCCGCCTGCGGTGGAAAAAGCCAATGGAAAATTGGATGCCCCGAACACAGCAACGGGACCGATGGGCCGCTGCATTAGGCGCAGGTCTGGTCTTGGCATCGGTGCGCGATCTGGTAATGCTTCATCAAAGCGGCGATCCAAGCAGTCGCCCTGCTCTATATGGCTGGCAAACATACGTAATTGACCCACTGTGCGACCACGTTCACCTATGAGCCGCGCCTCGGGAAGTCCGGTCTCCTGCGTGCCGATCTCGGTTATGGCATCGCCGCGGGCATCAATCTCGTCCGCAATCTTGTTCAGAAAGGCAGCACGATCAGCGCGACTGGAATAACCATAACTCCAGAAGGCTTCTTCTGCGACCTGAACGGCGACATCCACCAGTCCTTCTGTGCCAACAGAAAATGTGTGTTCCGGCCCGTGAGCTGGAGCGTTTGTGAATGTATCCACGCCGTCGACCCATTGGCCAGAAATGAGATGTTTACCGATTATCATAGTGATTTTCCTTCAAGATTAAATTAGATCGCGCTTTGCAAGATTGCGCATGAAATGGCTGATACCAAAGGTCCATTCAGGACATTCGGTTGATAGTTGAACTCTATTTGTCAGCATCCCGAAACCGGGGGCTGAGATTGAAACAATATCGCCCATTTTATGGGTGAATCCTTCGCCGGGGATGTCTCTATCCTGTGTCGGGGCAAATAGCGTCCCCAGAAACAACATAATACCGTCTGGATATTGGTGATGCCGGCCCAAGGTTTGACACACCAGTTCTTCGGGGTCGCGGCTGATTTCCTTCATGGAGGAGTGACCCTGCAAGATAAATCCGTCCAGCCCTTCAACCCGCATATCAAGCTCGGCACATCTTACATCATTCATGGTGAATGACGGGTCGAATAGCCGGATCATGGGGCCAATGGCGCAGGAGGCATTATTCTCCTTGGCCTTTGATAGAAGCAGGGCAGATCGGCCCTCAATATCACGTAGATTAACATCATTGCCAAGGGTCGCCCCGACAATTCTGCCTTTGGACGTGACCGTCAGAACGACTTCTGGTTCTGGATTATTCCATTTTGAGATAGGGTGCAACCCCACATCACCGCCCGTCCCTATGGATGATAAAACTTGTGCTTTGGAAAAGACCTCTGCATCGGGGCCAATGCCCACTTCAAGATATTGCGACCATAAGTCAGCGGCTATCAGTTCTTTCTTGACCCTTGCGGCCTGTTCTGATCCCGCCTTAATATTTCGAAGACTATCACCGATCGCCGCCTTGACCTTTGCGCGGATAGCCTCGGCCTTTTGCGGATCACCGGACGCTTTTTCCTCGATAACCCGCTCGACCATAGAACTGGCAAATGTCACCCCGCAGGCCTTGATTGATTGCAGATCACAAGGGGCCAGAAAATGAGTATGGCTGAGGTCACTTACCTTTGCTGCTGAAATTTCCTCCACAGTACCGAGCATTTGACCCGTCACAGAGCGCACATAAGAGACTGGATCATCCATTTCACAGATATCCCGAACCGTCGGCGCTTCTTTTGAGGTGATATCAATGACCTGACCATCCCGGAGTGTTACTACGCTTGGGCCACCATCAACAGCATTCCAAACACGCCCCAGCCATGTTCCCTTCATATTGAGTGAGCTATTCATTCAATTCACCTCAGAGAGACGGTATATACTATCCGCATTATCATGGAAAAGAGCTTGTTTTTCACCAAGACTAAAATCTTTGACTATTTCCAGAAAAGAGAGCCAAAGGACACTGTAACGACCGTAAAGCCTGTCCACGGGAAAGTTGCTGGCAAACATACAGCGTTCAGTTCCGAATATATCAATAACATCAAGAATAAATGGACGGATTGATCCCAAAGTCCACTGATGATCAGTCATGCCCAAGCCAGAAATTTTTACAGCTATATTTTCGTGTCGCGCCAGTAATTTTATTTCTTTTCGCCAATAGTTAATGCCATCAGCAGTGCGGTCAACAGGCATTCCACAATGGTTTAATATTATTTGAATATCAGGAAACATAGTAGCAATTTTTACGGCTTCATTCATCTGATGGGGATAAATCTGCAAGTCAAAAGACAGATTATATTTCTTTAACAGGGAAAAACCTTTTCGCCATGCCTCTGTTTTCATTATACCTTTAGGCGCACCGAAAGTCAGAACAGGATCTTCATGCCAATTTAAAATCTGGCGAATACCACGCGTATTTGAAAATTGACTATGACCCTCTAATGTATGTTCTACCTTGTCATTTTGCAGTTCCGCAAAAGCAACCATAGCTGTCGGAAATCCGGTACTTTCAGATTTTGTTTGCAACCATTTTGTTTCTCCCACGGTATAGCTTGGGTCCCAGTCGCATTGGATATGCACCGACTTTTTAACCGGCAGTACCCAGATATCATTCTTGAAATCATCAACGAGATAATTTTTTCGAATGGGCGTAATATCACCGCAAACCAACTCCGGCGGCGGGTTTTCCTGTAGCCACGGATAGATGTTTTTTTCTATATTCCAAAAATGATGATGTGCATCTACTATGGGGATGTTTTCAGGCCATATTATGTGGTTTGTCATATGATTTTACTCCTGATACTGTCCGCCAAATACCGAATCCCCAAGGTCAGAGATTTTCTTTTCTCTGCGTCATATCTTTCTTCTGGTATAGATGTGCTTACGGCCACTTTCATGCCAGATGCTGTCTCGCCCACATAGGCGGCAAAGCAATTTAGCCCGATGGATACTTCTGATCTTTCACAGGCAACCTGTTTTTTACGTATACCGATAAGCTCACGCAGCAATTTTTCTTTATTCACAAC
>DAOWHQ010000252.1:0-13358 GCA_030641355.1 Alphaproteobacteria bacterium
ATTTTTATATAATCATTTGGACGGGCCTGTAATTCCGCCTCAAAACCCCATATTTCAGTCTTGCCCGCATTATGTATCAAGGGCCGCGCACGGCGATGCCCGATCACGGGAAAGGATGTAGTCAACTGCTGCTCGGTCCAGTCAATGTAGAAGGCAGCAACGTTGAAATTCGCCTTACCATTCAACAGACTAGTTTTTGCACCAACCTCATAATTCCAGACCTTTTCCTCGGCGTAGATCAGGAAATCAGCCAATCTTGTCCGTTCGGATTCGGGAACTCTGCTTCCGTATAAGTCACCGTTAAAACCACCGGGTTTTGTGCCCTTGGCAACGGTCATATATATGCTGGCTTGCGGTGTAATCTTGTAGTTCAGGGCGAAGCGCGGTGTGGTGCTTTTGAAAGTTTGTGACTGCACCCCGGATTCCGGCTCAATTGATATCTCATCCCAATTACTGCGCATCTCTAATGTTGCGGTCAGCTTATCAGAAAGGTCATAATCTAGGGATGCAAATATGGCGTAATTGCTGACCTTTTCTACGGGAGAAACCGTAACCGAAGGCCGCGCAGAAAAGGGGGCTTCCAGAACATCATCTATATTCTCGTAATAATAATAGCCGCCGACAAACCAACGGAAAGGTCCGTCATCGTTAGAATTTATTCTAAGCTCCTGAGAGTAGCTTTTGACTTCGGTATCTGACAATACATGAAAGACGCCGCCCAATGCTGCAATGGGCACAAAATCGTTGTCCCTCTGATCGCGCAATTGGTCTTTACTATATGAAGATATGGAAGAAATACGGAATTTTTCCTGTTCCCAGTCCATGATCAGACTGGTTCGGAAAATGTCACGCTCCAAGCCCGGATCATCAAAAACATCCAGGTTAAGCGCAACAGAATCAGGTGAGCTTATTTCCCCGCAGAAATATCCGCCGGTCGCCAGAAAGCAATTATTCGTTACTGCTGGCTGGATAGCGTTAGCCGTATGACCATCATCATCTTTTTGATAAAACACACGAAGATACGCTCCAAAATTATCAGTTGGTTTAAAGACCAACGCACCTGCGATGCTCTGGCTTTTTTCCTGACCAACCTTGCCGCCACCGGGGCCGGTATTCTCATATTCTCCGCCAAATTCATAATGACGCGCGGATAATGAAAATCCTAACTTATCCTCAATCAACGGGCCAGAAATTTGGGCGGTAAGTTCATACTCATTATGCGTTGCCGCACGGGCGGACACTTGCCCCTCCAGCTCATCCTTGGGCCGTTTTGTGATATAATTAATCGCCCCCGCCAATGTTGCCCGACCATATAATGCACTGCCCGGCCCTTTCAGCACCTCTACCCTCTCTAGGTCAAATAGCGGTGTTGATGCCATGCCGCCCGAAACATATACACCATCAATGAAAAAACCCGCATTTGAGGCACCAAGTATATTGGACATACCCCGAATGACCGGACGCTGTAAATTGTTGCGGCCAAAGGCTTCGTCATAGGTAAAGTTTGATGTGAAAGCAGCTATGTCCTTCAGGCCACTAATTGCCGAACCTTCAATCATAGCAGCAGACAGAACACCAATTGATGCCGGAATATCCTGTATCTTCTCGCGGCGTTTGCGGGCGAAAACCACAATTTCATCCATAGGGGTATCTAGCTCTGTAGCGGCCATTCCCTCGAAGGACGCAGCAGGGGCAGTAAGGAACGAGAAACATAAAACAGGCAACAGGGTTTTTTCAATAATCATGACACTAACTTTCAAAAATACTTAATATTTCTAATTTCTATGATTGATTTCCGTCACAATCCTTGACCTCAGTCAAGCAATTTTTCCTTAGGGCTAACTGACCAGAATCCTTGACTTAGGTCAAAGTTTTTCCCGTGCAGAGGCATAACATTCATTTCGGGTACATCATTAGAATTGTATGACCCATTAGGATTTCCATTTGTCATTAAGAGGGAACGGAAGATGAAAACGAATAAATTTAGCCTGCCCGCGCTTGGGGTAGCAGTAGGACTACTAACTGCAGGATTCAGCATGAATACCGCAGCCGCCGAACCAAGTCTGTCAGAAGCAGACTTCGATAAGGCAAAATCAATGTATTTCCAGCGTTGTGCTGGTTGCCACGGTGTTTTACGTCAAGGGGCCACGGGTAAAAGCCTGCTCCCCGCCGCCACAAAAAAACTAGGTCAGGTCCGGCTTGAGAAAATTCTCACCTATGGGACCGAAGGCGGAATGAACAACTTTGATGATATTTTTTCCAAAGAAGAAATATCCCTGCTGGCCACTTATATCCAGCTTGAACCACCTGTACCGCCGGAAATGTCTCTGGCCTTGATGAAAGAACGCCATAAAGTCTATGTGGAGCCAAAGGATTACCCCACAAAGCCCCAGCATGACCGTAACTGGCAGAATTTCTTCATCGTCATTGAACGTGATGCCGGCAAAGTGGCTATCATTGATGGCGATACAAAAGAAATCGTCACCCATATCGATACGGGCTATGCGGTTCATGTGCTTAAAACCACAGAACACCACGCGACAGAGAAACCCAAATATGTTCGGGGCCGCTTCTGGTTTACCCAGGGCCGTGATGGTAAAATGACCAAAATCGACCTGTGGCAAACACCGGACAAGATGCTGGTTGCCGAAACACAGATGGCTTATGATGCCCGTGATGTCGCCGTTTCCGGCGATGGCAAATATGTCATCGGTGGTGGATACTGGCCGCCTCATTTTGTTATTCTTGATGCGGAAACCATGGAGCCGCTGAAAGTGGTTTCAACACGCGGTGTTAATGTTGATGGCGATTATGTCAACGAAGCCCGTGTTGCTGCTATCTATACCACTCCACTAGCGCCAACATTTCTTGTTTCTGTGAAGGAACTGGGTCAGATGTGGCAGGTGGATTACAGCGACCTTGATAACCTGCGTATTGACACTATGGATACTGCAAAGTTCCTGCATGATGGTTTCTTCGACAGAACAGGTCGTTATTTCCAGATTGCTGCCAATGCGTCAAACAAGATGGTTGTTATTGACACCGTAACCCGCAAACTTGAAAAAATCATAGATACTGCATCCAAGCCGCACCCCGGCCCCGGTGCAAACTGGATTGATCCAAAATGCGGACCGGTCGGCGCTACAACTCACCTTGGTGAAGGTACGGTTTCTGTCTGGGGTAATGATCCTGCGGGTAATCCAGATCAGGCGTGGAAAATGTGTTATGAAGTTGAGACAGATGGTGCTGGTGTTTTCATCCGCACACACCCAACAAGCAAGTATGTCTGGGCTGATCAATTGAAACATCCTGAGCCTGAAATTCAGCAATCCGTTCAGGTTATTGACAAAGAAACCCGCGAGATCGTCAAAACAATCCGTGTTACTGAAGAAGATGGCAAAGCCGCCCTTCACATGGAATTTAACCAAGACGGTACTGAAGTATGGATTTCTGTCTGGAACCGTAAAGATGCGAGCAACCCAACCGGTGAGATCGTTGTCTATGATGCCAAGACTTTGGAAGAAAAGCACCGCATCAAAGGCCTGACCACACCTACTGGTAAGTTCAATGTCTTTATCCGGGTAAACCACGTTACTTAAACTTAATCATAAGCGGGCAAGGTGTAATGCCTTGCCCCAATAATATTGTTAAAATGAGAGCATCCTAAAAATGACCAAATCAGCGTTAAACAAGAAAAGCTTTTTTTCCCGCAAGATATTGCTTGGCACAACCATTGCCGGAGCTTTCGTTTTCTTTATTGCAGGAATAATTTTCTGGGGTGGTTTCAATACGGCTATGGAAGCCACAAATACATTGGAATTCTGTATCAGTTGTCATGAAATGGAAGAAAATGTCTACGAAGAATATAAGCCCACAATTCATTTTGCCAACCGCACCGGGGTTCAGGCCGGCTGTCCCGATTGCCATGTTCCCGACCCGTGGGTTCACAAGATAGCCCGTAAGATTCAGGCCACCAACGAACTTTACCACAAGGCCATGGGAACCGTTGATACACCAGAGAAATTTAACGCCGAGCGACTGGACATGGCGAAGCGGGTCTGGAAAACCATGAAAGACACCGATTCCCGTGAATGTCGCAACTGCCATCATTTTGATAATATGAAACCGGAATTTCAGGCCCCCCGCGCCAGAAATCAGCATTTAAATGCCTTCAAAACCGGGCAAACCTGTATCGATTGTCATAAGGGCATCGCCCATAATAATGTCCGTCACCTGCTCACCGATGAAGAACTTGAAGAGCTGGAAAAACCAAATCCGGCATATATTCGGGAAGTACCGGAAATGTTTGTAGAAGGCATGAAAAGAGTGGCCCAGAAAGATGCGGCCGATGCTGAGGCAGAAAAACTGGCGCTGGCAGAAGCAAAGACAAGCGAAGCCAGACGGACAACCGCAGCAATTGAAGATGCTCTCGCGCTTTACAAGGCCAAGAATGGCAAAAGCAACCAACAAAAAACCAGCGCCATTAATGTGGACTGGACCAAAGCCTCCAGCCGTCAAATCACCCTGTTCTATCCGGGGGAAACCTCTATCGAGTGGGTTTTGAATGGCCGAGATCATGGTGGTGCGCGGCCCTTTGATAAAGGCAATGACCGCTGTGTCACCTGTCATGACAAAGAAACCGCTGATATGGGCCAGAAAATTGTCACTGGCGAGAAGGCCGAAAGCAGCCCCATTCCCGGCAAGCGCGGCAGTATTCCCGTTACTGTGGAAGCTACCCATGACGATGAAAACCTCTATATGCGATTTAGCTGGGCCGAGGGTGATCATGCGCCGGTTCCCTTCGTGGACGGCGGCAAGATGGACCCCGACAACCCCATGAAGCTGGCGATCATGCTGTCCACCGATGATGTAGAATATGCTGACCGTGCCGGTTGCTGGAGCAGTTGCCACCATGATGCCAATAATATGCCCCATAGTCCGGACAAAGATAAGCTGAGCGCCAGCCCCTTTGCCGCGCAGCTTGATTTCAGTGACGGGGTCAGCAAATACCTGAAGGAAAGCCGCACCAAAATCGAAGTTAAAGGCCGGCGCGGCAAGATGCGCGGCGGCTGGGACAAGCTGAAAGACGCGGATGCGCTGAAGGCTGAAATGGAATCGGGTAAATATATTGACCTGATCCGTTATAAGTCCGGTGAAAAGACTTCCGAAGATGGCCATATTTTCGCCGAAAGAGTGATGACTGGCGGACAAGGTACTGAATTTGAAGCCAGCCTAAAAGCCGGAACATGGTCACTGGTCATGAAACGCAAGTTAACTTCAGATCAAGCCGGTGATATTTCCCTCAGCAAGGATCAGGTCTATAACTTTGGTTTTGCCATCCATGATGATTACAGCAATTCCCGCTTCCATCATGTATCCTTAGGCTATAAGCTGGGGTTTGATAACGATACCACTGAGGTGAACGCAACGAAGCAGTAATAATATGAAGATATTCTTATCCATATTAAGTGTTTTAATCATTAGCGGCTGTGCGGCTACCGCACAGCCAAAAACCGTTCAGGTCGACATCCTGAAATTCAAATTTATCCCGGCGGAAGTTATCATCAACAAGGGTGATACCATCGTCTGGCTCAATGTGGAGAAGCGGCAGTATCACAGTGTGTGGTTTGAACAAAGCGGTGCAGCGGAGCCAGATTATTTTTTCCCCGGTGAAAGCTTCACCCAGACATTTGATGAGATAGGTAACTTCCCCTACCGCTGCGGCCCCCACCCTGAAATGCTTGGCACGGTTACGGTAAAATAGCCAATTTATTGATGTTTACTCATCCAATCACGGGCTAATTTTTTAGCTACCATGACTTCCCTTAGTTTCATTTCCTTGGCAATTATATCTCGATTAGTGGCACCCTGCTGATATCCATTTAAGCCCGCTATATCAAACCACATATGAGCCATAGTAATATTCTTACTTATCCCTTTGCCGTAATAATACAAAGCACCAAGATTGGATTGAGCGGTTGCAAAATTCTGTTCTGAGGCCAACTGGTACAACTGTGCAGCTTCTTCATAATCCTGAGGGACGCCCTGACCATGTTCATACATCGTACCAAGGTTGGATTGAGCCGATGCGTACCCTTGACCAGCAGCTAAGCGATACCACTTCACAGCTTCTTCATAATCCCGCGGAACACCTTGGCCATTATCATACATGATGCCTAGATTGGTTTGACCTATCGCACTCCCTTGTTCAGCCGCCATGCGATACCACTTCACAGCTTCTTCATAATCCTGAGGGACGCCCTGACCATGTTCATACATCGTACCAAGGTTGGATTGAGCCGATGCGTATCCTTGCTCAGCCGCCATGCGGTATAATTTCACAGCTTCTTCATAATCCTGAGGGATGCCCTGACCATTTTCATACATCGTACCAAGATTGGATTGAGCCGCTGCATATCCTTGCTCAGCCGCCATGCGGTATAATTTCACAGCTTCTTCATAATCCTGAGGGACACCTTGACCATTATCATACATGATGCCTAGATTGGTTTGAGCATTTGCATATCCTTGCTCAGCCGCCATGCGGTATAATTACACAGCTTCTTCATAATCCTGAGGGACGCCCTGACCATGTTCATACATTGTGCCAAGATTGGATTGAGCATCTGCATATCCTTGCTCAGCCGCTAAGCGATACCACTTCACAGCTTCTTCATAATCCTGCAGAACACCTTGACCATTATCATACATGATGCCTAGATTGGTTTGAGCAATCATATTACCCTGCTCTGCTTCGACCAAAAATTCCTTGTAGGCTGTCTCATAATCTTCGTTATTATAAGCCTCAAATCCCTTTGAGACATCGGCAGCAACGATCATGTTGCTCATTAATAAATATATAAATGTGATGAAAAACGTTTTTAAAATTGGGCCCATATGGTCCCCCTATTGTGTTTTATTCCCGTTAAAATCTATGGTTATCACTGTGAGATAATCACAGCAGTTTTCCTTCTACCATTCGGCAGATGCTGACATGGTCGATTTTCCCAGTCGCCAGTACAGGCATTTCATCCACTTTCATGATGGTTTTTGGCAGCATCAAATCGGGCAGACCTTCCGCCTTGATCTTCTTTGAAATAGCACTGCGGTCCACATCCGTACAATCTGTCACAAGGATGATCTGTTCGCCCTTCTTGTCATCGGGCACCGACACCGCAGCATGGAGACTATCCGGCCACAGGCTCGCCACAACCCCCTCTGTCGCCGTTAGCGAAACCATTTCGCCCGCTATCTTGGCAAAGCGTTTGGCCCGACCAATAATGGTGACAAAACGCTCCTCGTCAACCTCTACAATGTCGCCGGTATCATACCAGCCATCTTTCGGTGGCACCAAGACCCCCGGATTATCCACCAACAGATAACCCAACATCACATTGGGGCCGCGAACCACAAGCCGCCCACCTGTATTGATGCCCGGAACCTTGGTTAACTTATATTCAATATCGGGCAGTAATTTCCCCACCGAACCACCTTTGCTATGCATCGGCGTATTGACGGCCAGAACCGGTGAAGTTTCCGTAGCTCCGTAACCTTCGAATACCCGAACCCCAAATTTTTCTGCCCACGCCAGCTTGGTTTCCGGCTTCAGCCGCTCGGCTCCAGCAAAGATATAACGCATACTATAGAAATCATAGGCATTGGCAAAACGGGCATATCCGGTGAGGAAGGTATCGGTGCCAAACATAATCGTGGCATTGGTATCATAAACCAGTTCCGGCACGATTTTATAATGCAATGGCGACGGGTAAAGGAACGTCTTCAGCCCCGCAAGAAGAGGCAGCAACAGCCCCCCGGTCATACCAAAACAATGGAAAATCGGCAGAGCGTTAAAGACCACATCAGACGGATTAAAATCAACCCGCGCCGCAAGTTGATAGCGATTAGATTGCATATTCAGATGGCTGAGCGCCACCCCTTTGGGCACCCCTTCCGAGCCGGAGGTGAATAATACCACAGACGTTTTTTCAGGGTTTCTGTCCGGCGTCAAACGCTGATAGAAAAAATTGGGCGCCCGGCTCACCACCATGCCATAGATTTTTGAGATAATACCGATTTCGTCTTTAATATCTTCCAGATAGATGAATTCCACCTGATCTTCCAGCCCCGCAATCACATCTTCCAGTGCGCCCAGCTCAACGAAACGTCGGCTAGTGAGAACCTTAGTGACCTTCGCAGCGGCGCAGGCCACCCTTATATTGGCCACCCCCGCCGAGAAATTAAGCATGGCCGGAATACGGTCATAAAGCTGCAATGAAAAGAATGTCACCACACAGCCGTTGGTATTGGGCAACATCAGGCCTATCGTCTCCCGCGGTTCTGTTCGGCGGGCGATATGACGGCCCAGGACATAGCTGCCCAATATTATTCTGTTATAGCCAATGGGGCTACGTTCCACATCCTCCAGAACACCGTAATTACCCCCATGCGTGGCCTTGCAGTCAAGCAGGGACTGGAAAAGCGTCTTGTGTCGGTCGCTGGTCTGAAACATCATGTCAGACATCACGGAATAAAGTTTTTCGCTTAATAGGCTACGGCGTTCTTTACCGTTGAGGTTATCAGGCACCGACATATCCACCGGCTCCAGAATAGTGATGGTTATTTTCGGAAACAGGCGGATTTTGAGCTTGCCCCGAAGCCGTGAAAAGGGGGAAAATTGCGCGCCCTCAATCTTGATCGGCAATATCTTGGCACGGGCCATATTAGCAATAGCCCCCGGCCCTTCATAAATTTTCATCAGGGAACCAGTAACTGTCAATCGGCCTTCGGGGAAAATAACGACCTTACGGCCTTTTTTAACCTCATCAACCATGCTTTTTGCCGCCATGGGATTAGCCGGGTCAAGGGGTATCAAACGGATAAAAGCATAGGCGGGTTTCACCCACCATTTGTCGGCAATATGGGTATTGATAGCAAAGCTGATAGTTCCGGGCAGGAAGGCGCCGAGCAGCGCACCATCCAGATAGGACGTATGGTTGGCCACTATCACTGCTTTTCTGCCCACCTTCAGGTAATTTTCCATACCCTTAACCTCTACCCGATGGAGCAGATTGAAAATGGCGCGGGTAACGGATCGCACCAGTTCTTCCGGCAGAAGCTTACAAATATATATAGCCACAAAAGCATTCATGATCGCCACAGTCAGGAATACTTCAGCGATAGTGAAGCCAATACCTATCAGGAAAGCACTGCCGATAGCCGAAATGGTCATAAACAGGGAGTTTATGATATTTGTGCTGGCAATCATGCGCGAGCGTTTCTTCGGCGCGCTGCGGGTCTGAACGATGGCATAGAGCGGCACGATATAAACGCCGCCACAAACGGCAATGAAAACCATATCCAGCAGAATTCTGATATTAGCCAGATGGGATATAAACTGCCCCACATTAATAAGCGTGACACCATCGCCACCAACAAAATGCTGACTGGCAAAATACAGGTCAACGCTGAACAGGGTCATTAATATTGCGGCCAATGGCACATAAATGGCATGAATTTCACCCTTCAATAACCGGTCGCATATATAAGAGCCAAGACCGATACCGATGGAAAAGGCACAATTAAACAGCGTTCCGACCCCCTCGTCCGCGCCAATGACTTCTCGGCTGAAAGTGGGGAACTGAGCAAGGAAGGTCAGGCCAAAAAACCAAAACCATGAAATACCCATGATTGACATAAATATGCGCCAGTCCCGGCGCGAATCCCGGATAATATTCATGGTTTCCTGAATAATATTGAAATTAATCTTCAGGTCACTGGCGACGGGAATCGTTTTAGGGATGGAGAAACTGGCCACAAAACCACCAATAGCGACCGAGATAACCATGACGGAAATAATCACAGGGCCGCTTTCGGTCAGGATCAATACCCCGCCGACAATCAAGCCCAGTATGATGGATAGAAAAGTTCCCATCTCAATCAAGGCATTACCGCCGATTAATTCATCCTTCTTCAGATGTTCCGGCAGGATGCTGTATTTCAATGGCCCAAAAAATGTTGACTGGGTTCCCATGAGGAAAAGCGTCACCATCAACAGCGTGACATCTTTGCTGTAAAAACCATATGACGCCAGCGCCATCAGTAGAATTTCAGCAAATTTTATGATTCTTATGAGCCGGGACTTTTCCAGCTTGTCGGACAATTGCCCGGCTAATGATGAGAAGATAAAGAAGGGCGCAATGAATATACCACCCGCCAGCGGCACAATCACCTGAACATTATCCCATCCCTGATCAATGGCAATCTTGTATGTGATCAGAAAAACGAGCGCATTTTTGAACACATTATCATTAAAGGCCCCCAAAAACTGCGTGACAAACAAAGGTGCAAACCGTTCTGTTTTCAGCAGATGAAACAAATTACCTGACAAAGCTACTTCCCTATTTAATTTTAGGATAACAGTCTAAGGAGATTTAGGTGGATAAGACAAGTTTTTTTATTTTGGATTGTTATTCCGGTTGAGTTATTGGAAATCTGAAATAGATTTGTGTCCCAAACTCCCTGCCAGCTTCATGACCAAACTTACCCCCGTTTTGCACACAAAGTTTCTTGGCAAGGGGCAATCCCAGTCCCATTCCGCTTTTTGCCTTAGTGACCACCCGTTCTCCAATAATAAACGGCTCTAGCTTGCTCGTTAATATATGTTTGGGCAGGCCCGGCCCCGTATCGGAAATTGCAATTGTAACTATATTTTCTTTTGCAGAAACACTTACACCAACATTATCGCCTTCAGAAGAAAACCGAACAGAATTCTCTGCAACCTTTCGAAAGGCGGTAAGTATATTCATTTTGTCAGCGGTAATAAATATTTCCTGATCCGGAATACTTTTGGTAAATATTCTATTCGACTTCTGAGCTAATGACTTAAAATAATCAGAAAATTCAATGTTAACCAGTTTAGTGATATCGATAAGATCATCTTTTTTATTATGCAGGTTACAATAATCAACCAAATTCAGCATATCACCTATTTTTTCAAGCAAGTCGTAACCCGCCTCTTTGATATATGATATATTTTCCATGAGAGAATCGTCCTTGATATTCATCTCAAGAATTTCTGAAAAGCCAATAATATGATTAAGCGGTGTGCGTAGTTCATGGGTCATATTGGATAAGAAATTGGCTTTTGCCTCATTCGCCGCCAGTGCCTTTATATAAAGGCGGTCCAGTTTTTCCTGGAGTTTTTTTTGATGGGTAATTTCAGTTCTGATGGATACATATTGTTCCGGCTTATTGGTTTCTTTATTTAAAAACGGCACAATGGTTGACTGCACCCAATATAATCTGCCGCATTTGGCTTGGTTACAAATTTCGCCTTGCCACTTCTTGCCCGATGCTATTGTCTTCCACATATTTTTAAAAAAGGCGTCATCGTGGACATCAGTTTTCAAAATTCGATGATCAGCCCCCATCAGTTCGGCGAGAGTATAACCGGAAACTTCACAAAATTTTGAATTAGCATAGACAATCCTCCCCTTTACATCGGAGATAGAAACCAGCGAATGATCATTGAGAACTTGACTCAATTCTTCTGTATAAATATTATTTAATAACCTGAGAGACATTTCATATAACTCTTCTAAAACTATTATATTGAACCAATGGTGTAGCTTGTCCCCTACCTAATACCTCTTATATAATCTGAGTAAAGGCTGGTTTAGACAACGCATTCTCACTGCAGATCTGCTCCAGTTCGCAATCAACGAATGTGCTTTCTAAGACGCTAAAACTTTCGGTTCTATGAACAATTTTGACATAACATTCCCTTTTAAAACACTGCTGAATAGGAATATATTACAAAATAGGTGGCTTTATTAACTCACTTTAAAGCGGGAGCTATTTGCTGTTTGAAATAGCACGCCAATTCATTTAACTGTTTTATTCTATGCTCATCTTGCTGTTCTAAAGCGGTTTGCTGCGCGGCCTCGGATTCACGAATATAATTAGCCGTAAAATCAAAAGCATGATTAATTGCAACAAGCATGGGAGTGAGTTTGCAAAACTTATCCGGTTGGGAAATTCGTGCCGACAAATTGCCTTTGCCTATCTTTTTGGAAACATCCTCAATCTGGCGAAAAGCCTTCCTGTATAAAGCATTCTCTCTACTGAGCTGTTCCAGCTTGGTAAAAAGGAATGAATAATTAACAGAGCTATGGTCTTCGTGTTTTTTAAGCGGTTGCATTATCTTCCTCCCTTAATGACTGCAGCATATCAGGACGGCGGATAATACTATGGGGTTGACCAATTAAGTCTTTTGTTGTCATTTCGGCAACACGACATAAAATGTCGTTGGCATATCTTGCCCTGCCCTTCGTATCTATTTTGGAAACGATGGTTTTATCTTTCCCAAACATATTCTCTTCATCAAGCGGTAATATAGAATAAACTATCATTTTAAAAGTTCCCTTACTCATTACACTAAAAGTTAACTTTTCAAGTTCGCCTTGAATTACTCAACTGTATTTAATTAATACATCCTTTAAAAATTCATTATGAAGGCTACTGGCCCACATATTATGCGAATGGTTTCTTTCAAAAGACATATACCTAATTATTTCAGCCATTAAGGCATGAAAATATGGATATATCTCTTTGTAAGAAGTATTGTAAGCATTATATTAACAATAAGTAAAAGTAATAGTCTTTTCTCAACTTTTAGTTAGTTATAATAATTATTATTATCTTTCATTTCCCTACTCTGGCTCCAATATCTGCTCTGAAAATTGTCCATTCAGTATATAGTAAAATACTGCGGAAACGTATGAAATAGTTCAAGTATATAGGGGAGTAACGGCTTTTATAATCATAGAAATAAAAAAATTATAATGGAAAATATCTGTTCAATAAAAAAACATTTCTAATTATTCCAGCCCGTAATTTATTTCTGAACCTGTTTTTGCATTTTATTGTTTAACACATAAAATATTGATTTAAATAGGTTTATTGCATTAGTTTATCTAAATTTATGCTTCATTACCGACCCCGACAAAGAATCAAGCAACAAAAAAATGAACTTTGTAATTTGATTCTTACGGCTATCCATTACCCTGAACCATGTATGGAAATATACCATACGATCCCGATTTAAATAATAACCTGATATATAAATATTCTGCTGATATCTCAGCGAATATTACCCCAGATACCCAAATCACAAAAAACAATCTATAGTTGTAAACGAAAGAAATGTCGAATTTCAGTATATACTACCAATAGCCTATGTATAAAGTAATATTATAGTACCTAAATTAGTGTAAAATATATGTTTCCTTACTCGACAGGACATCCCGGAATATTATCCGAAAACATGGACCCAAAGCCCCCCTGACGCCCTCAGTGGA
>DAOWHQ010000153.1:0-7284 GCA_030641355.1 Alphaproteobacteria bacterium
GCAGACCAGCCCACGGTAGCCGCAGAAGCATGGACATGGAATAGCCATAGAGGGTCCATGACGGACGGCGGTAATTGGAAATATAATCAATATGATCCTGAAGGTTTTGTCCCACACCGAGCAGATTATGTCGCACGTCAATGCCATGCTGCTTCAGTTCCGCTTCGGGGCCAATGCCAGATAGCATGAGTATCTGCGGTGAACCGAATGCGCCGCCAGACAGTATTACCTCCTTGTGGGCTGTGAGTGTATGTTTTACCTTACCCTTGATATATTCTACGCCGGTGGCTTTTTTCCCGGACAGCAATACCCGGCTGATATGGGCATTGGTGATGATGGTGAGGTTTTTACGGCCTTTGACAGGGTTGAGATAAGCGACGGCGGCACTATGGCGCATACCATTTTTCTGGGTCACCGGAAAATAGCTGCCGCCTTCCTGTTGCGCTCCGTTAAAATCATCTGTCAGGGGCAGTTGTCTATTCTCCATCGCCTTTAAGAACAGGGCCGTGAAGGGGTTGGGGCTTCGGGGCTGTGCTACATTCAGCGGGCCGCCGGTGCCGTGATAATCATCGCCGCCGTCCTCGTTATGCTCGGATTTCTTGAAATAGGGCAATATATCATCATATGACCAGCCTTGATTTCCAAGCGCGGCCCAATGGTCGTAATCCCATTTGTGGCCTCTGGTATAAAGCATGGCGTTGATGGCGCTGGACCCGCCCAATGTCTTGCCCCGTGGCTGGAAACCCTTGCGGCCATTTAGCCCCTTTTGGGACACAGTTTCCAATGCCCAGTTCATATGTTTACTGGGTAGGATGAGGGGAACGCCTGCGGGAATATGGGTCAGCGGGCTCCAGTCCCGTGATCCGGCCTCCAACAGGCAGACATTATATTTTCCATCTGCACTCAGGCGGTTGGCGAGTACACAACCCGCAGAACCACCCCCCGCAATGATATAATCAAACGTCAGCTTCCCCTCCGTACTATTACTCAGGCTTATAATATTTGACAGTAAAGCGGTCAGATTCGCCCATCGCCAGATATTTTGTCCGTCCATCGGTTAAAGGGAATGTGCCGCTGAGCGTTGGTGGTAAAGACCAGACACCCTTGGGATGGTTTTTCGTATCCTTGGCATTTCTGTTTACATCACTTTCCGCCAAAAATTTAAAGCCCCCTTCAAGGGCCTTTGCTCTAAAATGGCTTTCATTGATATAGCCATTTGTGCCTTCGGGATCGTTGGATTGAGGAATATTTTCATCACCTGCATGATCAACAATAGCCATAATCCCGCCCGGTTTTAACATTGAATATATGGTCTCAATATAGTCTGACATAGGCTTTTTCTTCATGATGAAACCATGGGCCCGGAATATCAAAACCATATCCACTTTTCCGTAGGGTACATTATCCAAATGTTTTGGAAAATCTGATTTGCTGCGAACAGGGACATATTTCCCTTTCTTTGCCAGAAAAGGTTCCAGAATTTCCCGATACCAGCCGCCCTGTCCACCGGGCCAGATTTCAACAACTGTCATATCTGACTCAAGGCCAAAGAATTTCAGAGTTTGAGCCGGATTGCGGTATTTATCCCGTGCTTTATGGCTTTCAGAACGCTCGTCGCTGGCGATCATTTTCCCCAGAAGGGCCTGGCCCTCGTCACTCATCTGATGGTGGCGGTCACTTTCGGAGAATGCATTAGCGTTGAAGCTCAGACAAAGGGCTGAGGTAATGGCAAGAATAAAATGGTTTTTTCTAAGTTTGATCATGGTATTTTTATATTTAACCTTCGGTTGTGAGAATTTCATTTGCATGATAGCTATATTTTTCAATAAGCAAAGACACAAAAAATTGATCAGGCACGATAAAGTAAATTGCCACACCCTGCGAACAGGATATGGCAATAGGAAATAGAACTATAGTTTCTAGTGAATTATTATTTGGCTACGGTGACCGGAACCATCAAATGTATCATTGAAGTCCCTTCCCACATTACATACGGACCACCGGAGAAGGGATCTCGTGATATGCCTGCTAGAGCAGATTTAGGCATTAACAGCATCAGATGCGGCCCCTCCTGAACCCAGACACCACCATCATTAGGGTCAGTAGCTGCGGGATCATTATTATTAACGAGTCCGTCCCCTTGTAACATATAAGAAGTCCCTATAACATCCGTTGAGAAGTCTTTTCCGGCCCCCGCAGCCGCCATCCAGGCCATCCAGACTTTATCATTACACATGGGATGTTTATCACCAGGAATAAGGCCAACTCCCGGCAAACAGGTCCAGCCGTTAGAACCCTCCCTTAGGATAGTGCCATCCACATCCATGATGGTGGCATTGTCAGAAATAGAAGCTGGGGCCGCTGATACGGAACGGGCTATTTTTGTTTCCTTGCTTTCCTCATCACCGGCAAAAGTAATTCCGGTGAGGCTCAGGCAGAATAATGATGCAACGGTTACAATTTTTAATGTGATCATGGTATTTTCCTTTTCTAACCCGCTGTTGTCGGGTCTATCATATTTTTGATTTCAGTGATCCGATTGGCAGGAAATCCTGATATTTCGGAATGTTGTAGAATAATATTTTTATCCTTTGCCAGATAAACGCAAAAGGTCTGATTGGCAGCTACATAGGATTCAATCCATTGAATATCCGGCCCAAGTTTAGCCAGAACTTCGTTGGATTTTTCGGCAGCAGCGCAATATTGCTGTTCTTCGAAGCTACCAATATCGGGAATATCCCTTTCAATGATAAATTTTTTCATGAACTTATCCTTATTATTTAATTGGATAATCAGAACTAAAAGATACTATTTTACTGTGGGTACTGGCGGGAATGAGGTAATTATCCAACAGGCATATAACCGTTGAACCCTCCCGCGCAATTTCATTTCCTAAAGGAAAAGACATATTAGCGATGAGTGCTAATTTTATATTTTTTGCAACATTACCACAGGTTAGAACATTTGTTTAGGTAAAATTAATAAGCCCGGTTAATGCAGAAATCCACGATGTCGGTCAGGGCTTCGCGGGTGTCGTCATCGGGGAAGATGGCGAGGGCATCTTTGGCGATGGCGCCGTAATGCCGTGCGCGCTCAATCGTATCATTGAGGGCATTATGCTTGGTCATCAGGTCAATGGCCCGGCTCAGGTCGTCGTCTTTCTGGTCCAGTTCCTCGATAGTACGGCGCCAGAAATTCCGCTCCTCATCATTGCCTCGCAAATAGGCGAGCACGATAGGCAGGGTAACTTTGCCTTCACGGAAATCATCGCCGATCGACTTGCCGAGCTTTTCCTGTTCCGCAGAGAAATCAAGCACATCATCGATTAACTGAAAGACGATGCCTAAATTCTTACCATAGCTTTTCAGGGCATCCTGTTTCGCGCCCGGCTTTTCGGCAATCACGGCACCAATTTCGCAGGCCGCCGCAAATAGCGCCGCTGTCTTGGCAACGATTACCTGCATATAGGCATCTTCGGTGGTGTTCATGTCATTGGCAGTGGTGAGCTGCATCACTTCGCCTTCGGCAATGACTGAGGAGGCATTGGACAGGATCGTTAATATTTCCAGAGAGCCATCAGCGGTCATCAGCTCAAAAGACCGGCTGAACAGGAAATCACCCACCAAAACACTGGCCTTGTTGCCCCATACGGCATTTGCGGTCTCTAAGCCGCGGCGCAGATCGCTTTCGTCAACAACATCATCATGAAGCAGGGTTGCAGAATGGATAAATTCAACACAGGCCGCAAGTTCCGCATGGCGCGTCCCTTCATAACCGCACATGCGCGATGTGGCAAGGGTCAGCATGGGGCGCAGTCTTTTTCCACCGGATGCTATGAGATGCCCGGCCAGTTGCGGAATCAACGCCACAGGGCTTTGCATTTTTAACATGATGGTCTGGTTTACTTTGACCATATCATCGGCGACGAGAGCCTGCAGGCGTGCAAGTGCCGTTTCTGCCTTGGCCTGTTCTTCTCCGAATGATAAGACGACACCCATACTTAAAACCTTATGTGTATATGATTGATTAGGATAATCTATAATGGCAAAATAGTCTTGCTCCACTATAAAGGTCAAGATAACTTGATCGATGGGGGACAATTTAAAGGTGAATAATGCGTGATAGAAATTTTTTCTACGGATAATAGCGTTCTTATATCGCGGATTTCTGCGCTTTTTGATGCGGAAGATATCCCTTTTGTAGTATTAGGCAACCATGCAAGTTTGTTGGGTGGGGGCATAATGGGTATCGGCCAAAGGGTGATGGTGAAAGAAGAATATATTCCAAAAGCCATCCGTCTGATTCGGGAAAATGGCCTAAAGGGTGATGTGGATTTTATTGAGGGGCTAGAATAATGAGTATCAGTGAGTTAGACGGTGTAAGCCGGGATGATTTTCTGGGCGGCGCAATCAGGCTTTATCAACCGGAAGAGGGCTACCGCATAGCCACCGACACAGTTTTCCTTGCCGCCAGCATCACCTACGATAAAAATGACCGAATTCTTGATATGGGGGCGGGCACGGGTGGTATCCTCAGTTGCCTTCTTTCCCGAACCGCAAATGAGCATGAGGGGAATATCTTTCATGGTATTGAGATGCAGCCGGAATTGCTGGATCTGGCTTGTCGGAATACACAGGAAAATAATTTTGGAGATAGAATAGAATATTTCTCAGGAGATATCACAGATCCGCCGCAAAGCTGCGAACCTAATAGCTATGATCATGTGATCTCCAACCCGCCTTATCTTAAAAAAAACGGTGCGACCGCATCCCCTTTTGAGACAAAGGCTATGGCCCATATGGACAGCCATATAGAACTTAGGGCCTGGGTTCATCTGTGTCTTCGTATGACCAAGCCGTTGGGGCGTCTCACCCTTGTGCATCGGGCAGACAGGCTGGATGATATCATCGCGGCCCTGCACGGCAAGGCGGGGGACATCATTATTTTCCCCCTATGGTCCACGCGGGACAAAGACGCCAGACGGGTCATCATTCAGGCCAGAAAAGGCAGTAAAGGCATTATTGCCTTGAAACCCGGCCTGATTGTGCATACATCAGACGGAACATTCACGCCAGAAGCAGAAGCAATTCTGCGCCATGGTGCAGCCTTAGATATAACGAAGTAAGAACTCATGATGAAAAAAATAAGAGCATTATTAGCGAAAATTCCTCTGCCCCCGTTTCAGAACCCCGCCCCTGTGGTGGCTATCCTGCCTTTGGAAGGTGTGATCGGGTCCGGCAGCCGCTTTTCAAGCGCGCTTAATCTGGCGGGGATAGAAGAAAAAATCACACAGGCTTTTGATGTTTATAATGTGAAGGCGGTTGCGCTGGCGGTGAATTCCCCGGGCGGCTCGCCGGTGCAGAGCGAATTGATCATGCGCCGCATCCAGAAGCTGAGCCAAGAAAAGAAAATTCCGGTTTATGCTTTTGCCGAAGATGTGGCGGCGTCCGGCGGTTATCTTATTTCATTGGCGGCAGAAGAAATTTATGCCCATGAAGCCTCCATCGTTGGAAGTATCGGGGTAATTTCTGCGGGCTGTGGTTCTAACAAGGCTATTGATAAAATTGGTGTGGAGCGGCGGGTTTATGCCGCAGGCGATAATAAATCCATCCTCGACCCATTCCAGCCGGCAAAAGACAAGGACATCAAGCTGCTGAAGGAATTACAGAAGGAAATTCATGAGTTCTTCAAAAGTCTGGTCAAGGAAAGTCGGGGCGATAAGCTGAACGGCACGCAAAAGATTATGTTCTCCGGCCAGTTCTGGGCGGGCAAAGAAGCCATGAAGCTGGGTCTTATTGATGGTATCGGTGATCTTCATTCGGTGATGAAGGAAAAGCTCGGTGATAAGACCAAATTCAAGCGAATTAAAGAGGAAAAAGGCTTCATCAAAGGCCTGCTTGGCATGGGCGGGACGAAGACCAAAATAAGCGAGGAAATTCTGACTACTCTGGAAGACCGTTCACTATGGGCGAGGTTTGGCTTATAAAGTTATATCAACCCTTGACGGACGGGGGTTGGCTCGGTAATTTCCTGCTGTAAAATGCATCTATAAGCGAAGAAAGAAGCAAGACCATATGGGTGGTTCATCACGAAGCGAAAAAGCGTTCCAAACGCTTATCCTGAAACTACAGACTTTTTGGGCGGAACAGGGTTGTGTTATCCTGCAGCCCTATGATTTGGAAATGGGTGCGGGAACCTTTCAGGCCGCGACCACATTGCGCTCGCTCGGCTCTAAACCGTGGAATGCGGCTTACGTTCAGCCCTGCCGCCGCCCGACCGATGGACGCTACGGTGAAAACCCCAACAGATTACAACATTATTACCAGTTTCAGGCCGTGCTCAAACCGTCCCCTGATAATATTCAGGAGCTGTATCTCAAAAGTCTGGAAGTGCTTGGCATCAATGCCCATGAACATGACATCCGTTTTGTGGAAGACGACTGGGAAAGCCCAACCCTTGGCGCGTGGGGTCTTGGCTGGGAGGTCTGGTGCGATGGCATGGAGGTCAGCCAGTTTACCTATTTCCAACAGGTTGGCGGCTTTGACTGCAAGCCTGTGATGGGCGAACTTACCTACGGGCTGGAACGGCTCGCTATGTATATTCAGGGCGTGGATAATGTTTATGATCTGGACTGGAATGGTCTGCCAAAAGACCAAGGCGGCGTGACTTACGGCGATGTCTTCCTGCAGAATGAAAAAGAATTTTCCGCCTATAACTTTGAATTGGCCAATACGGAAAGACTGTTTCAGCATTTTAAAGATGCTGAGGACGAGTGCAACGACATATTGGAACAGGGCAATTACCCCTTGCCCGCCTACGATCAATGTATCAAGGCATCCCATGTCTTTAACCTTCTGGATGCGAGGGGCGTGATCAGCGTCACCGAACGGGCGGCCTATATTGGCCGCGTGCGCGCCTTGGCCAAGAGATGTTGTGAAGAATATCTTATCTCTATTGGAGAAGCGAAATAATGTCTGAGTTTTTATTAGAGTTATTCTCCGAAGAAATCCCCGCCCGGATGCAGGCCAAAGCCGCAGACGACCTGAAACGCCTTGTCACAGCCAAGTCGCAAGTCGCGGGCCTGAAACATGTGCAGGCTGATGCCTACGCGACCCCACGCCGCCTATGCCTGCATATTGAGGGGCTGGACAGCGAACAGCCGGATATTTCCGAAGAACGCCGCGGCCCCCGTGCCGATGCACCGGAAAAGGCAATCGAAGGCTTTTTGCGTGGCGCAGGTGTGACCCGTAAGCAGGTCGAGATACGCGAAGAGAAAAAAGGCAC
>DAOWHQ010000214.1:0-7401 GCA_030641355.1 Alphaproteobacteria bacterium
AAATGGCAATTTTAACCTGCTCATTTTCCGTTGCGGCCTCGATAGCAAGGTCTACTTCGGAAAAACCATCCAGAGAGGTATCCGTCTTTACCCGTGCCATTGCGGCTTTTGATTCATCTTCGCTAATGATACCTTTGGAGACCTGTCGCTGAAGGTTAATCTTAACCTTAACCAAAGCTTTTTCCAAGGCCTCAGCATTAATATCGCTCAGGAGGACATCATAACCGGCAACAGCAAACACATGGGCAATCCCGTTGCCCATCTGACCCGCACCAATAATTCCGACATGTTGTACCATTATGGGTATCTTTCTTTATACTTTAAACGTTAGGCTACTAGGATAACTCTTTTTCAAGCTCAGGCAAAGCCTGAAATAAATCTGCCACAAGGCCATAGTCCGCCACCTGAAAAATAGGGGCTTCCTCGTCCTTGTTAATGGCCACGATGACCTTGCTGTCTTTCATGCCCGCCAGATGCTGTATGGCACCGGAAATGCCAACCGCGATGTAAAGATCAGGGGCCACGATCTTACCCGTCTGCCCGACCTGATAATCATTGGGAACAAAGCCTGCATCAACGGCGGCGCGGGATGCGCCAATGGCTGCGCCAAGCTTGTCAGCAACGGCTTCGATCAGGGTGAAATTCTCACCACTACCCATGCCACGACCACCGGAAATGATGATCTTCGCACTGGTAAGTTCAGGGCGCTCAGACTTGGAAAGCTCAGCGCTCACAAAGCTCGACGTGCCGGGGTTCTCAGTGGCTTCAATATTTTCAATTGTTGCAGAGCCGCCTTCGGTAGCCGCAGCTGGAAAGGCCGTAGTCCGTACAGTGATCAATTTCTTGGCATCACTGGACTGCACGGTAGCGATGGCATTGCCCGCATAAATCGGACGCTTGAAGGTATCGGCGCTTTCAACCGAAATAATATCGGAAATCTGCGCCATATCCAACAGGGCCGCAACACGGGGCATGAAATTTTTACCCGTTGTGGTCGCCGCCACCATAATAGCATCATATCCGTCTGCCAGTTTAACCACAAGTGGTGCCAGAACTTCTGCCAGTGGGTGGGTATAAACATCGCTATCCGCCACCAGAACTTTTGAGACGCCGGCGACTTTCGCAGCGGCCTCAGCCGCACCCGAACAATTTGATCCGGCTATGAGGATATCCACATCACCCAGCTCTGCGGCTGCGGTAACGGCGTTTAAGGTACTATCTTTAAGGCTGTCATTATCATGATCAGCAATTACAAGTGATGTCATAATCAGATTACTCCCGCTTCGTCACGCAATTTGGCGACCAGTTCTTCTACACTTCCCACGATCACGCCCGCTTCCCGTTTTGATGGTTCTTCCACTTTCAAGGTTGTGACACGACGTGCCGTATCGATCCCGTAATCGGAAGGCTCTTTGGTATCTAGTGGTTTGCGCTTGGCCTTCATAATGTTGGGCAGGGACGCATAACGCGGCTCATTGAGGCGCAAATCAGCGGTGACAACAGCAGGCAGGTTTAACTTAACAGTTTCCAGTCCGCCATCAATCTCGCGGGTTACATCCACTGATCCATCACCGAAAGCCACTTCGCTGGCGAAGGTGCCTTGGGGCCAGTCAAGAAGAGCGGCCAGCATCTGGCCTGTCTGGTTACAGTCATTATCAATGGCCTGCTTGCCAAGTAAAACCATTCCGGGGTTTTCTTCGTCCACAATGGCTTTAAGAATTTTTGCAATGGCGAGAGGCTCAACCGCCTCATCCGTCTTAACCAGTATCGCTCGGTCCGCGCCCATGGCCAAAGCTGTGCGCAGGGTCTCCTGTGCCTGGGCCGGGCCAACGGATACCACAATAACCTCTTCGGCATTGCCCGCTTCCTTTATCCGCAAGGCTTCCTCAACGGCAATCTCATCAAAGGGGTTCATGGACATCTTGACGTTGGCAAGTTCCACACCTGTATTGTCTGCTTTTACGCGGACTTTTACGTTGTAATCGATAACCCGTTTAACCGGGACCAGAATCTTCATTTGGGTAGCTCTCCCATGGTTTGGCAATTATATTTCTTAAACTAGAAACTTATTACGCATAATGATGCTGCTTAATTTGTTGCAGCGCAATATAATACACAGTTACCTCATGCAAAGGCCTCTGTCAATTGAATCAGCGGTCATGATACATGAGAGTTAGAAAAAATAAACGACTGTTTGGACTTTTATTATTTATTTCTGACTCATGATCCATTCAGTGACAATCTGTTCTAAAATGGCAATGGGCAGGGAACCATTGCCGATGACCGTATCATGGAAAGTCCTTAGGTCAAATTTCCCCCCTAGGGTACCTTCGGCCTTTTGGCGCAACTCACGAATTTTGATTTCACCGATTTTATAGGACAATGCCTGCGCAGGCCATGTGATATAGCGGTCGATTTCGGCCTCTACCTCGTCCTGAGTTAGCGCGGTGTTATCCATCATGAATGTGATGGCTCTATTCCGTGACCAGCCAAAGGCATGCATACCCGTATCGACCACAAGGCGGCATGCGCGCCATGTTTCATAAGTCAACCGTCCAAAATCGCTATAGGGGTCTTGGTAAAATCCCATGTCTTTGCCAAGCCGCTCGCTATATAGCCCCCATCCTTCGCCAAAAGCAGAATGGGACAGGGTTTTTCGAAATTCGGGAATATCCTGCTCCATGCCCAGAGCCGACTGTAAATGGTGACCCGGCACGCCCTCATGAAAAGTCAGGGCTTCCAGAGTATAAAGCGGTTGAGCGGCGAGGTTTTCCGTGCCGAGAAAAAATGTGCCCGATGTTGTCCCGTCACCTGAGGATGGCATATAAAAAGCACCGCGTTTTCCGGCCTTGATTTTATATGTATTGCGCGGCAGCAGGCTAAAGAACTTAGGTAGCTCGCCTTCCGCTGTTTTTGCTATCAACGCAGCTCTCGCCAGAAGCTCATGTTCGCTTTTGGCATAAAACTTAGGCTCGGAGCGAAGATAGGCGAGAAATTCTTTAAAGCTCCCCGTAAAGCCGACCTTTGACATGATTGCGGTCATTTCGTCTCGGATACGTTTGATTTCGCTCAGTCCTAAATCATGGATTGCCTGTGGTTCCATGTCTGTGGTGGTGAAATATTCAATCTGTGATTTGTAATATTCAACGCCGCCTTTGACACTGCTGATGCCCACTTCATTACGGCAGTTTGCACTATATTTCTTAGTATAGAAATCGTAGAAGGCTTGATATTCAGGGATGATTTTTTCTGCAACAAGTTTCAAGCCCTGTGCGGTAAAACTCGCCCGCTGAGATTCCGTTACCCTTCGGGGGTATGATTTGAACGGGCCGAATAGCTGGCTGTCGCGGGGGTCTTTCACCAGATGTTGACTTATGGATGTCTCGTAGCCTTCCATGGATTTGCAATAGTGGGTATAGCCTGTGGAAATGGCTTCTTTCAGAAGGGTGATTTGTTCCCTGTTATAGCGGGGGAAATCCGCAAGACTGATCAGGTAGTTTTCATAATCGCGGGCCTTGAGAAAGGACATATTCGCCGGAGCATCGGCAAAATAGGTATGATAACCAAACAGCTTGGTGATGGGAAAAAGATGGCTAGGCTGCTGATAGCTATTGGCTTCTGTCTGGCGTTCATATTTGAAGATTTTATAACTGATTTGATCTTTTCTATTTAAATTACTTTCTTGAATATGAGATAGACGCTCCAGAATTTCATCATTGAAAGCGGCCCTGCGGTCACGTGCAGTTTTGCTGAACTCTGGTAAACTACCATTCATTCTAAACCCGTCGGGGTCGGTACGGAAAAATACTTTTTCCTGATTGGCCCGCGCCCAATGATCTGTCAGGAGTTTATGAAAATCACCGCTGTTGTCGGCACGTGCATTTGCCCCCAGTAAGAACGGGATGAATAGGGCTATAAGTATATATTTTTTCATTTTTGGTTTTCAATCCATTCAGTGACAATATTTTCCAATATGGCAATGGGCAGTGCGCCATTGCCAAGAACCGTATCATGGAACGCGCGCAGGTCGAATTTATCCCCAAGCTCGCTTTCCGCTTTATGGCGCAGGGCCGTGATACTCAGTTCGCCGATTTTATAGGCCAATGCCTGTGCCGGCCAAGTGATATAGCGGTCAATTTCCGTGGTGATGTTATGAACGCTGAGCGAGGTGTTATCCACCATATAGTCGATAGCCTGCTGGCGGGACCAGCCTTTGGTGTGCATTCCCGTATCAACCACAAGGCGACAGGCCCGCCACATTTCATAGGTCAATCGGCCAAAATCACTATAGGGGTCTTTATAAAATCCCACTTCCAGCCCAAGCCGTTCACTATAAAGCGCCCAACCCTCCACAAAGGCAGTGAAACCGGAATATTTCCGGAACATGGGAATGTCCAGTTCCTTTTGAATGGCAATCTGTAGATGATGACCCGGTACAGCCTCATGAAATCCAAGGGCTTCCTGAGTATAAAGCGGGCGGGTTTTCAGCAGAGATGTATTGACAAAATAATTGCCCGCCGTCTTACCGTCGCCGTTAGAGGGCATATAATAGGCGGTCGTGGTTTTTTCGGCAATATCGAGCGGAATTTCCTTAAGGCCATAAGGATTGCGCGGCAGGAAACCAAATAATTTTGGCAACTGGCCATCCATGCGTTTTGCGATCAGGGCCGCCTTTTCCATCAGATCTTCAGGTGTTTGTGCATAAAAACGCGGGTCGGTGCGCAGGAAGGTGACAAATTCCATGAAGCTGCCTTTAAATTCGACCTTCTCAATGATTTTACTCATTTCTGCTCGTAGGCGTTTGACCTCACTCAATCCTTTTTTATGTATTTGATCAGGTGTCATTTCGGTGGTGGTGAAATGGCGGATCAGATGCGCATAATAGTCATCCCCGTCTTTAAGGCTGGTGATGCCAACGGCTTTCCGACAGTTAGGGCCATAGGTCTCATTGTAAAACTCATAAAATTTTTCATAAGCCGGAATGATTTCATTTTTGATCAATGCCACCCCACGTTTTGTTAGCTCCTGTCTTTTGTCTTCAGACATCCTTTTGGGGAAATTTTTGAAGGGGCCATAAAAAGCGCTTTTTTTCACATCATTCACTATATGGCTGGAAATGGATGTTTCATAGCCCTCCATGGATGTGCAATATTGGGTATAGCCCTTAACCACGGCTTGGGTGAGAACGGCTATATTTTCCGCGTTATAACGGGGGTAATCTGCCAACTGCCCCAGATAATTTTCATAGTCGGCAAGCTCCAGAAAAGGCATATTCGCTGGATTCTGAGCGAATGATATATGCCAGCCACCCCGGTTGGTAATGATAAAAAGATAGCCCGGATGTTTGTGTGCTGCCTGTTCCATTACCCGTCCGCGTTTGAATATCTGGTAATTGAGCAGGCTGTCCTTATCCAGATCGCTGAGTTTTATATTATTCAGGCGTGCAAGTGTTTCCTCATTATATGCGTGACGTCTGTTTCTGGCTTTTTTACTATTTTCAGAGAGCTTTCCGTCATATTCGCGCATACCCAGTCGTGAGGCAAAAGCAGGGTTTTCAATAAGGGTATTGGTCCAGTGGTCATCAAGTATTCTCTTGAATTTCTCTGCTGCATTTCCTGCCCAAGCCGCGCCGGACAGAAACAGAGACACTGCTAATGCCAAGATGATTTTTTTCATGATTTTATCCCATAATTTTTTAACAGACTATAACGTTATTACAAAAGCAACAACCAGATAAATTTCAGGACTAACTAAAAACTTTACTCACGGGTAACATTTATGCATACTGCATCGCACAATAGAACAGACCTTAAAGCGTAAACGGATATTATTATGACTGACGGCAAGCGGAAAAGCATTACGGACTGGCAGGAACTTGTTACCAAAGAGCTTCGCGGGCGTACGCTCAGCGACTTGACATGGAACACCCCTGAAGGCATTGACGTTAAGCCGCTTTATACCGCAGAGGATGTGTCGGATATTCCTCACATAGACAACCTGCCGGGCTTTTTCCCTTTCACCCGTGGCGTACGCGGTAGTATGTATACTGGTCGGCCATGGACCATTCGCCAATATGCCGGATTTTCCACTGCCGAGGATTCCAATGCCTTTTATCGCCGCAATCTCGCCGCAGGACAAAAAGGGCTGAGCGTGGCCTTTGATCTTGCCACCCACCGGGGCTATGACAGCGATCATCCGCGCGTACAGGGTGATGTGGGCAAGGCTGGCGTTGCCATTGATAGTATTGAGGATATGAAAATCCTGTTCGATCAAATCCCACTGGATAAAATGTCGGTGTCCATGACCATGAACGGAGCGGTGATTCCGTGTCTCGCATTTTATATCGTTGCCGCAGAAGAGCAGGGTGTCAATCGGTCTGACCTAAGCGGTACTATTCAGAATGATATTCTCAAAGAATTCATGGTGCGTAATACCTATATCTATCCGCCGGAGCCGAGTATGCGGATCATCGGCGATATTATCGAATATACCACCGCAGAAATGCCGAAATTCAACAGCATTTCCATTTCCGGCTATCATATGCAGGAAGCAGGCGCGACCCAGCTTCATGAACTGGCTTTCACCTTGGCAGATGGTATGGAATATGTCCGTGCGGCTCTGAAAAAAGGATTGGATATAGATGTCTTTGCCCCGCGCTTGAGTTTCTTCTTTGCCACGGGCATGAATTTCTTCATGGAAGTGGCTAAATTAAGGGCCGCCAGAACTATCTGGGCGCAAATTATGGAAAATTTCGGGGCTAAAAACCCTAAAAGCATGATGTTGCGTACCCATTGCCAGACCTCCGGCGTGTCGCTGACGGAAAAAGACCCTTACAATAATGTTATCCGCACCACGGTAGAGGCTATGGCGTCCATGCTGGGCGGAACCCAGTCGCTCCATACCAACGCTCTTGATGAGGCCATCGCTCTGCCTACCGATTTTTCGGCACGTATTGCCCGTAATACTCAGATTGTTCTACAGGAAGAAACGGGTATGTGTAATGTGGTTGACCCCCTTGGCGGCTCTTATTATGTGGAGCATCTGACCAACGAACTGGTGCAGGAAGCATGGAAAATAATCACCGAAGTTGAAGATATGGGCGGCATGACAAAGGCCGTGGAAAGCGGTATGCCCAAAATGAAGATTGAGGAAGCCGCCGCTTTGAAACAGGCCCGTGTTGATCGCGGTGAAGAGGTGGTTGTTGGTGTCAATAAATACCGTCTGGAAAAAGAGGATGATATTGATATCCTCAATGTGGATAATGATGCAGTGCGCGAAGCACAGATAGCACGGCTGACCAAAATGAAAGCCGAACGGGACGAGGAAAAATGTCAGGCAGCACTCGACGCCTTGACAGATGCCGCAAAGGCCGACGATAATCTGTTGGCGGCTGCGGTGGTT
>DAOWHQ010000064.1:0-11911 GCA_030641355.1 Alphaproteobacteria bacterium
TATTCCGGTGCAACATACGGCGTGACCGCTGACCTTGCTGCCGCTTCTAATAATAGAGGTGAAGCTTCCGGTGATACCTATAGCAGCATTGAAGGTCTCACAGGCTCTGCCTTTGCCGACAACCTGCGTGGTGACAATGGTGCGAACACTATTAATGCCGGTGACGGTGATGATGCTATCTTCGCGCGGGGTGGCGATGACACGCTCATCGGCGGCTTAGGTAATGATACCCTCTGGGGGCAAGACGGCAATGATGCCCTGTCCGGTGGCGAGGGTGACGATCTTCTCAAAGGTGACTTGGGCGCAGATGTACTGGACGGGGGAACAGGTACTGACACCGCCTCTTATACCAGCGCGGCCTGGGGTGTGACCGCTGATTTGGTAAACTCAGCCAATAATAGAGGCGAAGCAAATGGTGATACTTATATCAGCATAGAAAACCTCACCGGCAGTTCCCATGTCGACAATCTGCGCGGTGACAACGATGCCAACATCATCACAGGTGGCGGCGGCAATGATGCTATCTATGCACGCGGCGGTGATGATACCCTCATCGGCGGTGCGGGCGCTGATGTATTGTGGGGCCAAGACGGGTCTGACACAGTATCTTATGCCGGGTCAAATGGGCTTACTGTTGATCTTTTAACAACTGCAAGCAATACGGGGGATGCATCGGGAGATACATACAACAGCATTGAAAATATAACCGGTTCCGCCTTTGCCGACAGCCTGCGCGGTGACAATAGTGCCAATGTCATCAATGGCAGCAACGGCAATGATGCTATCTATGCACGTGGCGGTGATGATACCCTCATCGGTGGTGCGGGCGCTGATGTTCTATGGGGGCAGGATGGTAATGATACATTAAATGGTGGCTCCGGTAATGACACGCTCTTTGGTCATAACGGCGATGATGTTTTTGTCTTTGATGGCATATGGGGTGACGATACGGTTGGTGACTTCACCGATGGTTCTGATCTGATTGACCTATCGGACACTGATCTCACATTCAGTGATCTCTCTATCGCACAGGATGGAACAGACACCGTCATCGATGATGGGTCCGGCAATACAATCACCCTTACAGATATAACAGCCACAGACATCACAACGGATGACTTTATATGGGGGTAAAGCAGGTACTGAAAATTTACAAGCTGTAGTCTAAAAGAACGGTTTGCATCTAGCATATTGATTTATCAGGTGAAGAATACAGTTTACCTCTTTACCTGATAAAATGCTCGCCGTCCCTCCTCCGCAGCAGGGCCATAATGCTGCAGACCATCCAATTCTGAATGCCCAAAAGCAATACGTCCGTAGCCCTTGCGAATAATATCACGTGGAGCGACACCTGTTTTACCACCATAAAAGCCTGGATATGGAACAGAAAAAGCATGGCCCCAACGATTCAAAATCAAGCCTGCCACATCTTTCTTTGGATTAAACCCTGCAGAGCCAAAAAGTGTCATCATTTGAGAGTATATCGCGCCCTCATAGTCACTATACGACGTTCCTAATAGTTCGCCGCGACCCATCATGACTTGTTCTTCCGCCGAATGACCCGGATAGATGAAAGGTGTGTAAAAGCTTAGAACAGTTGGCTGGTTAGGATCTAACGGTGGTTTATAGTCCCCTATATGCATAGGGTTGCGGATATTACATGTATAACCAAAACCATCCTCATCTCTATTCCAGATGGCTGCAGTGATACCCATTTTATAAAGAAACCGCCAATTTGTCAGGGCGATATTAGCCACGAGGAACGGAGCATATTTAAACTTCCGGTTTGCGTCTAGGACTGTTTCAGGCATGTCCCTTACCACACGACGGTTAATCCAAGAGCCAGTTGCCATCACAACCCCTTTGGCTCTGATGCCATAAAATTTGCCATTCTTAACATAAACCAATTGAACAGACTCTGACTCTTCTGGAGTATGATCATGTTTCACGCTCAATACCGTTGCGTTCAAGCGCATTCTGATAGGTTTGCCGGGGCGATCCAAGGCATCAAAATTGATGCCACCCGTGATAATATCTTCAAAACTGTCACCGCCTTTAATACCATCTGGGATAATACGCTTCAAAAAATGACGAGCGAAGCCCGAATTCCCGCCGGGGAAGGAGTTGCGTCTGGAATCCGCGGGCGGCATATCCATAAATCCCGACATGGGAAGTTTATAGGCTGCATAGGCCGAGGTAGCATCACTTCCCAAACCACCAGCAGAGGCAAGAAATAAGTTAGCATAATCAGAACCCTCACTGCCAAGACCTAATTCTTTTTCAAGGAAGTCTTTGTATGACATGGTGTCTAGGGCTGCAATAGCTTCGGCTTCTGAACTATACTGACGGGTTGAACCTGTGTGATACCAACGTAGGAGCCTTTCGCGACTTTCTAAAGACATGGCTGTGTCTTTTAATTTGTTTGCCCACATATCGGTCGCCCACTTGCCTAGCGGTGCGCGATCATTTTTGTAAAAATGCCCGACACTAGTTTGCTCTTGCAAGCCCTTAACCAGATATTCGTAATTATCGGGGGAAAAGCCCAATGGTTTTTTGTCAGCAGGCCAAGCCGCCAATTGGTATTCTCTTGGCAAACCCAACTCTGCATAAACTCGCGGATCACCCTTTGCGTCGCTCACACAATCTGGTTTTGGAGGGATGAAGAAGCCGTTTGCACCTTGTGGGCCAAGTAACTTAGTACCATTGACGAGAAATTCATTTTCTTTGGCTTCACCACCAAAAATGGGGTGATTATCCAGCATTAGGCAAGATTGCCCATCTGTTCTGGACTTGACATATTCTAGACCAGCCGACAGTCCAGCAATTCCACAACCAACAATAACATAGTCATAGTCTTCAACCGCTTCCAGCTTATCAAAGCTCTGGGGAAATTCACCATCACGCAAACGATGTGCATTGGCCACTACATCCGGCGTATTTCCATGTGAATGACGATAGTCACCGACACCTCCATAACCATACCAGTCAGGTTCCTTCGATGGTCGCGGAGCATACATATCCGATTGACGAGCTATGGCAGGTGACACTGAAGCCAGTAGGGCAGTACCAACACCCAAACAAGCACCGCCAAGAATATCGCGCCGGGTGATATTCTCATTAAAGAAAGTTTTTTTATTCTTCTTCAACGTCAAATCCCTTCCTGTAACATCAAGATAATTAAAAGTATTTCCTAACGGCTGGCAAATGAACATAATTTATGCTGGCATAATATTAATTAGGGTCGTAAAAATTATAGCCATACTAACCATATAGCACTCTCAGGTGCCCGCTTTGGGTCGGAAGCAGCCGCTTATAAAAAGTAACTATTTCAACGATTTTTGTCAATAATGAAGCTCCCAACGATCAAGAAGACTCGCAGGTATTAATTTTTTGACATCAGATAAAGCTCAAATTCTTCAGGAAATGCAATATTATTTCATCATTTGAATTCATATAAATATTTAAATTTTAAAAACCCAAATTAAAAACGGCTGAAAAGAACTGGCCGGAAAAATGTTGACACATCACTCTTTATGGGATCTATCAGCCTTTTGAAATCGACCAATGGAAAAAGGTTCGAGCGGTAAGTGAGAGCGGCCATCTAATATGCTTTCAGTTATCAGTTTGCCGACAAGTGGTGCCAATTGAAATCCGTGGGAAGAAAATGCAAAAGCATGAAATGCCGTTGGATCAACAAGGGAACGACCTATATAAGGGATCCCATCAGGTGTATGACCCTCGATACCGCACCAAGTCCTGACAATTTGTACGGTCTTAAGGTGTGGGAATAAATCGATTACGGTTTGCGCACATTCCTTTAGAGCTTCAAAGTTAACAATAGTTTCACCCGTATCCCTGTTGACACGCCCGCGATAACCACCGCCGATTAATAAAATCCCGTTAGGCGCCTGTTTAAAAGAGAGCTTTCGAGTAGCTGACAAGATTACAGGTTTTAAGAACGGTTTCAATGGGGCGGTGACCATCATCATTGGCGCAATTGGGTCGACAGGTGCATCATCACCAATCATTTTTGCTATTTGATCTCCCCATGCTCCGGCGCAATTGACAATTATAGGTGCTTCATAAACCGCTTCTGCTGTCTTAACCTTCCAGAGGTCAGACTGTTTAGTGATTCCAGTTACACCAGCGCAGACGGCCAATTTCGCGCCGTTTTTTATGGCCTGTTGCTGAAATGCATGGGTAGCCCTGAAAGGGCTTGCAAATCCATCGGAACGTACAATAAGCGCGCCGACACAATGGTCAGAAACAGTTGGCACCAACCTTTTTAGCTCAGCCTTGCCGATAAGTTCTTCATGGGTGTAGCCAAGGCCTTTCACCAATTTCAACCTGTCTTCAAGAATTTTCATACCCTTATCGGACTCAGCGATCTTGATCTGTCCTGAGACTCTGAAGCCGCAATCATCTCCGACGATTTTTTCGATGTTATGCCACATTTTTGAGGCTTCGAGAGCCAATGGAATTTCAGCAGGATGACGCCAGAGTTGCCGCACACCGCCCGCATTGCTCGTGGATGAATTACGCCCACCTACGCCTTTATCCAGCATCACAACTTTAAGGCCGCGCTCCGCTAAGTTCATAGCGGTACATGCCCCATGTATGCCCGCGCCAATAACAATAGCATCAAAACCGTGGGTCATGTTTTTTCCAAGGAGCAAGTCCCTTCTTCCAATGTGGCGAGTTCTGATAACATGATTGGCTTGATAGGGGCCCGAATATTATGATAGCCAACTTGCAGAGGTGATTGTTTTGTTTCTTTTGCTATCAATGCCGCCACTGACAAGCCGCACATACGGCCCTGACAGGGTCCCATTGCGGATCGACAATATGATTTCACCTGATCTGGTGTTTTGCACCCTCCCCGAACCGCATTTGTTATTTCGCCAGCGGTAATTTCCATGCAGCGGCAAATAATAGTATCCGAGTTAACTTTATCAATCGCATAACGAGGCGGTGGAAATAAGATGTCGAGCAATGGCCGTACACGACGTTGTTTGTTAAGTAGTTTTCGGGCAGGTCTTGCTAAATTATTACGCTTAGCATTTCGAATATATCCAATTTGCGACAGGGCCTCATAAGCGGCGAGGCGACCGAGAGCTTCAGCAGCCACAGCGCCATCAATGCCACCGCCATCGCCTGCAATAAAAATGCCCCCACAAGATGTTTCACCCCATTCGTTGCGAATTGGTCTCCAATAGTCTTGACGTGCATACCATTCGTGGTCGGCTTTGATAAGGCGCGTTAATTGCACATTCGGGACGACCCCTTCATGATACAGAAGAAGGTCGGCATCCACTTGATAGACGCGCCCACGGTGTCTGTAACTTATACTTTGAACGTGATTGTCACCCGAAACCGAAATATCAGATACGCCGTTTAAGAAATTTATACCGTGACGTTTCAGGCTAGTGCGGAGTTTGTGACCTTTTATTAAATAGGTGAAAGCCATCAAAGCTTTCGGTAAATAGGGAGCAGCCCGCAAATAATTCGATGATTTTGTCGTTTCCAATATCGCCACAATATTACAACCGGACTCAAGTAATTGGTTGGCAACTAATAAAAGCAAAGGCCCCGACCCAGCAAGAACCACGCGACCTGATGGCGTCATTGCATTGGATTTAAGCATAATTTGGGCGGCGCCTACGCCCATCACACCGGGCATTGTCCAGCCTGGTATGGGTACACTACGCTCCATGGCGCCTGTTGCTAAAATAATTCGCTTGGCAAATGCCTTATAAGTTTTACCGCCTAGAGCATAAAACACGGCCATTGTGTCATGCTCTATATTCCAAACTTCCGCGCCTTTCACATGATTGATGTTTTGGTTCTTAACAGAATGTGCAAGCTCTAAACCAATTTGATAATCAGGCCCTAACAGTTTAAATTCAGCAGGGTTATTGGCAGATGTTTTTTCAATATTTCGATATATTTGTCCACCAAGTGTTGGCTGCTCATCAAGGAGCAAAACCGAAGCGCCGTGACGCGATGCTTCAATACTGGCAGCCATTCCTGCGGGGCCCGCGCCAATAACTATAACATCTATTTTTTTCTCAGAGTTCAACATCACTATTTAAGCCCAATCACTTCCGATAACGAGCTTGTTTCGTCTGATTTTCATGCCCTCTTTAACGAGAATCAAACAAGCTTGTCGGTTTGGAACTCCGTCAATTTCCATAATGCATTCAAAGCAAGCGCCCATCATACAAAATGGCGCGCGAACATCCCCTTTAACTGTCGTCTTACGGGTATAATCAGGATTTGTAGCGAGTATTGCTGCCGCTACGGTTTCACCCTCCTGACAAGAGGAAGGCGTGCCATCTATTGTGAATGTAATCTTTACGCCTTCGGTGTTACGCTTGAACATGAAATAATCCACCTAACTATGGCAAAATTGCCCAGTCAGCCATATGGTTAAACAAAAAATATTAGTTTAAAATACTTTTGCAGCTACATCATGTCAAATTCGAATAAAAGCGCAATTCATAATCAAATATTATGTATTGTCTGCCAGCGCCTCCGCTACGGCGGTTACATGAGCCGCAAATTTGCGCGCGATACTTGAAATGGGCCTTTGGGATGGATAGACTAAACCGGCCTTAAAAGGAATACTTGGTCTAAAAGGTTTGATAACGAGGCTATCGCCGGAGCGGCCATAAACGGCCAATGGACCAAGAACAGAAATGCCGACGCCGCGTTCGACCAAAGAACAAATAGCCTCCGCAGACCTTGCCTCAATACGCGAAATTGGATTTACTTTATGATCGGCAAATATTTGTTCCACGCTGTAACGGAATCTTGAACCTGCGGTTAAGGATATGAAATTTTCTCCTTCAAAATCCTCCGCATGGACCACTGACTTTTGACAAAGCCTGTGCCCTTTCGGCAAGAGGCAAACGGCATCCATAACGGGAAAGGCATCTACCTTTATGGTCGGATCCGAAACCGGGAGTGTGATAACGCCAAGATCATATTGTTGCGACACGATCCACTTCAGGGCCTGATCTCTGGGCCAAGTCCATAAGCTCACGGAAATGTCGTTATATTCTTTGCTAAAATTTGCAATGACTTCGGATAAGAACCCTGTAGAGGCTATAGGCATAGCAACGATACTTAGATGTCCAATTTGCATATTCCGAATAGCGTCAGCCGTACTTTTAATATGTCCCAATCCTGCGAATGTTCTGTCAACCTCTGCATATAGTGCAAGGCCTTCATTGGTCGGAACAAGTTTTCGCCGCGAGCGGTCAAAAAGCTTAAAGCCAACGGCATATTCAAAATCTGCTATGAGACGGCTTACCGCTGGCTGCGTGATAAACATCATTTCCGCAGCTTCGGTTACGGCGCCTGTAACCATTACGGCGCGAAACGCTTCAATTTGACGTAAATTTAGATCCATAATGTCTCACATTTCCAACCGACATATAATATTTACTGATAGGAGCACCTTATAGTATTATTTGACTTTTTGTCTAGTAAGGCAAATTATATGCGATAAATATATTATTAGTCCTAACAGGCAGATCATCTCATATGTCTAAAATTACTGGCTAGATTATCTTAACAATGTTGACTGGAGAAGATATGTTTCAGATGGAAAAGCTCACATCATCAGGGATGAATTCACTACTATTTTATGCCTCTGTTCTTGGTCTATTACTATTTCTAGGTGTTCTGTTGAGGATAAAAGTACCAATATTCAAAAGGTATTTTATTCCGGCATCCCTCATCGCCGGGTTTATTGGACTGGCGTTTGGTCAATACGGACTAAAAATATTTCCCCAAGAAATGATGGACAGTTTTTCTACCTTTCCGGGACGCCTTATTACTGTTGTTTTTGCCCCGATGTTAATGGGAATTGTGTTTGCAAAACCTAAACAGTTGGTCGGAATAGTTGGCCCGCAGATGTTCTTTGGGTATATCGGCGATTTTATTCTGATTGCTCTTCCCTTTCTGGTTACGGCGCTAGTGCTTATTCCATTATGGAACGTTAGCGGATTTTTTGGCTCAGTCGTTGAGATCGGTTTTGTTGGCGGCCATGGCACTGCAGGCGGTATGGCAGATGTATTTACAGAATTAGGATGGGAAGCAGGAGGTCCGTTGGGCCTGACAATGGCAACAGTAGGTCTTTTTATCGGCATCATTGGTGGCATGATCATCATCAATTACGGCGTCAGAAAAGGCTATACAACGGTTATCAAATCGCAAGATGAAATTTCTGGAAACCACAAAAAAGACCTGATCCCTAAAGCAGATCAAAAAGCAATCTCCCGTGTAACCATAAACAAGGACATCGTGGAACCATTGGCGTTTCATGTGGCCTTAATTGCAATTGCCATTCTTATTGGTTGGGTTATCCTCTATGCCCTGACATCTTTGACGGGCTTGAGGTTGCCGCTGTTTCCGATGGCGATGGTTGGTGGTCTCATCGTACAATTGGTGATCTCCAGAACTAAATTTTCTGATTCTGTAGATGTGGGAATGCTACATCTCATTCAGGGCGTGGCACTAGAACTGCTGATCGTTTCAGCTATTGCAACAATAAAAATACCTGTTGTCGTTCAATTTGCTGTTCCACTTTTGATTATTACAGCGGTTTCACTGGCAGGATTGCTGTTCTATTTCTTCTACCTCGGGCCAAGGATGTTCAAAAACGCGTGGTTTGAAAATTCAATAATTAACTTTGGAACTATTGCTGGCGTCACAGCAGTTGGGTTGATGCTCCTGCGGACAGTCGATCCCGATATGAAAACCGATGTCCTCAAGGCCTTTGCAATGAGAGCGCCTTTCTTTAGTCCGTTTGTTGGCGGTGGGCTGTTGACATCGGTTCTTCCGTTTATGACAGTTAAATACGGCCCCCTAGCTATCGGACTCGGCTTCCTCGCAGCAGTTGTAGCCTTGGTCTTTCTTGCTAGGGTTTTTGGATTTTGGCACAAGCCTGTCATGCGGGTTGTTGATCGAACCACTGAGGTTACGGGAAAATTACCGATAAAGTGATATAATTCAAGAGATTATGCATCAAGGGGTATGATTGCAATAGCATTATTTGATGCATTTTTACTTCCTTATACGAAAATCCTCATAGACCCCGCGACCATCCCTGATAGGGAAAGGGAATACTGTTAAATAGCTTGGTAGAATGAATGCCCGAGCAAGCTACACTCGGTTTTCACATAACATTTTCCTTATGGTTTGCGCAGTTTATATAATATTTACTTATGTTAACTAGCAAATAATGAATTTGTAAGTAATGTTTGTCACTGCTAATTTAAAGACAATACTTGGGATACTTTAGTATCTCATCAGCTTGCCGGAAAGTAGAATGATAAGTGAACGTGCATTGCCGACAATGATGTATGCAATGCCCCAAGCCTACTTACAAAACAGAAAACATAAGAAATGGGTGAGGGAAAATGGAAGATAATATAGAAAGGGAGTTTAAAATGAGACGACATCATAATAACCTGAAGACGCTACTATTATGTAGTGTTGCTACAGCAATTAGTATGCCTGCCTATGCACAGAGTGCAGAGGATGAAGCTATTGACGAAATCATCGTCACAGCAACAACAGGTTCGTTGATCAAGCGTGATGCAAATGCACTCGCACCGATTGAAGTTATTGATAAAGACGCTTTTAACGACCAAGGTTATAGTAATATTATTGACGCTGCAAGAAACCTGACCGTTAACTCAGGCTCAGTTTTGATTCAAACAACAGGAACCCTTGCAGGTACCGCACAAATTAACCTCAGAGGCTTGGGGCTTGGTTCCACATTGAGCCTTATCAATGGTCGCCGGGCCGGTATTGCGCCGATCGCAGATAGCGGCGGCAACGACTTCTTTGACGTTAACCAGTTACCACTTGCCATGATCGCACGTATTGAATTTTTGAAGGACGGTGCTTCTGCAACTTATGGTTCCCAAGCTGTTGCTGGTGTTGCCAATATCATTACACGCAAAGGCTTCGAAGGACTTGAGCTATCAGCCCGTCATGAGAGCTCTGTAAGCGATGCATATTCCCTAAACCTCGCCGCTGGCATGAAGCTTTCCGATAAGGGGAATTTTAACATTTATGCGAGTTACTATAACCAAGAGCGCGCAGATAGAAGCGATTTTGATTTTATTGTTGATCGTCTTGGTGGCACTTTACAAGGTGTTGACCCTTCCCCAAGTTCATCAGGCCGTTTAACATCTTCAACTGGGCAACCCGGATCGTATGTGGCGGCTGTTACGGATTCTATTACAGGCGCGATCACGCCTTTCAGCGGCTCAACACTACCTGATCCAAACTGTGTTGATGCTGGTGGTATTCTGGTTGGCGCACGTTGCCGACACGACTTTTTCGATCAAGTCTCGGTCATTCAGGGAGAGCAAAGATATCAGGTATTTTCTGAATTTGATTATGATGTCTCGGATAGGATAAATGTCTTTGCAGAAGCTCATATGTCACGCAACAAAGTCGAACGGACCAGAGGGCCAGGGCTGTTTAGGAATGGTCTCGTTGAAAACGGCGCTATTTTAGTTCCGGGCGACCATCCATTTAACTTCTTCGTCGCCGACCCGGCGGCAGCCACTGGTCTTACCTATATCGACCCATCACAGTGGGACAATGCGCTACATACGGCAGTCGATGTTGTCTGTGTATGTCGCCCATTAGGAGCAGATTTAAATGGCAAAGATAATGAACCATACCCTAGAACTTTGAATATAGATTACTGGCGCGTTGTTGGCGGTGTTTCATATGAAATTAATGATATATGGGATGCGCAAGTTTCCTACGCTCATTCGGATGCAAGACGCACAGAACAAGAGCCGTTTAGTTTTATTGCTGACAATATTAATCAGACAGCGTTGGATGGAACATGGAACCCCTTTGGTTCTTCTTTAGCGACACCCGGACTTATTTCACCTAAAGACGGTGTCAGCGTTGCGGGGAATACTCAGGCTGTATTGGACAATCTATATACCTCAGCAGATAACAACTACGTATCTGCTCAGACAGTCATCGACGGCCTTGTGACAGGGGAACTTTTTGATATGAGCGGCGGCACTGTAGGCGTTGCTGTAGGTGCCCAATACCGCGAAGAATCATTTGCCTTCACGCCTGATTCCCTTAGAGCTGCAGCAGGCTCCAATGATAGATCACCTAAGTTTCCTTCAGATGGCGAGCAGGATGTTATGTCGGTATTCGGCGAGGCAATCTTGCCAATTACAGAGGATCTCGAAGTCCAAATCGCATTACGTTATGAAGATTATGGAGACCAAGGTGGTAGCACTACGGATCCTAAGATCGCGGCGCGTTATGACGTAACTGATTGGTTCGCAATTCGTGGTTCTTGGGGAACATCCTTCCAAGCACCAACAATTCGGCAGCAAAGCGAGTCGGTATCTCGTGGTCTATTCGATGATTCAGCTGTCGTTGACCCAAACACGGGTACATTGACTTGTGGTTCTGGCGGTTCATCAATTGTAGGAGAATTACTGCAAAAGGGTAGTCCTGATTTGGGCCCGCAATCTGCATCAAACTTTAATGTTGGCTTCATATTACAACCAGCACAAGGTTTGAGTGTTGTTGTGGACTATTGGAACTTTGATTATAAAGACTTGATTTCACCGGATGAGGGAGCTCAGGCTATTATCGAAAATGACTGTGCTGCCGACGGTATCCCTAATGATCCCCGAATTGAGCGTGATTCCGGTGGTAGTATTAGACGCGTAACCACATTCTTTGTAAATACAGCGCGTGTTAAAACCAATGGTCTGGATTTCACAGTAAATTATGAATTTCCCTTGGGTGATAGCTTCGACGCCAGCCTAACAGCCGGTGCAAGTTGGATTAACAGTTTCAAATATCAAGCCGAAGAAGGTGATGATTTTCAGGATATTGTAGGAAA
>DAOWHQ010000126.1:0-2085 GCA_030641355.1 Alphaproteobacteria bacterium
AAACTGTCCAAAAAAACCAAGACAGTCGCCAAGACAAAAACATATGCCGAACTGCCCCTCGATAAAATTTTACAGGGTGACTGCATTGAATTGATGAACAGTCTGCCGGAAAAGTCCGTTGATGTGATTTTTGCTGATCCCCCTTATAATATGCAGTTAAAAGGCGACTTGCACCGACCCGATAATTCTCATGTCAGTGCCGTGAATGACGAATGGGATAAATTCGACAGCTTTCAGGTTTACGATGACTTCACCCGCGAATGGCTTACCGCAGCCCGACGTATATTAAAAGATACCGGTACCATCTGGGTTATCGGAAGCTATCATAATATTTACCGGGTCGGATCAATCCTGCAGGACATTGGCTACTGGGTGCTTAATGATATTATCTGGCGCAAGACCAACCCCATGCCCAATTTTCGCGGCACCCGCTTCACCAATGCCCATGAAACCCTGCTCTGGTGCAACAAGGGTGAAGGTTTTAACAAATATACCTTCAACTATGATGCTATGAAGGCTCTGAACGAAGATATTCAGATGCGCTCTGACTGGGTTCTGCCCATTTGCTCCGGCAAGGAACGCCTTAAAGTGAATGGTCACAAGGGACATTCAACTCAAAAGCCGGAATCCCTACTCTATCGGGTATTGTTATCCTCCACCAACAAAGGTGATGTGGTTCTTGACCCCTTCTTCGGATCCGGCACAACGGGCGCCGTGGCCAAGAAGCTGGGCCGCCATTACATCGGGCTTGAAATGGAAAGCAAATATATCTCGCTTGCCACAGACCGGATCAATATGGTTGAGCCTCTGACCGGAGATGCTTTGGAAATCACCCCGGCTAAACGCGCCCAGACCCGTATTCCCTTTGGTAATCTGGTCGAGCGCGGCATGATCAAGCCCGGCACTATTCTGGTTGACCCCAGCAAAAGACATACTGCGAAAGTTCGCGCGGATGGCACCATCATCAGCAATGACGATAAAGGTTCCATTCATCAGGTCGGTGCGCGAGTGCAAGGAGCGCCTTCCTGCAATGGCTGGACCTTCTGGCATACGCAGGAAAAGAATGGTCTGGTCCCCATAGACAGCTTGCGCCAACAAATGCGCGCTGAAATGAATTAATTAATAATAACAATGAAAAAGCCGGAAAACCGGAAAACTGACCCGCCTTCTCTTTTGAGGGCGGGTTTTTCATTAGAATAAAGACTTTGATTTCACCAGAAACACATTTACCATACACGCCATGACCATATTAATTCTTATGCCCGAAAGGGATGCTACCGATTTTTCACTAATGCTGGCAACAACAGACCCCGAATTGGACATTCGTATCTGGCCCGATGTGGGCGATGCACAAGATATCGAATATGCCATTGTCTGGAACCATCCGGCGGGAGAATTGCTAAAATACCCAAATCTAAAAGTGATTGCTTCATTCGGGGCCGGTGTGGATCATATTTTCAAAGATCCTGACCTGCCCGATCATGTTACCATCACCCGACTTGTGGATGATAGCCTGTCCGGCCAGATGTGTGAATATGTCGCGGGGGTTATCCTGAACCACAGGCTCCGTCTGACCGAATACCGCGAGTTTCAGGCTGCCGCTAACTGGAGTCCAAAAGCGCCTCATCCCGGAAACAATGTTTGTCTTCTTGGTTTAGGGAATATTGGACGGGAAGTGGCGGCCTATCTGACGGGACTGAATTTCACCGTGAGCGGTTGGAGCCAGAGTCTGAAAAATATCGAAAATGTCAAAAGTTTTCACGGTGAGAAATCACTGGGGGAGGCTATTTCTGATGCTGATTATATAGTATGCCTTTTGCCGCTGACCCCCTCTACCGAGAATATTCTTGATAAGTCCCTTTTCAGCAAAGCCAAAAAAGGTGCATATCTTATCAATGTGGGACGGGGCGGGCATTTGAATGAAGATGATCTGCTGGATGCGTTATATCAGGGACAGCTTGACGGGGCCTGCCTTGATGTATTTAAGGTGGAACCCCTGCCCGATGATCACCCCTTCTGGCGGCATCCAAAAATATACCTTACCCCCCATAGCGCCAGCCTGACAAATCTGGAAAAAGCAGCCCA
>DAOWHQ010000149.1:0-6603 GCA_030641355.1 Alphaproteobacteria bacterium
AGAAAGATGATCCCCCTATCACGGCAAAGCATTGCTAATGCAGCCCCTAGTTCTTCCCGTTCTGGATGATCATAATCCCGCAAGATCACGGCTGAGCCCTTTGGAAGACGCGAAATTACCGTTTCCGGTGTGGGAACTGCCTGCTGATCGGTAATAAAAAATAAGGGCGGCAGATGCCCATAATCCCGATTGAGGCCTTTTGCTATGTCTGTTAATGTCATGACGAGGACTCTAATACAGGAAACAGAACTTGACCAGCAAACTTGAAACCGTAAATCAAAAAATCTGCTCTGCCGCTACAAATTCGGGCCGCAGGGGAGAAGATATTACCCTTGTTGCGGTATCCAAAACCAAACCCCGTGACGTTATTACACCAATATTAGATCAGGGGCATCGGGTATTCGGAGAGAATAAGGTGCAAGAAGCCGCAGGAAAATGGCCTGAGCTTCGCACAGTATACAAAGACGTTAAACTACATCTGATCGGCCCGTTGCAAAGCAATAAAGTCCGGCAGGCGCTTCAGGTATTCGATGTCATCGAAACCATTGACCGGCCCAAACTGGCCCGTGCCATCGCCCGAATTATTACCGAAGAAAATATACCCTGCAGCTGTTATATTCAGATCAATATAGGTCGGGAAGACCAGAAGGCAGGAATTGACCCTGATGATGCTGACAGTTTCATTACCATGTGCCGTTCAGATCTTAAACTGAACGTTATAGGGTTAATGTGCATCCCTCCCGTTAGCCAAGACCCGAAGCCATATTTCTCACAACTCAGAGAAATTGCTGCCCGCAACGGGCTTGCTAAATTATCCATGGGCATGAGTAGTGATTATCAGACCGCCATTGAATGCGGGGCGACATCCGTTCGGGTAGGCACCGCCCTATTCGGGGCAAGGAATTACGCAAAATAAAAAACCGGTGTCCCTTAACTTAAGGAACACCGGAAGTTGGAAGATATCATTCAGCGGAATGATATTTAGTGGGTTGTCACCGTCAAAGTTGTTTCAGGCGATAATATGGGAAGTATCTCTAATAAATCCTTTTTCTTCAAAGCTATGCAGCCTTCGGTGCCTCCAAAAACGTCTTTACCGCCGGGCTCCGCGGCCACATGCAGGAATATAGCACTGCCCCGGCCTTTCTCTACCGGATCATCATTATGGCCAAGAATAACAATCACATCATAAAGATCATCGTCGCGCCACAGGCGTTCCGCACTGGCATGATAAGGGAGCATTACCGACTGGTTATAAAACCGGTCCTCTGGATCATCGCACCAGCCATCTTCTTCCAAAATTGCCATCATGGGGACCTGACTATAGATTGGTTTAGATAGCCTGTCATAACGATAATAAACTGTTCTTAAGGGGAAATCCCCTGTTGGCGTTTTATTATCACCTTCATTTTTTGTCAAAGCGATACCCTGTTTCCCCAGAGCACAGGGATAGCATTTTTCCCCTAATGTAAGAGTTCCTAGTGAAGGATTATCATTAGCCGGTGTCACAATAATTTCTGATATTATGTTGGTCATACTCAATCCTTTATTCTATCCGCTTATTTCAGGTTATCAATTTCAGATGCTAAAGTGATGCCTTTGTCTGTGGCAATGCGCTCTAAAACTTGAACACGTCTTTCTAAAGCTATGATTTTTTCCATATGTGAGACATCTAGGCCCTGCATCATATCATTTAGCTTGTCTTCAGATAAATCAGTTGATTCTCTTTCGAGGTATTTCATTATGATGCCGCCAATAACGCTAATGGCCACGATCAAAACCACCATCTCAAAAACATGCATATTTTCTTCCTTCTATGTATTATAAATTAGTTACCGTACAGTCCGTATGGCTTATCATCCAATAATACACTGACCAAGAGGTAGCCAAGAATGACAATCGGGCCAGTAAATATAACCGCAAAGATACCGGCAATACGCAGGATCAATGGATTGATGCCAATATAATCGCCAAGCCCTGAAATTATGCCGCATATTTTTCCACTGCGACTGTTTTTGTATAATTTCCTAGTATTCTGATTTTCAAATTTAGACATATTATTTCTCCGTCTATGTAAGTCTGTAATTTAGTTTTTCTCCAGATCTTCGAACTCTTTATGAAGTTTATATTCCCGTGAGGTCACATGAGCTTCTGCGGCCCGAAGGCGCCGTTCAATTTCCCGGAATTTGTGACGCACATCGCGAATTGTGTTTTTCGGCTGAGTCCGAACAGCTTTCCAGAATTCGCCCTCTTCTTTGCTTTCAAACAAATCTTCTGGTTTTGCGTCTATTAGCCAACACATCAGGATATAAGAGATGCAGACGACCCCACTTGCCGGGGAAATCAGACCAAGGATAGCGACGATACGGACAACAGTAACGTCAACGCCGCTATAGTCAGAAATTCCTGCACAGACCCCACATATTTTTCCGTTCTTTTTGTCCAGATACAATTTGTTGTATTTGGGTGGTTCGTTATGGTACGGCGCACTCATTATCTTGCCCTCCAGTCAGGAGAGTCTGCATCCAGGATACGTTCAATATTCTGAATACGGCTCTCAATTCTTTCAGCGCTATCCCATAACTCAGTGAGGATTTTTTCATCTTCTGATGTGAGTGTCTTGGATTGTTTCCACTTTGTCGTATAGTGGAAAATAACGATTAGTGGTGCAACAATCACCATGAACAGGATACCGAGTAATTCCATTGTATGAACCTTTCTTGCTTCAAACCCCCCTTAATATAAAGGGGGAATAAAATTATTTTTTATTAGCCGTTTTGCTTTTAGCCATTTCAGCTTTCAGCGCTGCCAGATCATCTGCTACATTCTGCTGGGATTCAAGATCGACGAATTCTTCATTCAATGTTTTTTCCCGTCCAAGGTCAGCAGCTTCAACCCGGCTTTCCGTATCATCAACACGTTTTTCCATCTGTGTAAAGCGGACCATGACGTCCCCAATCCGGTTATCATACAATTTTTGACGCACTTTTAACTGGCTTGTCGCACTTTCCTGCCGCTCAACCAGTGAGCGCTGCTTCTGCTTGGCTTCCTTAATTTTAGACTCCAGACTTACAATATCACCTTCATATTTCTTCAGCGCTTCATCCAGTGGTTCCCGGTCTTCTTCCAGACTTGCGGCAAGTTCCGCTAGCTTGGCCCGCTCACCCAATGCCGCAGTGGCCAGATCTTCACGATTTTTACTGAGCGCCAGTTCCGCTTTGCTATACCACTCGTCCTGAGCTTCTTGCAGACGCACCATATTGCGTTCCATTTCCTTGCGATCCGCAATCACACGAGCCGCGGAGGAACGAACCTCTACCAAGGTGTCTTCCATTTCCTGAACCATCATGCGGATCATCTTGGCCGGATCTTCGGCCTTATCCAGAATGTGGTTAATGTTTGAATTTACGATGTCTGTGAGGCGTGTAAAAATGCCCATGTTCTTTCTCCATAATAAAATTGTACCCCTCTCGTGGTACTCGCTCTATACATTGCATGAGCCGTGCCAGTTTTATATATTTCAACTAACCTATTGATTCTAATTGGTTTTTTTAATTTTCTTGATAAACTATAATTAGTGATTTACACTACTATTTAATAAAAAATTATAAAGTTTGATAAAATGCGCTTAACCGCACCTCAAGACCAGACCCTTATCGGAGAAAGCCCCGCTTTTCTTGAAATCATTGACCAATGCTCCCGCGCTGCAAAGCATGACCGGCCTGTTCTGGTGATTGGAGAACGGGGTACAGGCAAGGAATTAACTGCGGCCCGCCTGCATTTTCTGTCACCGCGTTGGGAAAAGAATTTTGTTCAGGTCAATTGCGCGGCCCTACCTGAAAACCTGCTTGAATCAGAATTATTTGGTCACGAAGCCGGATCATTCACTGGTGCCAATGTCAAGCGCATCGGTCGTTTTGAAGAAGCTGATAATGGCACTTTATTTCTAGACGAAATTGCCACCACTTCGTTATCAGCACAGGAAAAGCTGTTACGGGTGACGGAATATGGCAGCTTCCAGCGCATTGGCAGCAATAAAACCATACAGACTGATGTCAGAATCATTGGGGCCACCAACATCGATCTGCCTACCGCCGCCGATCAGGGCAAATTCCGCCATGATCTGCTGGACAGACTGGCCCTTGATGTTATTACCCTGCCGCCCCTGCGCCATCGGCGGGATGATATATTGCTGCTGGCGTTCCAGTTTGGCCAACGCGTGGCACAGGAGCGGAAATGGCTGAGCTTCCCCGGTTTTTCTGAAAATATGACTGATGCCCTGATGCAGCATAACTGGCCCGGTAATATACGTGAGTTGAAAAATGTGGTCGAGCGCGCCGTCTATCATTCAGAAGATGAATATACGCCAGTGGATGCTATGGAAATCGACCCATTCGAATCGCCCTTTCGTCCGCTATCTAAAATACAGAAAAATGAAGAGATGCCTACTCCAGTTCGCGAGCAAGGCCCACAACTTGACGGCAAGAAACTTGATTATAACAAGACCATTACCGCTATAGAATATACCCTGTTGGAAGATGCCCTTAAGAGCAACAAACATAACCAGCGTGATACTGCCAAATTCCTCAATTTGACCTATCACCAGTTGCGTCATCAATTAAAAAAACATGCCCTGCTTTAATCAGGACAATAAATGCCCTGACCGTTTTTTCTTCGTCTTTAGGTAATGATCATTATGGGCATTGGCGGGAAATGCATGTTTGACCCGCTCTGTCACGGTAACGCTGCAATTCTCAAGCCCCTCTACCTTCAGCGGATTATTGGTCAGCAGGCGTACTTTGGAAAATCCCATTATTTTTAACATTTGAGCCGCTGGCTCAAAAATGCGTTCATCAGAATGGAACCCCAGTCTTTCATTGGCATCAACCGTATCAAAACCCTGATCCTGTAATTGATAGGCGCGTAGCTTGTTGATCAGGCCAATACCCCGCCCCTCCTGTGCCAGATACAGCAATACGCCGCCACCTGCCGCCTGCATATGCTTGACCGCCCCGTTGAGCTGTTCACCGCAGTCGCACTTAAGCGAGCCCAGCAGATCACCGGTAAAACATTCCGAATGAATACGGGTGAGTACGGGGTCATGGCGGTTAGGATCACCAATAATCAGGGCAAAATGCTCCGTCCCGCCATCATCAGGGCGAAAAGCCACTAATGTGGTTTTTTCGGCTCCTGCAAGGGGAACCTTGGCGGAAGTGACCTTGCGCAAGCCAGCCGCATCATTATGGTCAAAATTCAAAACATCTTGGGCTGAAACGGATAACAACTCTCTCGTCCCGCTATCGTCTGGCAGAAATGTGGAAAACAGGGCCGCAGGAAGCAGCTTGGCAATTTTGCATATTTTCAATCCGGCCTCATGGACAGCTTTGGCCCCAAAGTCCGCCACCTGAAAAGGGCCAAGCATAGGCCGCATCAGATCATCCGCCGGATCGGCCATAGATCCTATCACCGTACTGTCCATATATTTGGACATTTTTATCAGGGCCACATTACCGGACCGGGGCAATATATGAAGCACATTAGCCCTATTATAAGTCAGTCCCACTACTGGTTCACCGCCGGAGAGCGCGCGAAACCGTTCAATCCATAAATCAGTTAGCAACTCTGCCGATTGCACCAGAATACTGAACTTATCATCACGGATCACAACCGCCAGCCCACGCCGCAGATCTGAAGCCGCCCGCTCCACGGTCACAATTTTGTGATCGAGCAGGCTTTTATCATCCCTGTCTATTGTAGTGGGCGGCACTATCGCCATATTCTATTCCATTAGGTCGTCAACAAATATATGTTATATTGGCATATATAAAGTGGCGCAGCAAAAAATGACAGGATTAAGTCTTGGATCATAGTTATAATATTTTACTGGTGGATGATGATGAAGAGCTTCGCGCCACACTTGCAGAGCAGCTTGCCTTCCACGAAGAATTCACAACAATGGCTGCGGGCACGGGTATGGATGGCCTGAATGCAGCCAAAGAGGGCAAGTTTGATCTTATTATACTTGATGTGGGTTTGCCTGATCTGGACGGGCGGGAAGTTTGTCGCATGATGCGTAAAGCTAACATCAAAATTCCCATTATCATGCTGACCGCCAATGACAGTGACAGCGACACAATTCTTGGGCTTGATGCCGGCGCCAATGACTATGTAACCAAACCCTTTAAGTTTGGCATTCTTCTGGCCCGGGTTCGCGCCCAGCTACGCCAGCATGCCATTAGCGAGGATGCCTCTTTTATCATCGGCCCCTATTATTTTAAGCCGGGGGATAAAACCCTGACCAATCGCAATACAGAAGAGCTGATCCGGCTGACCGAAAAAGAAACCGCCATCCTGAAATATCTCAAACGCTCAGATGGCAGTCCCATTAGCCGGGATGTTCTGCTGGATGAAGTCTGGGGCTATAATGCCGGGGTGACAACCCATACTCTGGAGACACATATTTACCGTCTGCGTCAGAAAATCGAACCCAACCCCGCCGCCGCCACTATCCTGATTACCGAAGCCGGTGGTTATCGTTTGGGGAAATAAATTCTGGACTCATCACTATGTCTGAGCTATCAAGCCAACCATGAGCTTTGAGATATG
>DAOWHQ010000147.1:0-9982 GCA_030641355.1 Alphaproteobacteria bacterium
AAAAGTTCAGGATAAATCATTCCCGCCAACCGTTCCTTGCCCGCGGCCCAGCCAATCCCTGCGGTCGCCGGACCACCCATTATTTCCATCAAGCCGTCATACCGGCCCCCCGCCAGAACCGTGCCCTGAGCCCCAAGCTTGGTAGTGGTGAATTCAAAGGCGGTATGGCTGTAATAATCAAGGCCGCGCACCAAGCGTTCATTAATGACGTATTTAATGCCAAGCGCATCCAGACCCGTCAGCACCTCATCAAAAAAAGCTTTGGAGGCCTCGTTATAATAATCGGATATGCGCGGTGCATTTTCTACCAACGCCCGATCACCCTCATCCTTGCTGTCCAATATACGCATGGGATTTTTTTCCAGACGGGCAAGGCTGTCTTCACTGAGCTTATCTTTATGGGCCGTAAAATATGTGATCAGGGCATCGCGGTTGGCAAGACGGCTTTCCACATCACCCAGACTGTTAATTTCCAGCGTTATGTCATCAATCAAATTCAGTTCGGTAAGCAATGTCGCGGCAATGGCTAAGACCTCAATATCCGCCTGTGGCTCCGGCACACCCAGAATTTCAACATCCATCTGGTGAAACTGCCGCATACGGCCCTTTTGCGGGCGCTCGTAGCGGAACATGGGGCCAAAGCCGAAAAATTTGCACGGCAGGGATTGTTGCAGACCATTTGACATAAAGGCACGAGCAATACCGGCGGTATATTCTGGCCGCAGGGTCAGGCTTTCGCCGCCCCGATCCTCAAAGCTGTACATTTCTTTGGACACCACATCGGATGTCTCGCCGAGCGTGCGGCTGAAAACCTCGGTAAATTCGAAAATTGGCGTGCTGATTTCTTTATGGCCAAAGCGGATGGCAATATCCTGAAACACCCCCTGAATGAACCGGAAAGTCCGTGCCTTGTCGCCCATGATATCGTGAGTGCCCCTTACGGGCTGTAGTTTTGCCACTGGTCGCTCCTAACCTTTTTTCTTTTCGGCTTCTAATTCTGCCGCTTTTTTCTCTACAAGGTCTACTATATGACCAACCAGCTTGTCATCATCAATCTTGTGATCGGACATGCCATTCAGATAAATCATGTGATTACCATTGCCACCGCCGGTCAACCCGATGTCTGTTTCCCGCGCTTCCCCCGGCCCATTAACCACACAGCCAATGATGCTGAGGCTTAATGGCGTCGAAATATGTTCCAATTTCTTTTCCAGCAGTTCGACCGTCCGTATCACCGGGTAGGCTTGCCGGGCACAGGACGGGCAGGACACAATCCGTACCCCCCGATGTCTTATATCCAAAGTTTTCAGCATATCAAAGCCAACCTTGACCTCTTCCACAGGGTCCGCAGACAGGGACACCCGAATACTGTCGCCAATACCAGACCATAACAGCATACCCATACCGATAGAGGACTTCACCGTGCCGGCCCGCAAAGCCCCCGCCTCGGTAATGCCCAGATGCAGCGGATAATCACAGGCGTCTGCCAAACCCTGATAGGCCGCCACCGCCAGAAACACATCGGACGCCTTGACGCTGATCTTGAATTCAAAGAAATCATTATCTTCCAGAATTTTGGCGTGTTCCAATGCGCTCTGCACCATGGCTTCGGGACAGGGTTCGCCGAACTGTTCCAGAAGATGTTTTTCCAGCGATCCGGCATTAACGCCGATACGCATGGAACAACCGTGATCCTTAGCGGCCTTGACCACTTCGCGCACCCGCTCGGCAGAACCAATATTACCGGGATTAATCCGCAGACACGCAGCCCCTGCTTCGGCGGCCTCAATGGCACGCTTATAATGAAAATGAATGTCGGCGATAATGGGTACGGAAACGCCGGAAATAATCTGCTTTAACGCTGCTGTGGAAGCTATATCTGGACAGGATACCCGGACAATATCCGCGCCCGCTTCTTCCATTTGTTTTATCTGGTTGATAGTTCCCTGAACGTCCGTGGTCAGGGTATTGGTCATCGTCTGCACCGAAATCGGCGCATCACCGCCCACGGCAACATCGCCCACCATGATCTGCCGCGATTTACGGCGTATAATATCCCGGTAGGGTCGAATGCTCATAATGTTTAAGATTCCAAAGTTTTAACAGGACGCCAACATGCGAAATCCCTTCCCCAATATCAAGAGGAATCGCTAATATGCACCTTTATTTTAAGATAAGCCGATGTGGTATTTTTCTCAAGGAAACAATTGAGCCGTTTTCATGGGCAGATCATTTTTATCAAGGGTGATATTATCCCTTATTTCTCCCGGATTGCCCAGCAGGGTAGCTGCAACATCCCCCATGTAAAGCGAAACCGCGCCAGCGTTACTGGTCATCAGGGTCATGCCCTTACGATCCGCCATATAAAATTCTTCCCCCGAAAGCAAAATGCGGTCAACCAATATTTGGCTATCCGCATCAATGATACGAATCCAGACATCCTCCCGCACGGACAGGCGCAGCTGATCCGCCGCCAGACCCAAAATAGTGTCAACCGTCTCCAGCGGTGCGTCATTCACCGGCTGAACCAGATAAATACCTTGATCCTGCTCTGAATTTGCCATCAATACGGGTGATTTCTTCTGATCTTGTTCAGTGGCAGACAACAATATGTCTGAGGTAACCTCTGATATATCAGGCAATGCGGTGACCGATATACGATCATTTCCCCCAGAAAAATGCCATACCCCATAAAGCACAACCGCGCTCAATATGACCAAAGAGGCTATTATTTGTTGAGTATGGTTTGATTTCTTTTCCGCTTTCAAAAAAATCAGGTCAACTTTTTTTGTACTGCCCTGAAATTCCCGTTTATATTGGGTGGTTATTTTTCCCACATTCAGGCCCAGAAATGCCGTATAATTCTTAAGAAAGCCCGCGGCATAACAAGCAGAAGGGAATTTATCAAAATCATCCTGCTCCAATGCCTGTAGCAAATGCGGCCGGATACATAATTCACTGGATATTTTTTTAAGATCTGATTCGCGCAATGCCTGCCGCGCTTCAAAAAGTTTTTGCCCAACAGTAGCCTGAACGTCCAGAGCAACCGACTCGGACATTCCATAATCCATATTATCTTTAAAGAAAAGGCCTTGATTCACCTAATTAATCCCTACTAACCCATTGATCGCCCTGAACATTTACCCTTCAATATATGTCTGAAAATTCACCTCTACACATATATTTTGTTCTGAAGCATTTTACCTTAAAATGTTTTCAATTTTATTAACCGGCAGACTCAAGATGATTAAAATTAACCATTTATTCATATTTGCCTGAAACATTTTTTATTTTTCTATATGACAGTGAACAAGAAACTTATTTAAAGAGTCAATAAAAAACTGCAAATATAGTTAATTTAAGGAAAAAACAGCTCTAAAGGTTATATTTTTGTGCCATGATCTTTGGCAAATGCCGTCAGCAGTCCACGAAGGCTATGATCGGAACGACTCAGAAGTCCGGCTACATAGGCCTCTAAACCGGCCAAATCAAGACTGCGGATCATCATTTTCACCGGCCCGATTGAAGACGGGGCAATAGACAGCCGCCGGAAGCCAATTGCCAGTAACGCAAGTGCTATGACAGGCTTTCCCCCAATCTCACCACAGAGGGTTATGGGAACATTATATTCATTACATTTATCAACAATAGATTTTAGCATATTCAGGGCCGGAGGAGAGATAGGATCATAACGCCCAGCTAATTTTGGGTTTTCCCGATCACAGGCAAAGAAAAACTGTAGCAGGTCATTGCTGCCAATGGATATAAAATCCAGCAGCGGTAACAGATTATCCAGCTGCCAGATCAGGGCCGGAACTTCCAGCATTGTCCCCACGCGGATATTTTTCGGCATGGGGCTTTTGCGTTTCTTCTGGCGGGCGATTTCCTTATCCAGAATCCCCCGGGCCATTTTAAATTCGGAAACATCCGAAATCATCGGGAACATGATATTCAGCTCCCGCCCCTCAGAAGCTTTCAGCAATGCCCGCACCTGATAGCGCAGCAGGGCCGGACGATCAAAGGCGATACGAATTGCCCGCCAGCCCAGCGCCGGATTAGCCTCGTCATCCCGTTTCAGAAATGATACCGGCTTATCGCCGCCAATGTCCAATGTGCGGAAAACCACCGGCTTGCCGTCTGCAGCATCCAGTATAGCCCGGTAAAACTCAGCCTGCGGCCCCACCCGCGGCAGGGAGGCGCTGACCATGAACTGAAACTCTGTACGAAACAGACCGACACCCTTGGCGCCGGTGCGTTTAAGTCCATCCATATCTATGCTCAGTCCCGCATTAACCAGAAGCTCTATCTCAACCCCGTCCTTTGTCGTGGCTGGCAAATCCCGTAGGGCGTCATATTCTGCCAGCAAGACATTACGGGAATGGATGCTTTCCTGATAGCTCTGCAAAACCTCCGGGGGCGGTGAAAAATAAACAATACCGTCGATGCCGTTGACGATTATCTGCTCGCCCTCTACTACCGCGCGCAGCCCGTCTTCCATCTGTCCCACCATAGGGATTCCTAAGGCGCGCGCAACAATAGATACGTGGGCGGTCTGTGATCCATCCTGCAGAATAACTCCGCAAAGTTTTTCCCGGTCATAGTCCAGCAGGTCTGCCGGACCCATATTTCCAGCAACCAGAATAACCTTGTCCGGTAGATTTGCCGATGCCGCCGTCCCCACCCGGCCCATGAGGTGTCGGTTGAGCCGATTAGCCAGGTCATCCATATCGCTTAGACGTTCCCGCAAATAAGGGTCCGTCATTTTCTGCATACGCGTCCTATTGTAGAGCTGAACCTTCTCCACCGCAGCTTCCGCCGTCAGACCCGTATCGATGATTTCCTGTATCTTTGATTTCCAGCCTTTGTCTTTGGCAAATAACATATAAACATCAAGAATTTCCTGATGCTCGCCCTGATGACGCATATCTTCCGCCGACATCATACCCTCAATCTGAACCTGTAGATTCTGTAGGGCGTTATCAAGGCGGCGTTTTTCCTGCGGGATATCATCGGTTAGATGTTTAATCACCTCAATCTTAGGTTCATGGAATACCGCGACCCCCTCGGCCATGCCTTCCGCAAAAACGGCCCCTTCAAAGCGCGATGTGGCGGCCCGTTCCAGCGTGGCTTCCTGTTGCTCCTGAGGGTCAAACAGATCGCCGCTAGCCACCAGTTCCGCCAGAACCATCGCCACGGTTTGAAGGGATTCTTTTTCTTCCTCCATATAATGACGCTTGGTTTGATTCTGAATCACCAGAACGCCAACCACTTTGCTGGACCGCAAAATGGGAACCCCCATCAGGGAGTGATAAATCTCCTCGCCGGTTTCAGCACGGTAAACAAATTTCGGATGTGTTCGGGCATTGGACAGGTTAAGCGGCATGGCCGTCTCCGCAATATGACCGACAAGACCTTCGCCGACCCGCAGGCGGGTATTGTGAACCGCGCTTTCTTTCAACCCTTCGGTGGCAAAAAGTTCCAGTATTTCACCGCCGCGTATGAAATATACCGAACATACTTCGGCAATCATATTGCTGGCCACAAGGCGTACGACTTCGGTCAGGCGTTGCTCGGCACTGCCCGCACCCGCCATTATTCCATGCAATCGTCTAAGAAGCTGACGAGGCGCACTACTAACCGGAGTCACTAAATCCCCTCCTTTATGACCAAAAAAAACCTAAGGCTCAAAATATCTTATATCACATCAACGGTCAGATAAATAATCAATCGCCTGTTCCAGCAGCCCGTCGATTATTTGCTGCGTTGATTGTTCTGTTTTAACCATACCCACGACCTGCCCTGCCATGAGGGAACCTGCTTCCACGTCTCCATCAATCACAGCATTACGCAAAGCCCCTGCCCAATAATGCTCTATAGCAAGCTGGGCCTGCTTCATATCAAGTTCCCCGGACTGGTGCTGGGCGACAATATCGCGCTGGGCCTGCATGAAGGATACTGAGGCCTTGTTCTTCAGGGCCCGAACCGGAATCACCGGAAAACGCGGATCAAGCTGAACCGATGTGATTGCATCGCGGCTATTGCCACGCATGAAAGCCCGCTTAAAGTTTTCATGGGCAATGGATTCAGTCGCACAGACAAAAAGCGTGCCAAGCTGAACACCCGCCGCACCCATTTCCAGATAAGAAGCCATGGTTTCCCCCCGCCCAATGCCACCGGCGACAAACACCGGAACATCTTTCACGTGAGGTAAAATTTCCTGTGCCAGAACCGAGGTGGAGACCGGACCAATATGGCCGCCCGCTTCGGACCCTTCGATGACAATAGCATCTGCGCCGGACCGGATCAGTTTTTTTGCCAATATGAGTGCGGGTGCAAAACAGATCACCTTGGCGCCGCCATCCTTCAGGCGTTTAATGTCAACCGCCGCCGGAATACCGCCCGCCAGAACCACATGACTTACTTGCTGCCGGATGCAGACATCAATATGCTCACTGATCTGAGGATGCATAGTGATCAGGTTAACCGCAAAAGGTTTGGTCGTCATAGCCTTGGTGGCGGTGATTTCCGCATCAAGAATATCGGGGGGCATACTGCCACAGGCGATCACGCCAAAGCCGCCGGCATTGGAGATGGCTGAAACCAGATTTCTTTCCGATAACCAGCTCATGGCACCGCCGAGAATGACATTCTCAACCCCTAAAAAATCCTTGCCCCTTTGCCATAGTTCGTCCAAATGTGCGCGACCCGAAATACTCATATGCTCATCCCTTGTGATAATTTATTCCTGATCAGTATCGAGACCGAAAACAGTATGCAGCGCCCGCACAGCCAATTCATAATATTCGGCCCGGATCAACACGCTGATCTTAATTTCCGAGGTGGAAATAACCTGAATATTGATACCTTTTGCCGCCAAAGTCTCAAACATACGCGCCGCAACCCCCGCATGGGAGCGCATCCCTACACCGATGACGGATATCTTGACTACCTCCGTATCAGACATAAGTTTGGCATATTTCACATGGCCGGTGCCTTTAAGTATTTCCACCGCCCTATCCACGTCATTTTCCGGTACCGTGAAGGTCAGGTCAGTTTTTTTACCATCTTCAGATATATTCTGAATAATCATATCCACATTGATATTGCCATCTGCCAATGGCCCGAAGATTTCTCCGGCGATACCGGGGGTATTTTCCACCCCGACTAATGTTATTTTAGCTTCATCTTTGGCATAGGCTATGCCACTTACAACTTGTTTTTCCACAATTTCATCCTCATCAACAACCAGGGTGCCTGGGCTGTCCGTAAAACTTGACAATACCTGAATTCTCACCCCGTGATTCATGGCCATAACCACTGAACGGGTTTGTAAAACCTTGGCTCCAAGTGACGCCATCTCAAGCATTTCTTCATAAGTTATCTTATCCAGCTTGCGCGCCGCCGAGACAATACGGGGGTCTGTAGTATAAACCCCTTCCACATCCGTATATATATCACAACGGTCCGCTTTCAGCGCCGCCGCTAATGCTACCGCAGAAGTGTCCGACCCACCCCGGCCCAAGGTCGTGATCCGATTTTCATCGGAAATACCCTGAAACCCCGCCATGATACAAACGGTATTATCTTCCAGTTGTTCAATCATACGGGCAGTATCAATATCCTCAATCCGGGCAGAGCTGTGAACCGCATTGGTCTTGAACGGCACCTGCCAGCCCAGCCATGAGCGGGCAGGGATGCCCATATTCTGTAATACCAGCGCCAAAAGCCCCGCCGTTACCTGCTCACCGGAAGAGACAACAGCATCATATTCCCGCGCATCATGCACAGGCGATGCCTCCTGAACCCATTTGATCAGCTGGTCAGTCTTCCCCGCCATGGCGGACACGACTACCGCAACCTGATTACCGGCATCTGTTTCGCGCTTGATCCGCTCGGCTACCGCGCGTATACGGTCCAGGTCGGCGACGGAGGTTCCGCCAAATTTCATTACTATTCGTGACATATTAAACTCTTTTTGCCTTTTCTGTGGCCTGTGAGCAGACTGAATTTGCGCTATACATATACGTTTAAGGGGTCATCGCGCAAGGTAGCAATTAAATATAATATGGTTTTTGCTGGAATAAGATGAAAGTTTGATTAAATTAGATGCAGAATAAATATTAAAGATAATCATGACCGCTAAAAAAACAAAATTCTCTGAAAAAACGGTTTCAGCCTCGGTTGATCCAGCAGAAATCGCCCATTTTTCCTCTATGGCCGCAACATGGTGGGACCCGAATAGCCCCTTCAAGCCCTTGCACAAGCTCAATCCGACCCGCATCGGCTACGCGCGGGATAGCCTGTGTCAGCATTTTAACCGCACACCACATGATGATCTGCCCCTGAAAGGTCTCAGGGTGCTTGATATCGGTTGTGGTGGTGGTTTACTGTCAGAACCCATGGCGCGTTTGGGCGCGACAATGGTCGGGGCCGATGCTGCGGAAAAAAATATCAAAACCGCGCAAATTCACGCCGATGAGATGAATATTGATATTGATTACCGCAATATCACCGCCGAAGAATTGGCGGCGGCGGGTGAAAAATTTGACGCCATCCTCAATATGGAAGTTATCGAACATGTGGCCGATATCCCATCCTTCCTAAATGCCTGTCACAGCCTGCTCAAGGATGACGGTTGTATGGTCATGTCGACCCTGAACCGGACGGCAAAGTCATGGGCCATGGCAATTGCCGGTGCCGAATACATCATGCGCTGGCTGCCCAAGGGCACCCACGACTGGCATAAATTCCTCAAGCCATCGGAGTTGGCGCGGGCTTTGAACAACAGCAATTTCGAAACAACTGATCTCAAAGGCATGGTTTATCACATCCTTTCTGATGACTGGTCACTGGATGATCGTGATTTTTCCGTCAATTATCTGATGCTTGTCCAGAAGATGCAGAATGGATAAACCAACTAAAATATATCACCCGCGCATCTGGCGGCCTGAGAAATCATGGGTTGAAGAACGGCTTGTGGCCAGTGAAATTCCCCTTGCGCTGGAATATAACTGCATTAGCCATGCGGTCATGATGGTATCACCCATGGATATTAAGGATTTCACCCTGGGGTTCAGCCTGACCGAGGGCATCATCGACAGCCTTGATGATATTATGGACATAAATATTGCCCCGGCAGAAAAGGGGTTCATCGCCTCTTTGGAAATCACGCCGGACTGTTTTAAGCGTCTGGACCAGTTTAAAAGAACACTGGCCGGACGCACCGGCTGTGGCCTATGCGGCATTGATCGGCTAGACCATGCCATCCGGCCATTAAACCCGATAAAAAGCCAACTTGTTATCAATGCGGAAGTTGTCTATGGTGGTATGCAAAAATTGTCTGAACTACAGGTTCAAAATAAAAAAACCGGCGCTCTCCACGCCGCAGCTTTTGTCACGGGTGAGGGTGAAATTCTGGCTGTGCGTGAAGATATTGGCCGTCATAATGCGCTGGACAAGCTAATTGGTCATATGATGATCGAGAAAATAAATCCCGCAGACGGTTTTGCCCTAATCACCAGCCGGTGCAGTTTTGAGATGGTTCATAAATGCGCAACCTTTGGTATTCCCATACTGGCGGCGGTTTCCGCCACCACCGATCTGGCTTTGAAGCTGGCGCAAGAATCAGGATTAAGCCTTATTGCCTTCACCCGCCGGGAGGGAATGAATATCTACTCTGATCCGAAGGGTCGGATTATTTAAAGAAACTTCACGGCCTCAATCAAATCCTGCTGGGTGTTGATATTAAGGAAAGGGTCTGGGTCTTTTGCGTCCCAGATAACTTCCTCATAAGCATGACGCCTGCCCCACCACATGACCCGCCGTTCGCCGCTCGCCAGATAAGCCTTAAGGTCATCTAGCAAAGATACTTCAAAAATACCCATAACCGGATGAAATCTATCGCCGCATTTGGCAATGGCAATCCTGACACCTGTTTGTCCTGCCATCCGTTCCACATAATCGCCGGGGAAAAACGGGCTGT
>DAOWHQ010000210.1:0-12171 GCA_030641355.1 Alphaproteobacteria bacterium
GAAGGGTGTCGTCCGAAGCCTTGGCGTAGGAGGACTGATACCGAAATGTTTTACGTATACCTCCTCCAAAGTACTTCTCACCCAGATCATAAATATATCGGTTATACTGAAAACCTGAAGCAACGGTTAGCAACCCATAATTCAGGTAACTCACCGCATACGTCCAAATATACACCGTGGGAAATAATCAGCTATCATGCCTTTGCCGAAAAAAGCAGAGCACTTGCCTTCGAAAGCTACCTGAAAACAGGTTCCGGTCAGGCTTTTGCCAATAAGCGGTTGCGGTAGCTTCGAGCTTCGGGTGGCAGGCCACCTGAAGTCGATTAGAGCGAAGGGTGTCGTCCGAAGCCTTGGCGTAGGAGGACTGATACCGAAATGTTTTACGTATACCTCCTCCAAAGTACTTCTCACCCAGATCATAAATATATCGGTTATACTGAAAATATGTAACAGCTTGATTTTCAGAAAAGCGGTCAGGACGAGCAGCTGATCTCCAGATGCTGGCCCCATTCCGGGGTTTCCATGGCATAATTGTCAAAGAGCGGCTGATCGTCAAAAGGCCTTTGCAATATTTTCATCAGCTGTTCAATTTCACCAAAACTCCCCTTCTCTGCCTGCTCGATGGCAGTCTGGGCCAGATAGTTGCGCAGGATATATTTAGGGTTGATGGCCCGCATATTTTCCTGCCGCTGTTCTGGTGTGGTTTTTTCCTGCTCCAGACGACTGTGATAATCTTTGAGCCAGTCTTTAAATGCTTCATCCTGTGGGATCGCATCACTTAAATTGCGGAAGAAAATGGTATAATCCATACGATGTTCTTTCAGCAGGGTAAGCAGCCTGATCACTAGATTTTTATCGGCTTCAGTCGGCTCTCCAAGGCCAAGCTTCCGGTTCATCAATCTGTTATAATACTCAAAGAACTGCACCTGATAATGGCCCCTCATATGCTCCAGCGTGCCGGGCATGATCAGCTGTTTCATGGCATGGGCCAGAGCCAGACAATTCCACAGGCCGATGGTTGGCTGCTGATCAAAGGCATAGCGGCCCATATCGTCCGAATGGTTACAAATATAACCCGGATCGAAAACCTCCATAAAACCGTATGGGCCATAATCGAATGTGTGGCCAAGGATGGACATATTGTCCGTATTCATCACCCCATGGGCAAAGCCGAAAGCCTGCCACTGAGCTATCATCTGTGCCGTTCGCGCGGCAATTTCAAGCAACATTCTATCGTAAGGGTTGGGGTCATCCTGAAATTCAGGATAATGATTTTCCAGCACATAATCGGCCAGACGCTTCAGCTCATCAGGCTGATCAGTATAGCAAAAATACTCAAATGTACCAAAACGGATATGGCTTTCGCTGAGCCTTATAAGGCCTGCGGCAGTTTCAAGTTTTTCGCGCATCACCGGCTCATCACTGCCGATCAGGCACAGTGCGCGACTGGTGGGTATATTCAGATGATGCAGGGCTTCACTGGCAAGATATTCCCGGATGCTGGAGCGCAAGACAGCCCGGCCATCGGCGCCCCGGCAGAAGGGTGTCTGTCCCGCGCCTTTCAAATGTATATCCCACAGAATATTCTTGTTTCCACGAACCTGCCCCAGAAGCAGACCGCGCCCGTCACCAAGTTGTGGGGAGTAACCGCCGAACTGATGCCCGGAATAGATCATAGCCAGTGGTTCCGCGCCGGAAATTATTTCCGCACCACTGAAAAACCTTAGGGCTGATTCGCTGGATAAGTCACTTAGACGCAGGCCTATTAGCTCAGCACCTAGCGGATTAAGGCTCACCATCTTGGCATTGGGCAGAGCCCGCGCTTTCATTTTTACGGAAAACTTATCACCAAGCTTGGCAAACTGATTATCAAAATTCAACTTCATGAAGCTACTATAGCAATAATTTCATCCAATTGTCTTAACCGTTTGATCTTTTCGAATAGAATATCAGCCTGTGGATATTCGCGCCTTAGATAACTGAACCATTGTTTGATACGGCTGGGTAGATATCCCCGCGCTTTTGTATCGCGCACAAAGGCCGCGTAGCTGACCAGTAAAGCGCAAACCTCGGCCCATGTCATTGGTTCGGCATCCTCCCGAATGACTGATACCAGATTGGGCAGACACAGCGCCCCCCGCCCGATCATGATATCATCACAGCCGGAAACACGGCGGCATTTTATGGCATCAGCCCGTGACCATATATCCCCGTTGGCGACAAGGGGCAGGCTCACATTTTGCCGGATGTCGTTGATGAGATGCCAGTGGGCCGGCGGGCGGTAGCCTTGAATTTTTGTCCGTGCATGAATGGTCAGCATTTGGGCGCCGCCGTCTTCGATGGCGCGGGCGCAGTCGGTGGCAAGGTCAGTATTTTCATAGCCCAAGCGCATTTTGACGCTTACGGGCAGGTGGTCGGGCACGGCCTCACGCACTTGGTGGACAATTTTATACAGCGTTTCTGGCTCCTGTAATAATACCGCGCCGCCTTTGTGCCGGTTTACAGTCTTTGCCGGACAGCCGAAATTTATATCGATACCGGGGGAGCCAAGCGCGGTGGCAACATGGGCATTTTCCGCCATCCATTCGGGATGCTGGCCCAGAATCTGTATGCGAACGGGTGTTCCCGCGCGGGTTTTGCCACCTTGGCGTAATTCGGGGCATATCCTGTGGAAATAGGGGGCTTTATAGACCTGATCCACCACCCGGACAAATTCGGTGATGCACAGGTCATAATGACCAGATGCGGTGAGCAGTTCCCGCATGGCATGATCGACCACGCCTTCCATCGGTGCCAGAATGATTTTCATGACCCTTGATTACTGTGAAAAATAGCAAACGTAAACTGTGAAATGCATTATCGTGCCTTCTTATGGATAATAATCTGGGGTATCCGTCATAAAAGTGAGGAGTCATAGATCATGAAATGCTTAGCTCTTTTGCTTTTATTCGCGAATATTTTAATATCCAGCCCAAACCAAACGCGGGCTAAGGGGTTATAATATAAATGAGAAAGGTCAAGGACAAAGGCTTGCTTTAATCCTATAATATGGGGGTTGACATAAAGGAGGCTAAAATGTTTGAGAAACCATCTTTAACCATGCGGCTCATCATCGGAAAAACAATGGGTCTTTTGATCGGACTTAGCGGCTTTATATGGTTGCCCTATTTTTTGCCCGATGCGGACTTAATGTTACGATTTGGCTTTTTATTTTGGTACACCACTTTTGGGGCCATTATGGGGTTAGTGGGGGTTTTTGCCTGGAATCCTGTGTTGAAACTTCCCATGCCCTGGTGGGCACGGGGCATTGTCATGGGGGGCTGGTTAAATTTTGTACTGACCCTGTTTATCTATGATTTGATGGCAGAGATGCTCATCATTTTCTTCGGTCCGGACGGGCTGTTTTTATCCCCCTTCTGGTTCGTGGTTGAGGGTATATTGATGGGTCTTTTAATAGAATATTTCGCCACCCGTTATGGCGGCGAAGGCCATGAGTTGGCCTTGCCGCAAGCTAAAGAATAAATTTCGACAGGTCGGAGGTGTCTGACAGATCGCCGATATGTTCGGTGACATAAGCCGCGTCTATAACGACTTCTATGCCTGATTTATCGGTGGCATCAAAGCTGATGTTGTCCAATACCCGTTCCAACACCGTGTGAAGACGCCGCGCACCGATATTTTCCACACTGCGGTTGATCTCCGCCGATAGTTTGGCAATAGCACCAATGCCGTCTTCGGTGAAGGTTAGTTTCACGTCCTCGGTGGCGAGCAGGGCAACATATTGCTTGATCAGGCTGAAGTCTGGCTCGGTCAGGATATGTTTGAAATCTTCCTCTGTCAGGGCGCGTAGTTCCACTCTGATTGGCAAACGGCCCTGTAATTCAGGCAACAGGTCAGATGGTTTGGCAAGACTGAAAGCACCAGAGGCGATGAACAGGATATGGTCGGTTTTCACCGGGCCATATTTGGTTGATACGATACAGCCCTCGATCAGCGGCAGCAGGTCGCGTTGCACACCTTCCCGGCTAACCTCGCCGCCACTACGGCCTTCCCGTCCAGCAATCTTGTCAATTTCATCCAGAAAGACGATGCCGGATTGTTCCACTGCAATAAGAGCTTCGCGGACAATACTGTCTTCATCGACCAGCTTGTCGCTCTCATCGGATTCCAGAATTTTGTATGATTCCTTGACGGTCATTTTTTTCTTTTCCGTCTTTGGCCCCATGGCCTTTCCCATGATATCATTCAGATTGATCATGCCCATGCTGGCGCCGGGCATTCCGGGAATGTCAAAGGATGGCATACCGGAAGAGGCGCTTTCCACCACATCAACCTCTATTTCCTTGTCGTCTAATTGCCCTTCACGCAGCATATTGCGGAATTTCTGCCTTGTTTCAGCGCTGGCGGTTTCGCCGACCAAAGCATCCAGAATTCTTTCTTCCGCGCTCAATTCCGCCTTAGCAGTAACTTGAGTGCGTTTCTTTTCGCGTACGATCCCCATGGCGATTTCCACCAGATCACGAATGATCTGCTCCACATCACGTCCCACATACCCAACCTCTGTGAATTTTGTGGCCTCAACCTTGACAAAGGGCGCATTGGCAAGTTTTGCAAGCCGTCTTGAAATTTCCGTCTTGCCCACCCCGGTGGGGCCGATCATCAGGATATTTTTCGGCAGGACTTCTTCTTTCATCTGATCTTCAAGCTGGTGGCGGCGCCAGCGGTTACGCAGGGCAATGGCCACGGCACGCTTGGCATCTTTCTGGCCGATAATATAACGATCCAGTTCGGATACAATTTCACGAGGGGTAAAAGAAGTCATTCACTTTCCAGTATTTCAACAGTCAAATTATTATTGGTATAGACACAGATGTCGGAAGCTATTCCCATGGCTTTACGGGCCACTTGTTCCGCATCAAGATCCTGTTCTATCAGGGCGCGGGCAGCGGCGAGGGCATAATTGCCGCCGGAACCAATGGCAAGAATACCATCGGCAGATTCCAGCACATCGCCATTTCCGGTAAGCACCAGACTGACTTCCTTATCGACCACAATCATCATGGCCTCCAGCCGTCTCAGATAGCGGTCGGTGCGCCAGTCCTTGGCCATTTCCACACAGGCGCGTAACAATTGGCCGTTATAGCGTTCCAGCTTGCCTTCCAGTCTTTCGAATAAAGCAAAGGCATCGGCGGTAGAACCGGCAAACCCGGCGACCACACTGCCATCACCCAACTGACGTACTTTGCGGGCGTTGGCTTTGATCACCGTATCGCCGAGGGAAACCTGTCCATCGCCGGCAATGACGACCTTGTCGCCCTTGCGTACGCTTATGATTGTGGTGCCGCGCCATCCTGAACCGTTATTGGCTTTTGTTTCTTCAGCCATAAGTTTAAGCCTTTCCTGAATATGTTCTTACACATTTGGGGAAGTATGGCCTATTGGTCAAGGGGGACAAGGAGAAATATAATAAATACCAGAATCAGCCAGATTTGTGGCACAGATATTTGACGACCTTCAGATCGCCGCTACGCAGTAATTTGGCTCTGGTATTCCAGAAGACCGCTTCATTAAGCATATATTTGAGGATGGTAACATCTTTCACATTGCTGGCTTCCATGATGCTGATAACTTTTTTGGCGTGGCTACGTGCGCCGGAGATCAGGTTGAGGTAGAAATCTGTTATGTCCTCTTGGAGTTTTATTGTGAAGCCGGCATCTTCAAGACAGGATTCCATGGCAGCCGATGTGACAGGGTACGGCTTGTAGGGTTCAAGGTCACACCATTCCCTAAAAACAGCACTATCCTGATCAGCATCTTCAGACAGGACATATTCGGTCAGTAAAAACAAACCTTCCTTTTTCAGGTGATCAAAGATGCCTTGAATAAGTTGAGATTTATTGGTGATGATGAACGTGGATTCTTTGGCATAGGCACGGTCATAGCTACGGGGAAAATGGGGAGCATCCTCGAAATTAACATGGGTAATGGGGGCGTCCTGAGCCACACCCGCTTCCTGAGACATTGCCATGCCCGTTGTAGCCAGTTCTTTTGAGGATTCATAACCATCAATGGGGGTGTCATATTTTTGCTGCATGGCCCGCACCGGGCCGCCAAGACCTGCCCCTATGACCATAGCGGTGCGTTTGGAATTTATGTTCAGCGGCGTGGTCATGGAGATTATATTCTCAGGGCCACCCGGGCCACAGAAACCATCCCCCCAAAAGACCTGAGTCACCTCAGCGCGGTCTTTATCCCATACGGCTTTTACGGCAATATGGTCATCTTCCAGCAATTTGAAATTATCATCTATTAAGGATGTGTTGATATCATCAAGGATAAGATCTTCACTGTCGCCCTCAGGGTTATGGGGATTTTCAGTGCTGTTGGCTGTTGGCGTATTATTGGTTTTTGACAGCTTAGCCCGCACATCTTCCAGATCATAACCATGCCACCAGGAACGAAAGCGCCACAACAGGGGAATTTTAATATCAGTATCTTCAGAAGAGGGTTTGCTCATAAATTCTTCATATTGTTAAAGAAATGGGTTTATTTCAAAATATATTATTCTTTTTTCTAACTTAATTTCAATTCGAAATCAACGAATGTTCCAGAATATTAAATATTTCTACTCTATGGAGAAGCGGCATTAGCACGTGAGAAATCTCTTTTATGGTCATAAATTTTGCTTAATTAGAAATTAAGCATATACTAATGTAAAATAATAAGGACAGGAGCATTAAAATGAATAAGATATATATTGTTATTTTGAGTGTTTTGGGTTTTTTATTAGTAATAACGGGACAGGCTTATGCCAAGGCTAAATTGAACGTCCATGTGAGCAAGGCCACTCACAAAATGTCAAAATATAAGAACAGTGGTGATCTTTATCCCCTCAAAGGTCCGATAATAAAGGTCTATGCCAAGGGTCAGAAAAAATATGACAGCATCGCCAATGACAATGAGAATATGACATTCCTGTTTAATGTTTCGGCCAGCTGCAATAAGAAAATCAAGACTTTCAAATTACTGATCAATGGCGCGTCCAAGAATGTCAAGCATACCTCGGACAAAGGCAGGAAAGTCAAAAAGCGCATCGAGGATATTAAAGCGCCCTTTACCCTGCCAAACATAAGCCGCAATCCTGCTAAAGCCTGTATGAATGAGCTGGATAAAAGGGTGGCTACGGGCAAGAAATCCAAAAAGGCCTGGATGAAAAGTGGCTTTGTTGTGCGCTATGACAATGCTTATGAGGGTATGGTGATCGGGACCTGTTCGTCCAAGCTTGGTTTTGAGGTTTTTGAATCGAAAAAAACGTCAATGCCGGTATGGATCATGTGCCAGCCTGTCAAAGGTGGACAGACGCCGAAAAAAAATACAGGCGGCAAGAAAGCTGATGGTAAGAAAACAGAGAAGCACATTAAAATACAAAAGCTGAAACTGGCCTTGAGTGTTAGCCCGAAAGTCTCGGAAAAATGCCCGGCTTCAATTAGGTTCAATGGTAAGATTACCGCCTCAAAACCCGGTGTGGTGAAATACCGGATCATTGCCAAGGACGGCATGGAAAGCTGGAAAACGCCAACCAAGGTCGTTAAATTTGACAAAGCGGGCACGCGCAAAATCTCTCAATGGACTCATTCCCACCATAAACCCGACACCAAAGGCGGCTATGCATTGAAAGGTTCAGGCGGGCCGGCTGTGGTTAAGGGTAAGGCCTATATCAAGATTATGGGCAAGCCAAAAAATACAAAAGTATCCGGCGGCAGAATTGATTATCAAATCTGGTGCGACGGCAAACCCAAGCGTCTACATAAGAAACCGAGCGCTGCCAGAGGAATAGAATAAAAATAGAATAGTTGTTTTGTTGGTTTTTTGCGTGACAACTGCTATATGTTGCCCGAAGTCAATAATCAGTGGAGAGTGAAATGCGCACAGCCACTTGTGAGCGCAAAACCAAGGAGACGGAAATTTCGGTTTCTGTCAATCTGGACGGGCAGGGTATTTATGATGTGGAAACGGGGATTGGGTTCTTCGACCATATGATGGAACAATTGTCCCGCCATAGCCTTATCGATATTACTATCCGGGCTAAGGGTGACCTCCATATTGATTATCATCACACGGTTGAAGATGTGGGCATCATTCTGGGGCAGGCGTTTCGGGACGCCATGGGCGACCTGCGTGGGATCACCCGTTATGGCAGTGCTATCATCCCAATGGATGAGACCTGCACGCGGGCATCACTGGATATTTCCGGTCGGCCTTTTCTGGTCTGGAAGGTTGAGTTCAGCCGTGACAAGCTGGGTGAGATGGATACGGAACTGTTTCAGGAATGGTTCCGCGCCTTTGCTTATGGTGCGGGCATTACCCTGCATATGGAAAATATGTATGGTCAGAATAATCACCATATCATTGAATCCAGTTACAAAGCCTTGGCGCGCGCGCTCAGACAGGCTCTGGAAATTGACCTGCGCAAGGCAGATGCTATCCCCTCTACCAAGGGTGTGATCGGTGACAAGTCTGATTTGTAATGCCAGAATTCAAAGAAGTAGCTATAATAGATTACGGATCGGGGAATCTCAGGTCTGCTGAAAAAGCTGTCGAGAGATGTATTCAGGACGAAGGGCTTGATTGCTCAGTCGTTGTGACCTCTGACCCCGATATGGTGGCTCGTGCGGATCATATTATCCTGCCCGGTGTTGGTGCATTCCGCGATTGCTTGCATGGCCTTCGGGCATTGGATGGTATGGTGGATTGTCTGGAACAGGTTGTCATAAAAGACGGGCGGCCTTTTCTGGGGATTTGTGTTGGTATGCAGTTGCTGGCAACAGAGGGCCATGAGCATGGTATTCATAAAGGGCTGGACTGGATCAAGGGCCGGGTAGCACCGTTGAATATTACGCAAGGCAAAAATCTGAAAGTGCCCCATATGGGATGGAACCAGATTGAGATTGCAGAAGGTCATAAAAGTCATCCTGTATTTGCGAGTATTAATGATGGTGATCATGTATATTTTGTTCATAGCTATCAGTTTGAAGCGCAGGAGCCTGATCATATTTTAGCCCGGACAAATTATGGCAGCGCGTTCCCTGCTATTATCGGGCGGGATAATATTATCGGGACACAATTCCATCCGGAAAAAAGTCAGCGGGTGGGGCTAAAACTAATCAGGAATTTCCTGAATTGGCGGCCATAATTAATTTAACTCTTGAATAAGAGGAAAAATATGTCTGAAAAAACTACGGCGAAACATAGTCCGCGCCTAGAGGTCACGTTAGTGGAAAGTTTGGATAATGTGGAACTAATGCAGCTTTGCGAGGTTACGCGAGAGGCCATTTCCGTGGGCGAAAGTTTCAGCTGGCTGACGACACCGGAAGAAAAAGCGCTGGAGAATTATTGGAAGGGCGTTGTCCTTATGCGGGAAAGAAGTTTGTTCCTGCCCAAAATGGATGGGCAGATCGCCGGTTCCTGCCAGCTGGTTCGCCCGCCCATCAGTAATGAGGTCGGTGCTTTCCGGGCCGAGATAGTCAATTTCTTTCTGGCGCCATGGGCGCGGGATTATGGCCTTGCCAAGGAAATGATCAGCCGGGTTCAGGATTATGCCATCGTGCAGGGTTGCCGCTCCCTTGAAATTTCCATCCGTTCTGATCAGCTCGCCGCCATTTCCATCTGCGAATGGCTGGGGCTTGAAAAATGGGGCACGAAGAAACGCTTTGCCTATGTGGATAATAAATTTATATCGGGCTTTTATTACTCTAAGGATCTGGATTAAATGCTGTTATTCCCCGCAATCGATCTGAAAGACGGTCAATGTGTACGCCTGCTCAAAGGTGAAATGGATCAGGCCACTGTCTTTAATGACAGTCCGGCGGATCAGGCTCTGGAATTTCAAAAAGCCGGTTGTGAATGGCTGCATCTGGTCGATCTGAATGGGGCCTTTGCCGGAAAGCCGGTCAATGGAGATGCGGTTGATGCTATTCTTGGCGCGGTTAATGTGCCAGTTCAGCTTGGCGGCGGGATCAGGGATTTGGATACCATAGAAACATGGATCACCAAGGGCATTGAACGTGTTATCTTAGGCACTGTGGCCCTGCGTAATCCTGAAATTGTTATCGAAGCGGCAAAAGAATTCCCCGGTCATGTGGCGGTTGGCATTGATGCCAGAGGCGGCATGGTCGCGGTCGAAGGCTGGGCGGAGACATCGGATATGTCCGCCATAGACCTTGGCCGGAAATTTGAAGATGCCGGAATATCCGCCATTATATATACCGATATTGATCGGGACGGCATGATGGGCGGCGTTAATGTCTCTGGCACTGTTGACCTTGCCCGCGCCCTGACCATTCCGGTGATCGCGTCGGGCGGTGTGTCCTGTCTGGGGGATCTGAAAAAATTGAAAGATGCGGCGGACGCGGCGGGCGTTGAACTGGAAGGGGCCATTTCGGGACGTGCGCTTTATGATGGCCGCTTGGATATCGGGCTGGCTAATGAGCTTCTGAGAGGGGCGGGCGATGCTTAAAGCGCGGATCATTCCCTGTCTTGATGTGAAGGATGGCCGTGTGGTCAAGGGGGTTAATTTTGTCGGCCTGAAAGATGCCGGTGACCCTGTGGAGCAGGCGGTTCTTTATGACAAGGCGGGTGCCGACGAACTGTGCTTTCTGGATATTACCGCATCGAGCGATAATCGTGGCATCATTTTGGATGTGGTCAGAGCCACAGCGGAAAAATGTTTCATGCCGCTGACCGTTGGCGGCGGGGTGCGTACAGCGGAAGACGTGCGGGCGTTGCTTCTGGCGGGTGCTGATAAAGTATCGGTGATGACGGCGGCAGTAAAAAGACCTGAACTGGTGCGGGAACTTGCGGAAAAATTCGGCTCCCAATGTATTGTGGTTGCCATTGATGCTAAGTCAGTTGCCCCCAATAAATATGAAGTCTTCACCCACGGCGGACGCACGGCAACGGGCGTTGATGCGGTGGAATATGCCAAACAGGTCGCGGATTATGGCGCGGGCGAGATTTTGCTCACATCAATGGATAAGGACGGGACCAAGTCTGGATTTAACCTTGAACTGACACGCGCCATCGCCGATAGTGTCTCTATCCCCGTGATTGCATCCGGTGGGGTTGGCACGTTAGAGCATCTGGTGGAAGGGGTCAGGGACGGTCATGCCAGCGCGGTTCTGGCGGCATCGATCTTTCACTTTGGGGAATATACTATTGCTGAGGCCAAAGAATATATGGACAAAGCTAAAATTGCGGTGAGGTTATAGAAAATGGATAAGGCAGAGATATTAGACAGGCTTGAACAGGTTATTGTTTCCCGCAAGGGGGCAGATGCCGACAAAAGCTATGTGGCAAAGCTGTTCAAAAAAGGCCGCAAAAAAATCGCTCAGAAGGTCGGTGAAGAAGGTGTGGAACTTGCACTCGCCGCCGTCATGGATGACAGGGAAGAAGCAATCTCAGAATCCGCAGACCTGCTATTTCACATGATGGTCCTATGGGCAGACATGGGCATCAGCGCGAATGACATATTCGAGGAACTTGCAAGGCGCGAGGGGATGTCGGGTATTGATGAGAAGAACTCTAGGGGTTGAAGAAGAAAAATCATTGTCATGCTGAACTTGATTCAGCATCTATTTGTCCGCTTTTGAGAACTATTAGTTATGGACCCTGAACTGAATTCAGGGTGACAATTGAAAATAACGTATCAATTAATATAGCCGTCATACCTGCGTAGGCAGGTATCCAGAATCTTTAAAGTCTGTGGCGACTCATTGATTGCGTGACAATTGAAAATATTGCGGTTAGGCTGAGAAACGAAACTGGTTTTATACTGGCGGCTAATTGGGCGGAAAAATAAACAGTACGAGTATCTTAATATCAGGTAATTTTATTCCCGCTAAGTACTACAATGCTTTTTTAAGCTGTAGGATAAACAATTTGAAAGCTGCTCAGGTAAAACTGGGCGGCTTTTTTTGTTTGTGAGGGAGGGTATTTTTATGAATTTAAAGTCACCAATTTTACCGCATTTGGTACTTTGGGGTGCGTTCATACTAATTGTTATTGTAGGTGTTGCGACTAATTCTGGCGCAGTGGGAGAATTGATTGGGGCATCAGCTGCACTGGCTAGCGACACAATATTATTATTGTCAGCACTGTTAACGGGTGCATTGA
>DAOWHQ010000142.1:0-8944 GCA_030641355.1 Alphaproteobacteria bacterium
GCGCCAAATTCTTTATTTCCACGGGCATCTTCACCATGACAGGCTGCGCAATTTTCCTGAAATAGCTCAAAGGCTCCCGCAGGTGCGGCAATGGTTTTGTTCGACAGGGACATTACATAAGTGGCAACGTCTTTTATCTGATCCTTTTCCAGCATTTCATCGGTGAGGAAGGCTGGCATATCGCTCAGGCGGGTGTCTTCGTGAACGCCGCGAATACCAACCGAGATAGTTTCATGAATTTCGTCCAGACTTCCACCCCACAACCAGTCATCATCATTCAGATTGGGGTAGCCTTTGGCTCCTGCTGCGCCGGAACCATGGCAACCGGCACAATTATCACCGAAAGATGCTTTACCGCCAGCCATTGCAAATTCCAACAGGTCTGGTGTGTTTTCGATGGTTGCCAAATCCGCAGCCAGAAGTTTTTCAGAAAAAATCTTGCGGGAATCCTGCGCGGCGGCAAGTTCGGAATTGACCGTATCCCGCTGGGAATATCCAAGCATACCTTTGGTATGTTCACTGACCAGAGGCCATGCTGGCATGAGAATCCAATAACCAATGGCCCAAACTATGGAGGCATAAAGCGTCCATAACCACCAGCGTGGCAATGGTGTGTTCAGTTCCTTAATCCCGTCCCACTCATGGCCAGTGGTGTAAGTTTTGGTAACCTCATCATATTCGGGTTCTGTAGACATAATCTTACTCCTCATCCAGAGGGCGGTTTGCCGCCTTGGTGAATTTTGCTTTGTTAGCAGGCCAGAAGGCATAGGCGATTGCTATTACAAACATACTGAAAAGAAACAGCAGTCCCCAGCTTTCGGCGAAATTGGCAACGTCCTGATGTGTCATTGTCCGGCTCCTAGCGGTTGTTTTCTTTTTCGTTATAGAGGGAGAAATCAACTAATGTGCCGAGCATCTGCATATAGGCAATCAGGGCATCCAACTCGCTGATCTTTTCAGGGTTGCCGTCAAAATCACGAACCTGAGCGGTCGGCCAACGTTCCTCAAAATCATCAAAATAATCGCTATCCTCATCAAGCTGTGCCTGTAAATCGGCGGCGGCAAATTTAATCTGATCTTCGCTATAGGGTACGCCTACCATTTTATTGGCCATAAGGTCAGCCGATATAAGGTCAAACTTCAGGTCATTTTCCGCAAGAAACGGATAGCCGGGCATAACTGATTCCGGCACTACGGCGCGAGGGGCGATCATATGCTCCCGATGCCATTCATCGGAATATTTATTACCCACACGGGCAAGGTCGGGACCGGTTCTTTTTGATCCCCATTGGAAAGGATGATCATACATACTTTCTGCCGCCAGTGAATAATGACCGTAACGTTCCACTTCATCACGGGTGGAGCGGATCATCTGGGAATGGCAATTATAACAGCCTTCGCGGATATAGATATTCCGTCCTGCAAGTTCCAGCGGCGTATAGGGGCGCATACCCTCAACCTTTTCAATGGTGCTTTCCAGATAGAATAGCGGGGCGATTTCCACCAGTCCGCCAATGGCAACCGTAATCAGGATACCAACCAGAAGAATGAGGGGATTTTTTTCAAAGATAGCATGTTTGAATGACATTTTTTATCTCCTTCTTATTCTGCTGGTACAGTTTGAGTTTCAGGGATGGCATCCCCTTCGCCGCGTGCTGTTTTCCACAGGTTATAGACCATGATCAATGAGCCGATGACGAACAACAGCCCGCCAGTTGCGCGGATGATATAATAGGGGTGCATGGCTTCCACGGTTTCCACGAAGGAATATTCCAGAAATCCAAGGCTGTCATATGCCCGCCACATAAGACCCTGCATGATACCGGATACCCACATGGCGCAGATATATAGTACGATGCCAATGGTCGAAATCCAGAAGTGCATATTTACAAGTTTCAGTGAATAAAGACCCTTGCGTTTCCAGAGCCAAGGGTACATGCAGTAAAGCGCCCCGAAGCTCACATAAGCCACCCATCCAAGGGCGCCGGAATGTACATGACCAATAGTCCAGTCGGTATAATGACTGAGGCTGTTCACTGCCTTGATCGCCATCAGTGGCCCTTCGAAAGTGCTCATGCCATAAAAGGCGAGCGATACCACCAGCATTTTTAAAACAGGGTCAGTTCGCAGCTTGTCCCATGCGCCAGATAATGTCATTAGTCCATTGACCATACCGCCCCATGAAGGCATCCAAAGAATGATGGAGAAGGTCATGCCCAAAGTCTGTGTCCAGTCGGGCAGGGCGGTATAATGAAGATGATGCGGCCCAGCCCAGATATACAGAAAGATCAGCGACCAGAAATGAACGATGGACAGACGGTATGAATAAACCGGACGGTTGGCGCGTTTGGGCACAAAATAATACATGATGCCTAAAAATCCTGCGGTCAGGAAGAAGCCCACGGCATTATGACCGTACCACCATTGTGTCAGGGCATCCTGCACCCCGGAAAACAGGCTGTAGCTTTTTGGTTCAACAAAAGAAATTGGCATGGCCATATTATTGACCAGATGCAGCATGGCAACGGTGACAATGAAGGCCAAATAGAACCAGTTGGCCACATAAATATGCGGCTCACGACGTTTCCAGAGTGAGCCGAGGAACACCAACAGGTAAGTCACCCAGACAATGGTCAGCCAAATATCAACATACCATTCCGGCTCCGCATATTCTTTTGACTGGGTGATGCCCAGAACATATCCGGTTGCGGCCAGAACGATGAATAACTGATACCCCCAGAAAACAAACCATGGTGCGATTTCACCCGCAAGACGGGTTTTTCCCGTACGCTGCACCACATAAAATGAGGTTGCAATCAACACGTTACCGCCAAAGGCAAAAATCACTGCGGAGGTATGCAGGGGCCTTAGCCGTCCAAAATTGGTCCAGGGCAGATCAAAATTCAGGGCCGGAAAGGCCAGTTGCCATGCGATGATATCTCCGACCAGAAAGCCCGTAACACCCCAGAAAGCGGCGGCAATCACGCCAGCCTTAATCACACCATCATTATAGAAGATGCCAGTGGGAGAGGCTTCTGCAGGAATTTTGCCGTCTTTTCCCGCGCCTAATCTCAAAACTGCAATGATGCCAAGTACGAAGGCAATGACCAAAACATATCCATGAAATGCCATTGGTGCAGAGCTTGTCTTTGTAATGATAAAAAGGGCTAGTACGACACCTATGCCTAAACTTAGAGTGGTAAGTCCTTTTGCCAGACCATTGACAGTAGGGGGGGGACTGAGGTTTGTCATTATTTTTAACCTGAATTTTAAATGTTAAACATTTTTATTAAGCGTACGCATAATGCTGCTAATTTTTTTTTTTGATATATTAAGCATAGTTATTATTCCATTCGTATCCTTGATACATTGATACAGGTCAACATAAAATTACATAAAATCACATAAATTTTACGTAAAATTTGCGTTGCAGTCGTGTCCTTAAAAAAATAAGGTGCAAAAAATATATGGTGAGCTATTCTTGAAATGATCTAAGGTATTTATTTAATAGGGATAATAAAACATGATTAACTTAACAATTAATAAAATCTGTAAATTTAGCATCTTATCAGTGGGAATAATTAGTCTTGTTGCTTGCGGAGAAAATCAGAATAAAAACAGTAAAATTGAAGCAAAGTCCATAGAATCAATACATGAAAACATTCTGACTATAGATAGTCATGTTGATATATCTCCCGATTATACCTTATCACCGAAATATGATCCGGGGCAGCTGTCAAAAATGAAAGTGGATCTGCCAAAGATGAAAGCAGGCGGGCTGGACGCGGTATTTTTTGTAGTTTATGTAGGACAGACCCAACGGACAGAGGAAAATTACGCTGCCGCCAAAAAACTGGCTATCCGGAAATTTGACGCCATCCATAGAATGACTGATGAGCTATATTCGGATCAGATTGGCATGGCATACAGCCCGGATGACGTGAGGCGTATCTATAAAGAAGGCCGCAAGGTCGCGGTCATTGCCATTGAAAATGGATATGTCATCGGCAAAGATATTTCATTGGTGGAAAATTATTATAACCGTGGCGCGCGTTATATGACTTTGGCTCATAATGGCCATAACGACATTTGTGATAGTGCCGCGCCCAAGGAAAAATTTGGCGATGAGGTTTCAGAACATGGTGGGGTCAGTGATTTTGGCAAGCAGGTCATTGGGGAGATGAACCGGGTTGGCATGATGGTTGATGTTTCCCATGTGTCTGTGGATTGCATGAAGCAGACGGTGAAAATGTCCAAAGCCCCGATCATAGCATCCCATTCCAGTGTTCGGGCCTTAGCGGACCATCCCCGCAACCTGACCGATGAGCAGATGAAAATTCTGGCGGATGCAGGCGGCGTTATGCAGTTGGTCGCTTACACAAGTTTTGTTAAGGAAGATCAGGCACGTACAGATGCCTTTGATGTTCTTACTGCCAAGATTGTTGAGATTCATGGATGGGCTGAAGATGATTATGAAAATATTGAAAATTCGTCCGAATGGAAGCAGGGAACGGCTGTCATTGATGTGGAATACCCTCTGGCCACGCTGAGCAAATTCGTTGATCATATTGATTATGCGGTAAAGCTCATCGGCATTGACCATGTGGGCATTAGTTCTGATTTTGACGGTGGCGGACAGATTACCGGATGGATGGATGCGTCTGAAAGTCTGAATGTCACCAAGGAACTCGTCTCGCGGGGGTATTCAGAAGAAGACCTCGCCAAGATCTGGGGTGATAACCTGCTCCGCGTATGGGCCGAGGTTGATCGGGTGGCGGTTAAATTGCAGGGGGATGCAACAGATTGAAGTTGTATTATTTCAGGACCATCCAGTAAGCATCATTCACTTCTGCCAATTTGATCAAATACTGACCAGATTGGTAGAAGGTTTCAATCTTACTCTCTTTACCATATGAATTTAATCCATATAGGGAAAGACCCTGTTGTGCTGATATTTTCAGAACGCCCTTCATTGGCTCCGACAAAAAGGGAAGTTTACCTTTTGATGTGACCGACTGTGCCGCTAATGAAATAAGTATTTCTTTGGAATTGCTGATTGATTTGCCATCCAGACTTTGTACGGCAACCGCCGCATTTTTATTTTCCATTGCCACGTCAATATTTTGAAGTTTAATTTCCTTCCCCCCGATCCAGCCTGTAACGATCTGTGATTTTTCCGTATCAATTGTATAGATACCCTCGTTCCAGTTTCTTGTTAATTCACCTGTATCAGATTGAACAAAATTCTGCCCTTTGGGAATGAAATCACGGTCATGATCCGTTACATTTATGGTTCCTAGCGAAAGCTTGTCTGGGTTAAGCCATTTAAGTTCTTTGGTTTTAGGCAGGTTGATAACAAGCTTGCTTTGTTCAAGTAAGGTGCGGATGGTTGCCGAATTTTGCGGTGATAAATGATTATAGAAAAAGTCTTTTTTGCTCAGGCTCAGGGCATAAGTCTTTTGGGCCTCTGCCACATGTCCTTGGCGATAGATGAGTGCCGCAGCGGGCATAAGGGCTAAGGACGCGGGGTCATTGAAAGCATGCCAATTGCTAGGGTTTCCCGCAGAGTTGAGTGGTGCCTGACTATAGCCATATTGCATAAGAGCATCCCAACCCTGTAGCCTTGCCGTACCTGCCATAAATAGAGGGGCGGCGTATCTGTCAAAAGCTGGAAACGGGGAAATATTCCATTCTGTGGATGCTAACGGTTTACCGTTCACTTGTGCCGCGCCGATCCAGTCGAGGAAAGTATTTTTGTATCGTGGGTTTGATTTGAAAATATCTGGCCGACCATAACTATGCGTATCGATGATGTTTCCATCGGTTAGGGCAGGCAGACCTGATAATGGCATTGCTCCCCAGCTGTTCGTCGTTGCGATCGGAATTTTTAATTCGAGATCACGTAAATGTCGGATCATTTTTTGATTAAATTGATGTTCCAGATTATTGAGGAATATTTTTGATGGCCCATGCTCCCATGAACGCCATGTTTTATTTACGGGTAAATTATGTTCCAGTGCAAACATAGCGGATTTTGCCATATAGACTTTATTGCTGTTTGGTACGTTATTATTTGGAAGAAGGGCATTGCCAAAATGATGGGTCAGGTCATTTTCATTGGTCAGGAGGACGGATATGATCGCGGGATCATCTTTATAAGCCAGAGAGGTATAGGCATTGATGTGATTAAGATAGGCCTCATTAAATTCCATCATGCGTTGTTGAATATCGGGATTGATATAATTAAATCCCCATGCAGGCGTACTAGGTTTGCCTTTTGCAATTTCAGCAAAATTCTGAATATCATCATGTTCTGTAAATGCGCGGCCAACCTGTAAATCCAGCCAGATATATATTCCTTCTTCTTTGAGTGTTTTTATCCAAAGATCGAGTATTTTCAGAGAATTTCTGTCTAATGTTAAGGTGTCCTTCGCCTTATTCCCAAAGATATTGGGGGAGACCCATTTTGAATCATGGTGATGTATCCGCACAAGATTAAAGCCCAGCTTAGATAAACGCCTAGCATGTCTTTTTATTTCACTGGGGCTGGTTTTAAATAGTGTATAAGCAGTAATATTTATCCCCCAGAATTTTGCTTTTGTACCATCTTCGAAAATGAGATTTTCACCCTTGGTCTTCATAAATCCATGTTTGCCAGCGGGTATTTCGGGTTTGTTTAAAAAACTTAAATCAACAGGAGAGTAGGCCCAGTGAATAATGTCCTTATGCCAGTTTTTGTCGGGTCCCTGCCCAAGCTTCTCTGATAAGGTTGGGGCTATCTTACCATGAGCAGGCAGAGTAACTGTCATACGGATATAATTAGTTTCTGGTTTAATATTATTAGTATAGAACCATGCGCGAATTTCATGACGGTTTCCCCGTTCAAAATAAATATGTTTCACGGGCTTATCGAATTGAACCTTTATCGGCCCACATTCTGTGTGGTTATTCAGTACCCAGCCCTTTTTGTTGGCGAGCAATTTAACGTCTGCGATATGATCAAAAGACTTATCATTGATTTTAAAAGTTATACCACCACCAATGACACCATTTTTATGGGTGGTTGAGTTTAATTCATATTGCCAGCTCATCTGGTTTTCAGCTTTGGCAGTGATCTCTGCTTTCATGGCTAGGTCAAGCAAGGGAACCTTTGTCTCTAAATTATAGTTATTTGACCCATTGATTTTTATATTGGTTTTAGTACCGGCCCATTTCCATTTTTTGCCCCAAAAGGCAAAACTGGTTGATACTAAATCAAGAGATTGAGAACGGATTGTAAATAATCCTGATTTTTCATCAACGCTGATTTCACATTGAGCCCATAAATTAAAAGGCAAAAAAACCGTTAATAAAATTAAACTCAGTGTAACTCGTAATCCATTTTTTTTCATTTTCGGAAGAATCCCGTATCAATAATAATTGAACCCATTGTCTCAGAAAAACATATTAAGGTCATTAACTTTGTTATTTCTTTGGCTCTGCTGGGTAATGATGGCTATAACTGGCGAATATTGACATCAGTTTACTCAGGATCAGGAATGTGAATAAACGCATAGGATATTATGCAAGTCTACTGATAATAACGTCTCTTGCCGGAGGGGATCTTTGTGCGGGGGAGGCTGAACTCGAAGACGTTGTCTCGACTGCTAGCCGGAGTAAAAAGTTATTATCAGACCAAGGCGGTAATCTGGCGTTGGTGGGGGGCGAGGAACTTTCTTTCGTTAAATCAACTCACTTTAGCGAGCTTGCGGTTCGGGTGCCGGGGGTGAATTTCTCCCGCAATAACGGGCAGGAATATCTGGCCTCTATCCGTTCTCCCATATTTACCGGTTCCGGAGCCTGCGGGGCTTTTCTGATGGCTCAGGATGGCATCGCACTGCGTTCTGCGGGGTTCTGTAATGTTAATGAGCTTTTTGAGGCGTTCACCGAACAGGCGGAACGTATCGAAATTACCCGTGGGCCGGGGTCGGCGCTTTATGGCTCCAACGCATTGCATGGTATGGTCAATGTCATCACACCACCCGCCAATGTGAATGATGGTAGTCTTACTATAGAGGGGGGTGCCTATGACTTCATCCGCTTTAATTTCTCACAAGGTGTAGCGGGTAAAAGCCATGGTTTCAGGGCTATGGCGTCCGTCACCCATGATGGTGGCTATCGGGATCAGTCGGGCTTTGATCAGCAGAAGATAAATCTGCGCCATGACTATGCGGGTGATGTGTGGACGATTTCATCTAACCTTTCTCTGACCAATCTGGATCAGGAAACGGCAGGTTTTATTACGGGGCTTGATGCGTTTAAAGACGAGAAAATCTCAAAAAGCAACCCCAATCCGGAAGCCTTCCGTAAGGCAAAGTCTCTGCGTTACTGGTCACGTTTTTCAAGAGAAATAGCAGAGGGTGTGCGCTGGCAATTCACGCCTTACGTGCGTGTGCTTGATATGGAATTCCTGATGCATTTCCTGCCCGGACAACCATTGGAAGAAAACAGCCAGACAAGTTTTGGTGTCCAGAACGGATTTTATTTTAACGAGGGCAGCAATCTTGAGATAATTGCCGGTGCTGACTTTGAATATACCCGTGGTTCCCTGAAACAAACACAGGAAAACCCAACACAGGGATCATTGTTCCTGCGGACAACAATTCCGTCTGGCAAGCAATATGATTATGATGTGGATAGCGTCATGGTCGCGGCTTTTCTGCAGGGTGACTGGGCGATAGGCCCGAAATTACATATTTTGGGCGGCCTTAGGCTTGAATATATGCAGTATGACTATACCAATAATATGATTAGCGGGCGGACAGAAGAAAATGGAGTGGCCTGTGGCTTTGGCGGCTGTCGTTACAGTCGTCCGGAAAGCCGTAAAGATGACTTCACCGCCTTTTCACCTAAGATTGGACTATTGTATAAATTTCATGGCAATCATGATTTCTACCTGAATTTA
>DAOWHQ010000105.1:0-4920 GCA_030641355.1 Alphaproteobacteria bacterium
CACCACAGGCATGACGGCAAGTGATGAACAAGCCTTACATACGGCTGCTGAGAAAGTAGCCGTGGTTTATGCCTCCAACTTTTCATTAGGTGTGAACCTGCTATTTTACCTGACCCAGAAAGCCGCAAGTATGCTGGACGAAGATTTTGATATTGAAATCCTTGAAATGCATCACCGCCATAAGGTGGATGCGCCATCCGGAACGGCTCTCGGCCTCGGCCAACAAGCCGCGAAAGGCCGTGATGTCGACCTTGATCTGGTGTCCGACAGGGTACGGGACGGGATCACAGGTGAACGCAAGCGCGGTGACATCGGCTTTGCTGTGTTGCGCGGCGGTAATGTGGCCGGCGAACATACCGTAAGCTTCAATGCCCCCGATGAACGTATCGAGCTTACCCATAAGGCGGGTGACCGGGCCATATTCGCCCGTGGCGCGGTGAAGGCCGCACTCTGGGCGACCAATCAGAAGGCTGGACTATATGATATGTTCGATGTTCTGGGTTTACCTAAAGAATGAAAAAAACCGATGTAACTGAATTTTTCTGACGCCTTCAGGAACGCGATCCGGAGCCGAAGGGAGAATTGGATTACACCAATCCCTATACGCTGCTTGTCGCCGTTGCCCTATCGGCACAGGCAACGGATGTGGGGGTTAACAAGGCCACCAAAGCCCTGTTTGAAGTTATCTCCACCCCAAGGCAAATGCTTGACCTTGGCGAAGAGCGGCTGAAGAAATATGTCAAATCCATTGGGTTGTATAACACCAAAGCGAAAAATATTATCAAAGCGGCGCAGATGCTTGTGGATGATTTTAACAGCACCGTACCCGAAAACCGCGAAGACTTGGAAAAGCTGGCGGGTGTTGGTCGCAAAACCGCCAATGTGGTGCTTAATATCGCTTTTGGTCATTCGACCATCGCGGTGGATACCCATCTGTTTCGGGTCGGCAACAGAACCAGAATGGCCGTGGGCAAAACCCCGCTTGCGGTAGAAAAAAAACTGGGAAAAGCCATCCCCCCTGAATTTGCACGCCACGCCCATCACTGGCTTATCCTGCATGGGCGTTATATCTGCAAGGCCAGACGCCCTAGTTGCCCAACCTGTCCAGTTGAAGATCTGTGCCCATATCGGGGAAAGACGGTTGTGGACCCTCTATAGGGGTCACATGACTGCTGAGGCAGGCATTTGGGGAAACGGTAGGATTATCGGCGGTCATATCTGCCGCCATTGTTTCCACATAATCCAGCCGAAAATCCCCATTATCACTTGGATAATAATAAAGATGCAGCACGCACTCACTGTTCTTGTAAAGCCATACCCGCACACCCTTTTCTGTGCGTATCAGGGATGGATCGCCCAGAATTTTCTGCACCGTATCCGAGGTCAAACTCATGATGTTTTCTATGATTAAGCGCGGCTTTGGCGGAACTGGAATTACAGATTCAACTATAACTTCCACTTCTTCGACAATGGGCGGCGGTGGCGTCTGTTCCACTGGTGCCTGTTGCCCCTGACAGCCTGCCATCAATATCACAGATAAAATCCATATTTTCCGCATCAGCTATTAGTCTCACTATCCTGCAGGGACAAATGGAACAAGTGGGTCAAAATAGCTGCGCCTAAAATAGGGGCGGTTAAATTTATGACCGGGAATGAATACAACAGCGTAATGACAAATCCACCACCAAGCACCTGCCCCCGGATTGATTTCCGGTGAAGGCTTGCTTCCTTGATGCCCAGATGACGCACAGCCACCATCTCGTAATATCCCCAACCCAGAAGATAAGAATTCAGTGTATAGAATATGATCAATGGTACAAAAGGCAGCCAGAAGAAAAAGATGTAAAGCGGAATTACAATGATATTCAAAAATACAATCATAAAGGCAAGCCGCACCCCAAGGTAGGCCAGATGCCCCACACCAAGCCGCTTTCCCGCCTTCTTTCCCACGTAATATTTATCTTCAACCGCATCAACAATATCATCCAGATATAGGGTCATGAATATGGTCGCAATTGGGGGAAAGAAAATACCCATCAGGAAGAAAAAGATTATGTTGAAAATCCAGTCCACACCCAATAGCCACTGAAAGGCGTCATTCACCCATTGCCAGTCAAACTGGATAGGAATAATCTGACCCTTAATATAGTTCGCCAGAAACCAGGTTGCTACAATAGCAACAACAGTAGTGAGTATACCCAGAATAAAAACTTTGAGGAAGGCAGGTTCAAAAATTTGGGACAATGTCCGCTCGACGGAGCGCATGATATTTTTCACGTCTTTTTTATCCTTACAACCCCATAAACTACCCTTTAAATAAAATATGGTAATCTTAGGGGAAAAGGCAAGAAAGTTTTTAATTTTTATTACTTTACTGCTTGCAAGGCACAATTGCCTATTTATACTCGCCCCTGAAAAACAGGGAAAAAATTATGACAATTAAGTTTGATGTTCTGGGTATTGGTAATGCCATTGTTGATATTCTGGTCAATGTTGAGGATGATTTTCTCAGCGCCCATGAAATACCACGAGGAAGTATGCAGCTTGTTGATGAGGAAACCTCAGACAGTCTTTACAGCAAACTTGGTGCGGCCATAGAATGTTCTGGTGGCTCCGCAGCCAATACTATCGCAGGGCTAGCCTCTCTGGGTAGTAGAACCGCGTATATTGGCAAAATCAAGGATGACCAGTTGGGCCATGTCTTTGCCCATGACATCAATTCTCTGGGCATAGAATTTACCACGCAAAAGGATGCAAGCGGTGTCTCCACGGCCCGTTGTCTGGTTATGGTCAGCCCCGATGCGGAGCGTACCATGTGTACCTATCTCGGTGCCTGCGTCAATCTGACAGAAAAAGATATCGACCCGGATATGGTCGCCAGCGCTGCCATCACTTACATGGAAGGCTACCTTTGGGATCCTGAACTCGCCAAGGCGGCTTTCCGCAAGGCCATGACGCTGGCCCATAATGCCGGACGCAAAACATCGCTCAGCCTGTCGGATTCATTCTGTGTCGGGCGTCACAAACAGGAATTTTTACATCTGGCCGAACATGAAATTGATATCCTGTTCGCCAATGAAGATGAGTTACTGATGCTCTATGATACCCATAATTTTGCAGATGCCATCAAGGCCGTACAACAACACTGTGAAGTTGCCGCCATTACCCGTGGCGCGAAGGGATGCACTATTGTCAGTGCCGACGAGATCATCAATATTAATGGCTATCAAGTCAGTGATCTTGTTGATACCACTGGGGCAGGTGATTTATTCGCTGCCGGTTTCCTCCATGGTTATAGCCAGAACATGGACCTTGGAACCTGTGGTAAAATGGGCAATCTTGCGGCCAGTGAGGTCATCACCCATATGGGCGCAAGACCTGATGTAAATTTAAAACAATATCTAGCGGATAATTTATAGATCTCATTAGGTTCACATAAGGGTGGTAATATTGAATCTTAATTGATCTTTATTGTTTAATATTATATAATTAGATATATCTAAGCGATTCTACGTTGGTTGCGGGATAATTAAAGTGCAGGATGATTTTTATCACCTTTTAGAAAATAATCTCTTCGCACGCTAAAAAAATATGAGGATTCATCGTGAAAAGCCTGAAAGGCAGCATCGCACTATTATGTAGCTTTGGTATTTATACCATGGGCGCGGTAGCGTATGCGGCGCCTGAATCCGGGCATGATGCGGTTCAGGAAGAAAAAAGCCTGACATCTTCTATCCTTTCATATTTCAGCAAAACGAATGAAAAAAAGGACGTTGCAGCTGAAGTATTGCTCTTGGGAGAACCAACCAAGGAAAATGCCGGTCAGTATATTACGCTGTCTGAGCCAACTTCGCATTTGGATCTGGAACAACCTGACAAGAAATTAACCGTCACACAATCCTTCGCCGTAAAGCCATCTCTAATTTTTAATATGGGCAGCTCAGGTTTTGGCTCGATCAGCCCTTCCGGTTTCTCTGGCTTTGGGGCGACCGCAGCCGGAAATCACGTTACCTTTTCCTATGGTAGTGACGGGCAGGTTTATGACCCGGACACCTTGGGGCTTTCCATCGGCTCGCAGTTCCTAGTTGAACCCTCCTCAATCATGTCACCACTTTTTGACGGATCTGAATTTGATAAAATTAACAACCGGCAGGTCTATAACCTGTCCGTTGATATGGGCTATGCCGGTTTCACGGCTGGTGCATCTTTCAGTCAGGAAAAAAACTTGTATGACCCTGATCTGAAAGGCTATGACGTTGGCCTGGGTTATGCTGGCCGCAAATGGGGTGCCGATGTCAAATTTGGTGAATATAAACGCGAACGTGCCCTTCTTTTTGCTAGTACGGAAGAATTTTACGACACTGTCTACGCACTGGAAATTGGGGCCGCTTATCAAATTCATTCAAATATCCGTTTCACGGGCCGCTTCACCTATTATTCCTATGGTCAGGACAATGAACTGGAAAAAATCAGAAGCAGTCAGGTCTTTTTCCTGGGTACTAATGTGAATTTTTAATCCTTATCAAAACCACGAATTGCCGCAATGCCCACCACACCTGAACCAATCAGCTGGCGGGCATTCTCATTTGTTACTCCGCCAAGAGCATAAAGCGGCAAAGTCGTCGCCGCTGTCAAATCCCGTACCCCGGAAATACCAAGAGTAGTCTCCTGCCCTGAGAAAGTTTTGGGGTGGCTGTGGGTGGGAAAGACAGGCGCGATCAGGCCCATATCAACAGCTATGTTTTTTGCCCGCAGGACTGCCGCAAGGCTATGGCAGGACGCTGTTATCAACCAATGGGAGTAAGATGCCCGAATATTCGCCCCCCGGTCCATACACCCTTCTGGCAGATGCACACCGTCTGCTGCCAGTTTTATGGCCAGATCTATATCTCTTGCCACCAGAAAGATGATACCCCTATC
>DAOWHQ010000044.1:0-3590 GCA_030641355.1 Alphaproteobacteria bacterium
CATTAATATGTTCGATACTATGCTCAGAATCGTCAGAGGCCCGAACCAGCTCAAGGACACTGATCTGCGGAATGGCAAATTTGTCATCACGGCATTTGACAATCAAAGCCGAAACAATGGCAAGCGTCAGCGGAATTTTAATACTGAAGCAGGTACCTTTGCCTTCAACGGACTTGAGATCAACAGTACCACCAATTTTTTCAATGTTGGTACGAACCACATCCATGCCGACACCGCGGCCTGATACGGCGGTAACCTTTTCCGCAGTGGAGAACCCAGCGTGAAAGATGAAGCGCTGAATTTGATTATCTGTCATCTCGTTCAGTTCTTCTTCGGTGGCGATACCGTTTTTCAACGCCTTGGCTTTGAGTTTCTCTACGGAAAGCCCCGCGCCATCATCAGTAATTTCAATGATGATATGCCCACCTTCATGGAAAGCATTCAGGCGAACAACACCAGTTTCTTTTTTCCCAGCCGCAAGGCGGTCTGCGGGCATTTCAACACCATGATCGGCAGAGTTTCGAACCATATGGGTAAGCGGATCTTTAATCATTTCAAGAACTTGACGATCAAGCTCTGTATCTGCACCCAGCATCTGAAGGTCGATTTTCTTACCCAGTTCTAACTGTAGATCACGGATGATCCGGGGCAATTTGGCCCATGCATTACCTACAGGCTGCATCCGGGTTTTCATAACCCCTTCCTGCAACTCTGTAGTACATTGACTTAAATGCTGAAGCGGAATGGCAAATTCACTATCATTGCTATTACGCAGAAGCTGCATAAGCTGATTTCTTGTCAGAACCAGCTCACTGACCATGGTCATAAGGTCTTCAAGAACCTGAACATTCACCCGAATGCTCTGATTAGAGATACTTTTATCACTCGTTCTGGACCCAGCAGAGGATGGGTTCTTATCAGCCTGTTCTTTTGTTTTTTTGGTGGCTTCAGAGAGAATGGTAACGGCAACATCGTCATATTTAGCTAGAAATTCATCTGATTCCAGCATTGCCAAGTCTACCTCTTCCAAAACTGCGCCCAGCAACATATGGATTGTCTCATTTTGCTTTTCGGTCATGCCGTTACTAATAAACCCACTAAACGTAGCTTCGATACTTGGGCCAATTTCTGGTTTTCCAGCTAGAGTAGCATTGAAAAAATTGCCCATTTTTTCCTTGCTGTCCCTTATATTAATATCACTCAACAAGGCCTTAACGGTGAGATCGCCTAAAATGCGATTATGGAACAAGTGAATAATGACTTTAACCGCGTCCTCTCCACCAACACGCGCCAGCAGATCTTCCTGCTCATCTTCCGCGCTTACCTCATCATCACCTTCTTCTTCATCTTCTTCATCCGGGCCGGGAGCTGCTGCGAAAGCTGCTTCTAATTCTTCGAGAGAAACCTGACCGGGTAAAATAGTTTCCGATTGGACAATTTCGGGCATCTTAATGACGTCTTCTGCCGGGGCGGGGGTCGGAGCAACTGCCGCAACCGCATCACCATAAGCAACCACATTCAGTTCATTGATAATATCGCTGTCATCACCCTGCGGTTCTTCCTGAGTTTCTTCCAGTCCGGCAAGAATTTCCTTAATCCGGTCAAGAGCTGCTAAAATCAGGGTTACGGAATCGGATGTTACAACCAATTCTCCGTCACGGTATTTTCCCAAAACATTTTCACCAGCATGGGCTACAGACTCTAATCGAGGCAACCCTAGGAAGCCACACGTTCCCTTAATGGTATGAACCAGACGAAAAATATTATCCAAGATAGGTTTATTCGTCGGGTCCTGTTCAAGCGTAACCAATTCCACGTCGACAACGTCGATACTTTCATTGGTTTCTGTCAGAAATTCATTTAGTAAGTCATCCATAATTTTCAACCCTTTCTACTCAACAAGAATATTTATAATTATTCACTTTCCCCTAAGATCAAGTAAATTGGTTAAAAAGCTGTAAAAATAATAAAATGATAAATAATTAATACTAAAAAATAAAATTGCCCCTGACTAAATTTTATTAAATATATATATTAATTACATTTTTAGCGTTCCTGATAGGACATACGCAGGGCAAAACTATTCTCGTTATTCTGGTTATATTCAATTTTACTGTCGAGTTTGCGTGCTACATTTGCCGCGAGGAACGCCGGAGCCGACTTTGCCTCGATACAATCTTCTGAAACTTCCCCCAAAATAGCCATGCGAATAGAATCACTAAAAATAATTTTATCCCCGTGAACGGTCACAGTCACATCCGTGACAGGCGACTGCTCATTAATTTCAACAAGCAGCTTACCACCTCTGATCAGACTTTCCCCGGCAACAAGAACCATATTCAACATGAGTTTCAAAGCGTCCTTATCAAGACTACCCACATTGGATTGCCAGGTGAGGTCAATATTTCCTGAGCCATATAGCCCCCGAATGGCACTTTCTGCTTCGCTAAGCGGTATCTTTTCCCCAAACCCGCCAGCGGCGCCGAAAGACAACCGGAAGAATTTAAGCTTGGCGGATGTCACCTCTACACTTTGGCAGAGAAGCTTCATCACCTCCTCGCGCATATCTTCATCATCTTCATCACTCAAAATTTCAAGCCCGTTTCCGATGGCTCCAACCGGACTGATCAAATCGTGGCAGAGGCGCGAGCAAAGCAAAGCCGAAAATTCAATATCATCCATGTACAGGGTCTTTCTTTTATAAGGTGACAATTTCTAACTTGAACATATAATACAGATCTGGCAAAAACAATTAATATTCACAGGAAAATCCCCATGACAGAACAGAAGATCAATTACCGCCAACTGGGTGAAACTTTATATGAAACCACCCTAGAGGCTGGCCGGAAAATAATGGAGATTTTTGCGCAGGATTTTGATGTCAAATATAAGGATGACAAATCACCGGTAACCGAAGCTGATCAGGCGGCGGAAAAAATTATTCTCCGGGATCTGGCCATAGTTGCCCCGCATATTCCCGTCATTGCCGAAGAACAGGCCAGTGCCGGTGACATCCCCGATGTTGCAGATATATTCTGGCTTGTGGACCCTCTTGATGGCACCAAGGAATTTGTCCGCAAAGGTACTGACTTTACCGTCAATATAGCTCTTATTGAAAATGGCCAGCCCACTTTCGGTATTGTCTATGCCCCGGCTCTGGGTCGGATGTTCGTGGCCAAAGACCCCAACACCGCCGTTCAGATGGACATTCGGGAAGGCCGTTTTATAGGCGAGGAGAAGATGATCACCGTCCGCGATGTACCTGCAAGCGGCATAACCGCTGTTGCAAGCAAGTCCCACCGGGATGACCAGACCAATGACTTCCTTGAGAAACTAGGCATTACGGATGTCGTCTCAACCGGTAGCTCATTGAAATTCTGTCTGGTGGCAGCAGGTGAAGCGGATATCTATCCCCGCTTTGGCCCGACTATGGAATGGGATACGGGAGCGGGCCATGCGGTATTAAATTCTGCGGGCGGTACGGTGGTTAATCCTGATGGTACGGTCTTTCACTATAAAAAACCCGGCTTCCTAAATGGGTTCTTCATCGCCAACGGTAAAACCGACTATTAAATAAGGTTTTTACCCAA
>DAOWHQ010000230.1:0-2831 GCA_030641355.1 Alphaproteobacteria bacterium
AAAAGTGCGGATTGCAAGACGATCGACTGGTGGCGTCGCAAACAGGCTTAAGCCCCGCATACGGCTCATAGCCAGTTGCAGGGTGCGCGGGATAGGGGTCGCGGTCTGGGTCAGCACATGGTCATCATGTTTCATCTTTTTCAGGCGTTCTTTATGAACCACACCAAAATGCTGTTCCTCATCAATGATGATCAGACCAAGATTCTTGAATTTGATGGTTTTGGCGAGCAGCGCATGGGTGCCAATGACAATCTCGCAGGTGCCTTGGTTCATTTCTTCACGGGTCAGTTTCTGGTTCTTCGCTGTCACCAGACGGGACAGATGGCCGATTTTAACCGGAAGCCCCCTGAACCGATCGACAAAGGTCTTGTAATGTTGCCGGGCCAACAAGGTAGTCGGGGCAATGATTGCCACCTGAAACCCCTCCATAACCGCAAGAAAGGCGGTTCGCAGCGCAACCTCTGTCTTGCCAAAGCCCACGTCGCCGCAGATCAGCCGATCCATAGGCTTGCCACTGCCAAGGTCGGCAATCACATCGCCAATGGAGCGCAGCTGGTCATCTGTTTCCGTATAGGGGAAGCGCGCGCAGAACTCGTCATACAGCCCCTCTGGTGGTTGAATGACGGAGCCTTTGCGTAGCGCGCGCTGGGCGGCAACCTTGATCAGCTCATCGGCCATATCGCGTATGCGGTTCTTCAGCTTGGCCTTGCGCCCCTGCCAAGCCACGCCGCCGAGTTTGTCCAGCTGACCATCGCTGCCTTCTGAACCGTAACGGCTCAATATTTCGATATTTTCCACCGGCACATAGAGCTTGTCGCCACCGTTATAGGTTAGGTGGACGCAATCATGGGCTGCTCCGCTGACTTCAATGTTAATCAGACCCTCGTAACGGCCAATACCGTGATCCATATGAACCACAAGATCACCGGGGGTGAGGGCAGATGCCTCTTGTATGAAATTCTCGGCCTTGCGCGATTTCCGCACCTTGCGGACCAGACGGTCACCCAGAATATCCTGCTCGGCAATGATAGCGAAATCACCCGTATCAAAGCCATGTTCCAGTGGCAGAATAATAAGGCCAATGGTATTTTTGGACAAAGCCGCCCGACTGGCCCAATGATCCATAATCTGATGATTTGTCATGCCATGTTCATTGAGAAGAAGCGCAAGTCTATTTTGTGATCCGGCACTGTAGGAGGCGATCAGTACTTGTTTTCTGTCACTATGAAGTTTGGTGCAATGGTTGCGTAAAGAATCATAGACATTGGCTTTACTGTCATTACGTTCGGGGGCGAAATCCCGTCCTACTTTGCCGTCAAGTACCATATGATTGACGTTCGGCGGGGCATTAAAGCTGGTAAATTGATGGATTTTACGGGTCTCACATCTTTCCTGCCATTGTTCCGCCGTCAGATATAATTTTTCCGGCGGTAGTGGCTTATAGGTCGATAAGACTGTGGCCGCGCCCTTGGTACTTTGGCTATAGGCATCTTTGCGGGCCTGATAATAATCCCGAATTGCGATCAGGCGATCGGAAAAGGCTTCCGTGGTCAGATTGTCCATACTGACCGGACAGTCCGGCAGATAGTCAAACAGGGTCTCGAGGTTGAAATGAAAATAGGGCAACCAATGTTCCATGCCCTGATGCTTGCGGCCTTCCTTGACTGCCTCATACAGCGGGTCTTGGCTAAGGACCGTTCCAAACTCGCGCACATAAGCCCCGCGAAACCGCCGGATGCTTTCTTCGTCCAATATGACCTCGCACATGGGAACGAGGGAGATTTCCTCTATCTTATCTTCGGTGCGCTGGCTGATGGGATCAAACAGCCGCATCACTTCGATGGTATCGCCCCAAAGATCAATGCGAACCGGTTTTTCCTGTCCAGAGGGGAAAATATCGATCAGGCCGCCACGAATGGCAAAGTCGCCATGTTCCATAACCGTGCTGGAGCGCGCATAGCCGTTACGGCTGAGGAAGGCGGTCATCTTTTCCACATCAATCCGGCCGCCGGTTTTGGCCCTGAAAGACAGGTCTTTGAGCGTGTCCCGTTCCGGTATCATCTGAGTTGCGGCATTGATGGTGGTGATCACCAGTCTTTTCTTGGGTGCATTGCCGGAAACCAACTTGCTCAATGTGGTCATGCGCTGGGCGCTGATGTCTGGATTGGGTGATACCCGGTCATAGGGCAGACAGTCCCATGCGGGGAAGGTTAGTATTTCTGTGTCCGGTGAAAAGAAAGTCACCAGATCCGCAAGATTGCTCATGCGATGATCATCGCGGGCGATATGCAGCATGATTCCTGATTTTGCGTTCAGAATCCGGGCAAGGAACAGCGCATCCATGCCCTCCGGCGTTCCTGCCACCTGTAGCGGGACTTCTGCTTTTATGAATTGGTCGAATTTATTCACTTAACTATCTTGAGATAATCTAAGGCTTGCAGCATTTCCATGACATCATTTTGCAGATGGTCGGGGGTTGGTGCGTCCTGTGTGACCCATGCAACTATCTTAAGGTCGGGTTCGCGCAGAAGATTCTCGTAGTGATCCAATTGCTCCACGCTCATTTTGCTCAGATGATTATCGGCAAAATGACCGAGCAATATATCAGCTTCTTTGATGCCACGGTGCCAACTCCTGAATTTCAGCCGTTTCCGGCGAATCTCAATGGAGTCATTTTCGTCTATTTCGGGTTCGATAAAACCGGGGGTATCAAATGATGACATAGTCACTTCAATCTGTTAAAAAGTTGTTGGCCTAGTGATAGGAAAAATACCAACATGAATCAAATATAAACGCATGCGACCGGAAATATTATATCCATTTTTTGCAGA
>DAOWHQ010000057.1:0-4070 GCA_030641355.1 Alphaproteobacteria bacterium
CATTGAATGTCGAATTAATGCCGAAGACCCGTTTACTTTCGTGCCCAGTCCCGGAAAAATAGGGGATTATCATACACCGGGCGGACTTGGTGTCCGGGTCGATTCGGGTATCTATTCCGGCTATGCCATCCCCCCTTATTATGACAGCATGATTGCCAAGCTGATTGTTCACGGCAAAACCCGAAATGAATGTCTCATGCGCTTGCGCCGGGCTTTAAATGAATATGTAATTGATGGCATTAAAACCACAATTCCCCTGCATCAAAGCCTGATCAGAGAAACAGATTTCATCAACGGAGCCTATGATATTCATTGGCTGGAGAATTATTTGAAAAACCATGATTAGGCCGCAAACTCATGAATAGAGTAACCGCAGACCTAATATTACAAGCCTATGCACAGGGTATTTTCCCTATGGCGGAAAAAGCCGCGTCACTCGATATCTATTGGGTTGATCCCGAACGGCGCGGCGTTATTCCTCTGGATCACTTTCATCTTCCCCATAGACTTGCTCGAAAAATTCGGCAAAGCCCCTTTGAAATCAGAATAGATACATCTTTTATCAAAGTCATAGAAGGCTGCGCAGCCACTATATCAAATCAGGGCCGTGATGAAACTTGGATCAATGATCAAATTATCTCCCTCTATGCGCAACTGTTTAAAGAAGAATACGTCCATACTGTTGAATGTTGGCAGGAAGACAGGCTGGTTGGCGGGCTTTATGGTGTCTCAATTGGCGGTGCTTTCTGTGGCGAAAGTATGTTTCATACTGTAACAGATGCCAGCAAGGTGGCCTTGGCCTATCTGGTGGCGCGACTAAAGGCGGGGGGGTATCGTCTTTTGGATACACAATTCATCACCCCCCATCTGTCACAATTTGGCGCCATGGAAATATCACGTCATGCCTATAAAGACAAACTGGCAAAGGCTTTGGAGGTTGAAGGAGACTTTTATTCTTTGGATGTCAATTCAGGGCCGGAAGTTATTTTGCAATCCTTGACCCAAACATCATAAACCGGATGTTCCAAGGGCGATAATGCCGGACTGGAGGCGAACATCCAACCGGAAAAAACTTTTACATCCTGATTATTCTGCCCAATATCCGTAATTTCGAGGAAAGCCACGCTTTCCGGAGCTTCTTCCGGGGGATTAGTACGGCAATAACGTAGGGTAATATCAAGCGTACCAAAGCGGACAGTCTGATCCTGCAAGATTTCAATGGTTGATAATTGTGTGGTGATTTTATCCAGAGCCGCAAGTGTTACGACAGAAATATCTTCCTCAACTGAAAATGCATCATTTTGTTGAGCGATAACAGGGGTCGACAATAGTAACAGCAGACTTAAAAATGTGAGAGACTTAAGGCGAAAAGCCATTATTTATCTTCACTTTTGCCCGAACCGGCAAATTTATCCAACAGGCCCAAAAAGTCCACCGCGCCTTGAGTGTTGGTAATTTCATCGCCTTCTTCCAGAATCTCATCCGCGTCATCACCCGGATCAAGAACAAGATAATTGCCGCCCAGCAATCCCTCTGAAGTGATTTTAGCAAATGTGCTGTCGCTTAGTATAATCGTGGGATCTATACTGATTTCAACAACCGCTTCAAATGTCTCTTTATCCAGATGTTGTTCGGTAACAGAACCAACTTTAATGCCGCTGATTTTTACATCACCACCAACGGAAAGCCCGTCTACCTTATCAAACTTGACAATATAATTTTTTCCGCCATTGCTGGAAACATTGGCATGATTAAAAGCAAAATAAAGAAAACTACCCGCAACAGCCAATACGACTGCCCCCATCAATGTCTCAACAATATTATTTTTCATATCTGCTTTGCCTTTAGTTTATGGAGACCATGCTTCATAATCACCCGTGGTTTTTTTGCGTTCTCCGCCTTCATTCAGGCTGCCTTGGGGGTAATATGCATTAAGGGAACCGGTCATATTTGGCTCAAGCATTTTTTCCCATTCCTTGCGGTCTGGTTTGCGCTCTAATGGGGTATAATCAACCGTATGATGTAACCACATATGCCATTCCGGAGGGATTTTTGAGGCTTCAATATCTGTTTTGAAAATGACCCAGCGTTTAGGGCCTTTCTTGGCCTGATAATAAACATTACCCTGAACATCCTCGCCAACTTTCTCACCTTTAAAAAAGGTATGGACCAATGTCCCAATAGTGGCCCCATACCACCATCCACATATCTGCCTAATAAAAGCGACCATCTTTAATTTCCCAAATAATATTAATCAAACTTATCTGTTTTCTATACCCCGTGGACAACATCATAACAACCATAAAAGAATTTCAGGCTATATTAAGGCAATATGGTTAATTTGTTAACTAAATCTTCACACAAGGGTTTCTCTACCTCGACTCAATGGATACACTATATATAGCAATGTCAAGACAGGCAGCCACAATATATATGAAAAAAAAGCTACTTCTTACTTGTTAATTATAATAGACTTCGCCTCAATCAATTAACAATAATATAACAGTAGTTATAGGGATTTTACTATGAGGATAAACCGCCGTTTTACGTCTGCTGATCAATCACCCTACAATGGAATAGAATTCCGTAAGGCTGATAGTGAAATTAAAAATCCAGATGGAACAAGTGTTTTCGAATTAAAAGGTTTCGAAGTTCCCGCAGGTTGGTCACAGGTTGCGGCGGATATCCTCGCTCAGAAATATTTCAGAAAAGATGGTGTTCCACTATGTCTCAAAAATCTTGAGGAAAAGGGTATTCCAAGCTGGTTGTGGCGCAAGCAGGAAGACACTGCATCGCTCAAGAAAGTTTCCAAAGAAAAACGCTATGGACCAGAAACCAGCGCCAAGCAGATTTTTGACCGTCTGGCGGGAACCTGGACCTATTGGGGATGGAAAGGGAAATATTTCTCAACGGAGGCTGATGCCCGAACTTTCTTTGATGAATTACGCTACATGCTTGCCAGCCAGATGTGTGCCCCAAACTCTCCCCAATGGTTTAATACCGGGTTGAACTGGGCGTATGGCATTGATGGCCCCGCGCAGGGCCACCATTATGTCGAGCATAAGACTGGCAAGCTGACCAAATCAAAATCCCCTTATGAACATCCCCAACCCCATGCCTGCTTTATTCAAGGCGTCTCGGACGATCTGGTGAATGACGGCGGGATCATGGATCTGTGGACAAGAGAAGCACGTCTGTTCAAATATGGTTCCGGCACGGGCAGTAATTTTTCTCATATACGTGGTGCAGGTGAAAAACTTTCCGGTGGTGGTAGTTCGTCTGGCTTGATGAGTTTCCTCAAAATTGGCGATCGGGCCGCAGGTGCTATCAAATCCGGTGGTACGACACGGCGGGCGGCAAAGATGGTTATCGTGGACGCGGACCATCCTGATGTATTGGATTTCATCAAATGGAAGGTGATTGAAGAACAGAAAGTCGCATCCCTCGTGGTTGGTTCTCAAATCACCAAGAAGCACATGAAGCAAGTCATGAAGGCCTGTATTGACAAGAATATTGCCAAAGACGAGCGTTTTGACCCTAAAACCAATGAACAGCTTAAAATAGCTCTGCTTGCCGCAAGAAATTCTTTGGTACCAGAGGCCATCAGCCAACGGGTTATCCAGTTTGCCAGACAGGGCTACAGCCAGATTGAATTTGATACCTATGATACTGACTGGGATTCAGAAGCCTATGTCACCGTATCAGGCCAGAATTCCAATAATACAGTGCGTGTTAATGATGAATTTATGGAAGCCGTGCTCAATGACAGTGACTGGTCCCTGAAAAGCCGTTCCGATGGCAGCCCGATGAAAACGCTGCCCGCCCGTGAATTATGGGATGAGATCGGCATTGCTGCATGGCAGTGTGCCGACCCCGGCCTGCAGTTTCATACCACCATTAACGATTGGCATACCTGCCCTGAATCCGGTGAAATTCGGGCGTCCAACCCGTGTTCGGAATATATGTTTCTGGATAACACAGCCTGTAACCTTGCCTCGCTCAACCTTATGAAATTTCGCTCAAAAGAGGGTGACTTTGAAATTGAGAATTTTGAACATGCGGTACGGCTC
>DAOWHQ010000123.1:0-9107 GCA_030641355.1 Alphaproteobacteria bacterium
AGTCCGAAGCCCGCGAAATTATCTATGGTATGCCTTACGCAGAATGGGTAGAAAAATATCAGACAAAAGCAACCGATGAGCAATTAAAACTCATGGATGAAAGCCTGAAGAAAAACGAGAAAATGTAATTATTTTATTTACTGTTGCCAAGCTCCGCAGAGGTGGATATTGTGCGTCTTCATTTTAAATTGGAGCAAAATTTATGACCGATGTTGGTGGTATCGCACAGGATGTATTGCGTTCTTTTGTCGAACGTATTGAAAGACTGGAAGAAGAAAAGAAAAACTATGCGGATGACATCAAGGATGTCTATTCCGAGGCTAAATCATCGGGATTCGACGCAAAAGTTCTGCGTCAGATTGTCAGAATGAGAAAAATGGAAGACCACGACCGACAAGAACAAGAAGCCCTTGTCGATCTATATGCTCACGCATTGGGTATGCTACGCGGCTAATCTTCCTTATTGGAATTAATAGCGTCAACAATCTTCTGGGTGCGGGCATCAGACCGCGCCCCATGCACGACGATAATCGCATGGATAATCGTAATGCCCAATACCAAGAATCCGCCAAGAATAAAAAATATCAATCCCAATAACCAGAATACGGCATTGATGATCGCCTGAAATATTTTTCCCTCGAGAAGTAATGCCAGCGGGGGAATAAGTATTGCCACCAAATAAATCATAATAAGATACCTCCTTTTTTGTAATTGGGTCATATTGGCAAATTCAAACCCAATATCAAATGTTTTTTTTAATTTTAATAGCCTGCTACCATCAGAAGTAACTTTGTCATTGCACTTCATCCTTTAATTTATGATATTGGAACCTATATAAAAATTACCAATAACATAAAGGCTATTATGACCTCGCTCGACACATCTCTCCTGCCCCTGTGGGATTTATCAGACCTCTATACCGCAATGGATTGTCCTGAACTGAAACGGGACCATGACAGCCTTGAAAAGCTCGCCAAAAACTTTGCCAAAAACTATAAAGGGAAACTTGGCGCACTCTCGGCGCAAGAAATTCTGAATTCTGTAACCGAATATGAGGTTATGGAAGAAATTATGGGGCGGGTCATGAGCTATGCAGGGCTGCTTCATGCCGGAGATGTTATTGATGGGGAAATATCAAAATTTTACCAGTCCTGCCATGAGAGAATAACTGAGATCAGCACAAAGCTGCTGTTTTATACGCTTGAAATAAATCGTTTAGAAGAAACTAAAATTGACAAATGGTTGGGACAATCAACTCCCTTGGCCCGCTATCGCCCGTGGTTTGACAGCATCCGTCAATATCGCCCACACCAGTTGGATGATAAGCTGGAAGAGCTTCTTCTGGAGAAATCCGTTGCTGGACGCGCCGCATGGGTTCGTCTGTTCGATGAAACCATGGCAGACCTGAAATTTGGCTATACGGATCCGGCCACAGGAGAGACACGCTCCGTTGGCACGGAACAGGCACTGGATTATCTGTCCGATGCTCAGGCCGACAGACGCAAAGCTGCCGCAGACTGTCTGTCCACCACATTCAATAAAAATATTCGCCTGTTTACTCATATCACCAACACACTTGCTAAGGACAAAGAGATCGAGGATCGTTGGCGTAAATTTGACGACCCCACATCATCCCGCCATCTCTCAAACCAACTGGAGAAAGAAGTTGTTGATGCCTTGGTCGGGGCAGTAAAAGACGCTTATCCGCGCCTGTCACACCGCTATTACAAGATGAAGGCCAAATGGTTTGGCAAGGACAAGCTGGACTGGTGGGATCGTAATGCGCCCCTGCCTGACGGCAATGACCAAATACATCAATGGCCCGATGCCATTAAAATTGTTTTGGAGGCATATGATGAATTTTCGCCGGAAATGGCAAAGGTCGGACAAAGGTTTTTTGACAATGACTGGATAGATGTGCCCGTGCGCAATGGCAAGTCACCGGGTGCCTTTGCTCACCCGACAGTCCCCAGCGCCCATCCTTATTTATTGTTGAATTACCTTGGCAAGACCCGTGACGTCATGACGCTGGCCCATGAGCTTGGTCACGGTGTGCATCAGATATTGGCGGGGCCGCAGGGGCCACTTCTGTCCGATACGCCGCTGACACTGGCAGAAACGGCCAGTGTCTTTGGTGAAATGCTCACCTTCCGGTCTTTATTATCCAAAGAACAGGATAGCCGCAAAAGAAAAATCATGGTCGCGGGCAAAGTCGAAGATATGCTCAATACGGTTGTCCGTCAGGTGGCTTTTTTCGATTTTGAGGCCAGAGTTCATGCCGCCCGCAAAAACGGAGAACTATCCACCGATGATCTTGGCGACATTTGGATGGCAGTTCAGCAAGAGAGTCTGGGCGATGCTATTCGCCTTGATGACAGCTACCGAAACTTCTGGTGCTACATCCCCCATTTTATTCATTCACCTTTTTACGTTTATGCCTATGCTTTTGGTGATTGTCTGGTAAACTCCCTTTACGCAACCTATCAACAACAGCCTGAGGGCTTTCAAAAAAAATATATTGATATGTTGTGTGCGGGAGGAAGTCTACGACACAAGGAACTCTTAAAACCATTTGGACTTGATGCTGGCAACCCTGATTTCTGGGCAACCGGACTAAATATGATTAGCGAATTAATTGATGAAATAGAATAACATAGGGAGGAAAGCACATGAAGCTTGCAATACCAAAGGAACGCAGGGAACACGAACGCCGTGTTGCCGCAACTCCGGACACGGTCAAAAAACTTATCTCGTTGGGGTTTGATGTCCATATGGAAACGAGTGCAGGTCTCATGAGCAGTATTCCCGACAGTGAATATGCCGCTGCCGGCGCAACAATAGCCACAGACGCCGCCGCGACCTATGACGATGCTGATGTCATATTCAAAGTCCAAAGCCCCCTACCCGATGAATTGGCCCTGATCAAGTCCGGCGCCATTTTAGCCGCTGTTTTATCTCCCTTTGCAGACCGCGCTTTAGTTGATGCCTATGCCACGGGCAATATAACCGCCTTTGCCATGGAATTCATGCCACGCATCACCCGCGCACAAAGCATGGATGTTTTATCCTCTCAGTCGAATCTGGCGGGTTATCAATCGGTCATTGATGCAGCACAGGAATTCTCCCGCGCCTTCCCCATGATGATGACAGCGGCGGGCACGGTTGCCCCGGCAAAAGTAATGGTCATGGGTTGTGGTGTTGCCGGGCTACAGGCCATCGCAACAGCAAAACGACTGGGCGCGGTGGTATCAGCCACAGACGTGCGGGCCGTGGCCAAAGAACAGGTGGAAAGCCTTGGCGGTAAATTTGTTATGGTGGAAAGCGATGAGGGCGGTGAAACAGAAGCCGGATACGCCAAGGAAATGAGCGATGACTATAAAGCAAAACAGGCCACATTGATCGCAGAAACCATTGCCAAACAGGATATTGTCATTACGACAGCCCTTATACCGGGACGTCCGGCACCTGTATTGATCACTAAAGAAATGGTTCAGAGCATGAAACCGGGGTCAGTTATCATCGACCTTGCAGTGGAAAGTGGCGGCAACTGTGAATTATCACAGGCGGGCAAGATTATACTGGAAAGCGGTGTCAAGATTGTAGGCCATTATAACGTGCCAAGTCGTGTTGCGACCGATGCCAGCGCGCTTTATTCCAAGAACCTGTTGAATTTTTTCACCCCGCTTATTGATGAGGAAAGCAAGGCCCTGAATATTGATTGGGAAGATGAAATTATTACTGGCACCTTACTTACCAAAGATGGTGCTATCGTTCATGAACGCTTAAAAGGAGGAAATTAAGATGGATATGACACAACAAGTTGCTGATACGGCCATTCATGCGGCGGCAGTCAGCCCATTTCTGTCCCAATTTTCACTATTCATTCTGGCAATCTTCATCGGATATTATGTGGTGTGGAGCGTAACCCCCGCCCTGCATACCCCGCTCATGGCAATCACCAATGCCATTTCATCGGTGATCATCGTTGGTGCATTAATTGCGGCTGGCCCTGCCGATATGAATATAGCCAAAATCCTCGGCATTATTGCCATTGGCCTCGCGGCGGTGAATATCTTTGGCGGTTTCGCCGTAACCCAGCGCATGCTTGCCATGTATAAGAAAAAGAAATAGGGAGGGCTAGAAAATGTCATCACAAAATATTACAGACCTAACCGCACTCGCTTATCTGATTTCAGGCGTGCTGTTCATCATGGCCCTACGCGGGCTTTCATCACCGGAATCATCCCGGAAAGGTAACGTGCAAGGCATGATCGGTATGGTCATCGCGGTTGTAACAACCATGCTGAACCCGACCATTGTTTCCTATGAATGGATTGCCGTAGCTGTTGCCGTTGGTGGGGCTATCGGCATTATGACGGCTCTGCGCATTTCCATGACATCCATGCCGCAACTGGTTGCGGCCTTTCACTCCCTTGTCGGGCTTGCCGCTGTTCTGGTGGCTGCGGCTACCTTTCTGGAGCCAAGTGGCTTTGGGATTACCGATGCCTTGGGTAATATCTTTGCCGCCAGTAAGGTTGAAATGAGTTTGGGTGCGGCCATTGGCGCCATCACTTTCTCTGGCTCGGTTATCGCTTTCGCCAAGCTGAACGGCAATATGTCCGGTGCGCCAATCATGCTGCCGGGTCGTCATGTGATCAATGCAGGTCTGGCGATTGCCATCGTTGGCTTGATTGTGGTCTTTGCCATGGGGGATATTTCCGAAGTGGCGGGCATTAACCTGATGTGGTGGATAATAGGACTGAGCTTCATTATCGGCTTCCTGATTATCATCCCTATCGGTGGCGCAGATATGCCGGTCGTAGTCAGTATGCTGAACAGCTATTCCGGCTGGGCCGCTGCGGGTATCGGTTTTACCCTGCAAAATAATGCTTTGATTATCACGGGTGCTCTTGTTGGCTCCTCCGGTGCGATCCTGAGCTATATCATGTGCAAGGCCATGAACAGGTCTTTCATCAGTGTAATTCTTGGTGGCTTTGGCGGCGAGGATGCAGTTGCGGGTAGTGGTGAAGTTGAAACCCGCCCCGTTAAACGTGGCTCTGCTGATGATGCGGCCTTCATTATGAAAAACGCAGGTTCGGTAATCATTGTTCCGGGCTATGGCATGGCAGTGGCGCAGGCCCAACATGCCCTGCGTGAAATGGTTGACCTGCTTAAAGAAGCCGGTGTTAAGGTTTCCTATGCCATTCATCCGGTGGCCGGACGTATGCCAGGGCATATGAATGTATTGCTTGCCGAAGCCAATGTTCCCTATGATGAAGTATTTGAGCTGGAAGACATCAATAATGAGTTTGCTCAGGCGGACGTTGCTTTTGTCATTGGTGCCAATGACGTGACAAACCCCTCTGCAAAAACTGATAAGGCCAGCCCAATTTACGGAATGCCTATCCTCGATGTGGAAAAGGCAAATACGGTATTGTTCGTCAAACGTGGCATGGCCAGTGGTTATGCGGGCGTGCAAAATGAACTTTTCTTCCGGGACAATACCATGATGCTATTTTCCGATGCCAAGAAAATGGTTGATAATATCATTAAGGCTCTTTAGTCGCCCTACTGAAACGGGGAAGTATGCGGATGAAAAAAAGTACGAAAAAAAAAGCAGAGAAAGATGTGAAGTTTCGGTCCCCGTCACATCGAGTTTGGGCAGAACAGCTGAATTTGGTCTCACAACAGATTAAAGTTATTCTGGCTATCGTTCTTTTGTTATCTTCCCTGACTTGCTATACGCTTTGGTCGGTAGTTCCTCACGATGTGTTGCTAAATTGGTTTTTGTTAGTTAATTTTCCGTCTGCGATGCGCATCATGCTTTTATATATCCAGCGTCCCTATGATATTGAGCTCAGGTTGCTTGGTTTTATTAATGTTCTTCTTGCGGCATGGTCTGGGGTTGCGTGGGGATCTGCTGGGTATTTTTTCCCCCTATTTGGCGATGCTGCAACGCTGCAATTCATCACGGTAGTTTTATTTGGTATAACTGCGGGAGCCGTACCCGGTCTTTCATCCTTTGCCCCTGCCTACTTTTCCTTTGCCATACCAATAATGACTGGATTAGCCTTTAGGCAATATAGTTTTGGCGATGAAATACATATATCGGTAAGTATGTTTTGTGTAATATTCCTGTTCATCAATCTGGCTTTTAGTCTTGTTTTTCAGAAATCATTTTTGCAGTCAATAAAACTTCGCTTCAAAAATACCGACCTTGTAAAAATACTGCGACGAGAAAATGAAAGAGCCGTATCAGCTAATAAGGCCAAATCATCTTTTCTTGCCGCCGCCAGTCATGACTTGCGCCAGCCCCTGCACGCTATGGGGTTTTTCATCGAATCGTTAAAAAAACAGATGGTCAATCCGACTCAGATATATTTACTGCAAAAAATAGAACACACATCAAGCAACCTGAGAGGACAGCTGAATGATCTTCTTGATATATCAAAAATAGATGCGGGGATCATCCGTCCATATGTGGTTCCTTTGTCGGTAAATGATGTTTTCAGAGCATTAAAACGTGGGCTTTCCCCATTGGCGCAGGAAAAAAAAATCCTGTTCAAGACACAAAATATTTCATGGATTATTGAAAGTGATGCCCATATGCTTGACCGGATACTTAATAACCTGGTCAGCAATGCCATTCGCTATACAGATAATGGCGGCAAAATTCTTCTGGGATGCCGTAAAAGAGGAAATTATCTGAGGATTGAAGTTCATGATACTGGGATTGGCATCCCTAATCATCTCATCGACAATATCTTTGCAGAATATTACCAAGTTAATAACCCCGAACGGGACCAAAATAGAGGTCTGGGTCTTGGTTTATCAATCGTAAAAGGTATGTGTGACCTGTTGTTCCATAAAATCACGGTCCATTCCACTATCGGGAAAGGAACAAGTTTCATGATCACCGTTCCCCTTTCCGATAAAATACCTGAGATGACCCATGATTCAGGCCATTCATTCAATCTGACCTTCAAAAAAGGAAAAATAATTTTGATTGATGATGAAAGTGATGCGCTTGATGCTATGTCCCAACTGCTAGGAAACTGGGGTCATACAGTACTCCCTTTCGGGGCAGAAAAAGATGCCCTCAATTATTTAAGCCACCATGACTTCGCCCCGGATATGGTCATAACAGATTTCAGGTTACGGGAAAAACGTACTGGCACACAGGCAATCGACGCCATAAACAATTATTTCAAGAAAAAAATACCCGCCATTATCATCACGGGTGATACAGCAAGAGATCGTATGTTACAGGCTCAGGAAAGTGGCCATATCCTATTGCATAAACCAATTGTACCAGCAAAGCTCCGAACGGTTATCAATCATACTTTGGAGAATATTAATATAGACTGACCTCAATTGGCCTGCTGTGCAAGAACAGTATAAAATTTGGGTTTTTAGCTGAAAAAATCTAAAATATTACCAGAAATATTTTTACTATTTTCTGAAACAACTCCAGCCTCATAGGCTTCCAGAGCAGAAATATTACGAGAATTTGAATCTTCCCCGCCATTTTCTTCTTCAGCTAGCGCCATTCGGCTTAGTTTGACCAGTTCCGCCTGTGCTTCGGCACGAATGGCTGCAGCTTGTGCCGCAACCTGCCTGTCTTGGCTAGAAGGTTTTGCCGGAGCCAAAGCGGCCGCAGACACCGCATTCATTTTAGCAATGGTTGCCGCGGGGTCACCATCCACCGGAGCAATGTCGATGGAGACTTCGCCACTTACGGCATATCGTCTGCCATCAGGGCCTAGTTCAAAACCAAAAGAAGCAGATCCGGCGAACTGACCGCCTGCATTTTTATGAGCCCGCTCATGGGCACGCACTTCCTGATCAATTTTCTTAAGTTTTTCGACAATAACTTTTTCTTCAGCAGTCAGCTGCGCGAGAGACTGGGACGGATTTTCTTCTGTTGTCTGGGTTTCCAAAGACACATTCGACCGTCCCGCCTGCAAATTTCCGGGCGGGGGCGAAGTATGTACAATGGGAGCCGAAACGGCAGAAATCATCTTAATTCCTTAAATTTTGTCAAATAAACTCTACTCAACTAACATACAATAAAGCAATCAAGCTGACAAACCGTTAATTTTAACTAAATATTTACCTTTACTACGAACCACCCCCTTCTGGCATGGTCATTTTTCTACCCTCTATATGGGCCCTGTCACCCTTCCAGCGTTCTCTCATTTTCTTACGGTGAATATGGGCTTTTTTGCCCCGTTTAATGATTGACAATCTGGTTTTATAATCCATTTCCATGAGCATTTTAACCACAATGTCATTCACTGTGGTTTGTAATAAATTATCTGTGCTTTGATGTTTTTGAAAAGCCTGCCTGAGTTTTTCCTCATCAACCATTTTTTCGGAAATGGCTTTAAAAATATCCTTCTGACTTAGGAAAACCCCGCGTTGTACAGGAATTATTTTTTTGCGCTGTTCGAACATCCGCCGCTTGAACTCTTTTCGTTCCTTTTTAGGAAAATAGTCCACAATTCTGATCTCAGGCCGTTTGTGCATAATTTTTTTTACATGCATTTCTTTAAATACTTTGGTATCAGATACCAGATAACCGGCTATGAAAAAATTCAAGGCCAGTGAGAAAAACAAAACCACATTTATCCATCTGGTTTTTCCAGAATTTTCCGCCATTAGTCCGTATCCTCCTGCGTCATATCCTCAGAAAGCAGAAGCTGCGCCTGACCATACAGATAATATTCCTCATCCGCTGTGATACCCCCATCCGGTGACGATAGCCCGATATAAATTCCAAGGCAGCAGGTCAGCGCCCATCCAACTGCTTTTGGCATCATCATGTCAAACCAGTGCCAAGGGCGAAAAACAAAAGACCTGCTCTGATCCGGAACTGCTAGAATATCATCCATCAATTTCCGCGAAGGGGCAAGATCAGTCTCAGACTGGTAAGCCCGCAGAAAATTGTCGAGTTTTTCATCATTCATCAAATCGTCTCCTTAAAGAACTCTTGTTTTTGAGCCTTGAGTATTTCGGCCATAGTTTTGCGGCCCCTCACCAACAGAGATTCTATGGCTCCGGTACTGATACCCAGAATTTCTGCTGCTTGTTTATTTCCCAAGCCC
>DAOWHQ010000090.1:0-6903 GCA_030641355.1 Alphaproteobacteria bacterium
CCTTCCTGCAACTGGGCAATGGTGCCCACATCCTGAAAATTAGCGGGTTTCGGGTTGAAACCTTTAGCATATGGCCCTTTGCCGTCCAGCAAATCACCATGACAATAGAAACAATTCTGGTAATAAACTTCCCGTCCGGCTTCCACGGCTGTTGTATAAATTTCTTTGGCCGCGTCTTTGTCAGCGGCGTAAGTCTCAACAACCTTTGTCCGAATAGGGTTTTCTAATGTGGTCAGGTCAAATGTTTTTCCGAAAGCCTTCATCTTGGAGGGTGGTGCCGGATGCACTTGACGCAATTCCACGGGAGATTCCAAAGATGGTTTGACCATACCGTAGACATTAAAACCAATGATAGCCGGTATGGCCACAAGGAAGCCCCAGCGCACAAAGACCTTATCATCATCCTTTAACACTGATTTTATCGGGGCCATAAATTCTGCCCAGCGCTCATCATCAAAGGAGAAATACAGCAACACACCCGCTATGGTAATGATCATATATTGGGTCAGCAATGTCGCGGGCATTACGGGTGGGAAAGCATTGTCAAAAACAAAATAGGCAATGACAATAACAAGTACAGCTTGCCAGAAAGCAGGAATCTTAGGCATTATTTCTTTTCCTCTTTCTGATTAACCAGATACTCGACGATTAATGTTAACTCACTCATAGCCATGTCTTCCGCAATATCGTCCGGCATACCTTCTTCAAAGCCCTCGGCTATTACCGCATTAGGGTAAAGGATGCTTTCAAGAATTTCTGATCTGGTCAATTTGCTGCCCGTGTCTTTGAAGGATGGCCCCATTTCGGCCTCACTGTCGAACACATCATGACAGCCGGAACACATGAATTTTTCCATGGCGGCTTCTGCAGTTGTGGCAATTTCTTCTTCATCGTCATCATCATCTTCTTCAATGACAGGCGCATCGGTGGGCAAAGAAACCGTAATATCATTACCGTCTTTGAATTGAAGAAAAGCTATCACCGCATCTATTTCAAGCTCAGAAAGCTGGATCGGGGATTTGCTCACATCGGGCATGGGGGATTCTGTATCATTCGAGCCTTTTTTACCGAAACCCGTCACCACATAGACGCCGGGATCGATCAAGGACTCGCGAATGTAACTTTCCGCATCATCTGCCGAGCCGGCATAACGGCTATCTGCCATCCGTTCCGGAGATATTCCCACAAGGTCAAAGGTCAGAAGATCCGGCGCGCGGCCCATATTATTATGGCAGAGGGTACAAGTCCCTTTGCCGGAAAAGATTTTTTCACCAAGTGAGACGAATGATTCCATCGTCAACTCGCCCAAATCAACTTCTTCATCAACAGGCGCCTCGCCCTCCATTTGCGGCAGTAGATTGGCCACATAGGTAAAGACCAATATTATGGCAAAGCTAAAGCCAAGAACTCTAACAAGATTTCCCATTATTCAGCCTCCGTCTTTACCGGAGGTACCTGCTTGGCACTAGCCAATGATGCAATCCAGAATATGAACAACACCACAAGCAGGAATGACACCGTGGCTATGGTCATCATATTGCCCGCATAGCCGATGGTCGGAATATAGTTATCCGGCGAATTATCCTTCATCACAGTATAAACATGCCAGTGGGTCCGAACAGACGAGCGCACATAACCCATCAGGGCCATTAGCCAGGTGAAGGCCACTGGCAATGCGAACAACGCATATTGAGAACGGTTCGTGACCTTGCCCCATTCACTGGGCAGCATCTTAGCCCCTTTATACATAAAGCTGTCGATGGTCATGCCCACCACAATCACGATCAGCGTGGATGCCACCTGCATAACACTGGAGCCAACTTTGTAAACCGTATTGGTGAAATAGCCGTAATAAACCCCGGCAAAGATCACATTGGCAACCGCCACAACATATATAGCGACCATAAAGGCATTTCCGGCCTGCTGCCATGATACTACCGCCTCTTTATCGGAACGGCGATAAAGCTGGAACGACAGGAAGGTGAAGATCAGCATCAGGTTAACCGCAATATTCTTAGCCGGCATAATCCCCAGCGGCCCAAGAAGTTTATGATGACTGCCACCAAGGGTCGCCACCTCCTGCGCACTCAGAATCAATGTATGAGGTGTCACCCAGATTAGGAAGCCAACCACCAGAATGGCTGCAATATATTTGATCATCCACCGATAACGGATAGAACCCACGGTACGCGACATACCAGACCACAGGTAATAATTAGCCGCCAACAGGATGGTGCCAATCAAGACCGCCTGAATGATGAACAGCCACGCGAGTATTCCGCCCATGGCCGTGATGCCCATCTGCTGTGAATAGGCATAGATTTCAGCCATCAGCCAATAGCCCGCAAAAGGCAGCGGCAGGAAGGCAAGAATTGCAATGAAGTTAGACGTATAGCCCATCCAGTCATAATGGGCTTTTTCCGCTTTGGTTTTCGCGCTGAGGAATTTATAAGCCGCATAAGCACCCACAATCGCACCACCAAAAGCAATATTAGCAATGAAGCGATGCAGATTGATCGGGTTCCACAAGGGGCCTTTCATAACCTCCCATATACCGCCCGTAACCGCACCTGTCGCTACATCAACGCCCGTAGGTGCCATCATGAACGTGACCCATGCATTTGCCACAAACAGCAATGTGGTTCCCACCACGTTCAGCGTCAGGCCAAGGGTGAGATGCACCCATTTCCGATTACCATACCGCAACGCATTCCAGCTGTAATAATACATATAGAGAACCGCGCTCTCCAGAAAGAACAGCAGCGCATAGACCATTACCTGCGAACCGAACACCTGAAACAGGTAATTCATCAAATCCGGGTAAAGCATAAACAGGGCAAAGGCCAGCGTGCCGCCGAACAAGGCCGTCAAGGAGTAGGCCGTCATGCTTATTTTCATAAACTCATGGGCCATATCATCGTAGCGGTCATCGCCGGACTTGAATCCAATCCACTCGATCACCAGTACAAACAATGGAACCGCCAAGACAAAGGCCGCAAGGAACAGATGCATTTGAGCCAGCAACCAGACCACAGCACGACTGCTGACACCAAGGGTTGGATAATCCTCCCGGCCGGGCCGGACGATATCCATGAGTTTCTTCATATCAAATTCTTGAGCGGCCTGAGCAGGCTCCGCAGCAAAAACATCCTGAACAAAGGAAAAACCTGTCCCAACCATAAGAGTTGAAATAAGAATCATAAGGAGAGCAATTTTTTTCATGTCATCCCTACTGCGCTGGTGTCATATCAAAATTTAAGGGCAAGCCCTGAGACGTCATTATAAAATGATCCACCCCATAAAACATAAGCAAGGCCAAGGCAAATGCGCCAAGCCAGATAGTCAGATTTCCGTTCATTGAAGATACGCCCTGTTTAACCATGATGAACTGTCACACCATGTGAATATATAAGTAGCCACCAGAAAAATACTGCTGATGCTGCTAATGCTACAAAAAACAATGTTTTACCCCATGATGAAGAACCATCAGATGAGGTTTTTTGGTTTTTATCAACCATATTTTATTCACATGCCTTTTTTTGTGAAAATACTTCCTAAATTTTGATTGTGAAAAATAACTCAAAAAAAAGGAAACTGAATTGATATAAGTCAATTGCGTAACCTATAAATGCTTTAAATAATATTTTAATTCAATAATATAATATTTTACTTCAATAATAATGGAACGAATTTGTATCATGGCAGAAAAGGCGCGCAGGGTAGCCGATAGTCGGCATTATACCGATACAGTGAATGCATTGACCGCTCTCCTCAAAAATGGGAATGAGGCCGATAGATGTTATGCGGCGCAGGCTCTTGGAAAAATCAAAGATCAAACGACGATCCCTCTGCTCATCGAAAAATTACGTGACGAGGATGTTGATGTCTGTAGCGATGCGGCCACCGCCCTTGGCGCCATAGGGCATGTGAGCGCCCTTCCGGCCCTGCTTGAAAGCCTAAATAACGACCCGGACGGCGAAGTCTTGATGGTCGTGGTCGATGCATTAGGGTGCATAGATGACCCAGAAGCCATAAAAGCCCTGCTCAACATTTCCCATGTCTGCCCAGCTCATATCGAAGAACTGGAAGATGACTGGGATTATTACTGGGACATTCAGTTAAAAGCCGTTAAGGCTCTGGGTGCCAGAGGAATAGAAGAAGCCACACCCATATTATTGAACCTTCTACAGGATGAAGACGGACAGGATATTGAGAGCGACATCCTCGCTGCCCTGTCAAAAATCGAAATATCCGGTGAGGATGCACTGATCCGGCTCGCCGCAGATGTTTCGGCACGCACACGCCGCCGGGCCCTCATCGCCCTGACAAAGTCAGCCAGCAAAAAAAGCCTTGAATGTATCGGAAATGCCCTGTCTGATCCCGCAGCAGATGTACGGGAACAGGCGCTTGTATCCCTTGAAAAACGGGCGGCCCTGCCCTATTTCAGCGCCATTCTGAAGCTGATGGCCGATAATAAAGAAAATGTCCGTGCCCGCGCTATGGAAGTCGCCCTGCATTTCAGCAGTATGGTTGGAAAATCTCACGCTTTGATCGACACTGCCAAAACCATGATCAGAGACCGCCATGAGAAGGCTAGAATCACCGCGCTTAATATCCTCTATAATCTTCTGAAAGAAAAAGAGAATGTTGAAAGCATCTCAGCGGAAGAAGAAGATTTTTTTGACGAAGATCTAATTGATAGCCTGAATAAATCAATGTTAATGGAAAATGGCAATGAAGTGATAGCTGCCATGCGTCTTTTGACGCTCTGTGATGACGAAAGTCGTGATGAAATGTTGTGCGAGGCGCTGTTAAATGACTACATAGATGCCCGCATTAATCATGAGGCGGCATTGCTGCTCGCAAACACAGAACCGACGGCGGCCATCATTGAGGCGCTAGAAAAAACCATTACCCATGAGAATCAGGCGGTAAGACACGCGGCGCTTAATGCGCTGAGCAAATTTCCGGCTGCGACAGAAGATGCGCTCTGCCCCCGTCAGATAATGCTGGACATTATAAATCCGCATATCGAAGAAGAAGTTGAAGCCAAAGAAACCGAAGCATTAGAAGAAGAAACCGAAGAAGAAGCCGAAGTAGAAGAAACTTCCGCTGAAGATGACACCGCCCCAGCCTCAACCATAGCTGCCATCGAGCAGGATAATGACGATGTGGCAAAGAAACTAGCTACAAACACTCATTTTGAACCTAAGAATATCGAGGATACTCTGGAAGAACTCTCAGACGATATGCAGGAATTTGGGCAAATAGTTAAGAGTAATATGGAGAAATTCACGCCCATCTCCAGAAAAAGATACATTGATACTCATCTGGATATACGACTTCTGTCTATCCGGCTTCTGAGCGATCAGATGGGTGAAGAAGACGTGTTTGAAACACTGATTCATATGCTTGACGATGATAATAAAGAAATTAAACGGGCGGTCTTGACTGTGCTTGGGGGGCAAGACCGCGATTCTATTTCAGATGAAATATTGGCGAAAATCATTGACCTAACCAGTTTTGACAATATTGAGATTCGTATTGATGCGGTTCGCACGCTGGGTAAACTCGGCAATCGTGACCATATGGAAATTTTCATATCCGCGGCGGATGATGATAGTTCTGAAGTCCGTATTCAGGCCCTTCGCGCACTGGAAAGTTTCATTGACCGGAGCAATTCTGATATCATTGCCCACATTGCGTCACATTTAAAAGATAAAGAATATGGGGTACGCCGTGTTGCTATTGAAATATTAACCACTCTTGGTCAACATCAGGAACTGGGTAATATTATTGATACAGGATTTGCAGACGGCGGGGCCTTATCCGCAGATGCTGGAAAATCTGCTATAATATTTGGCGAGGATATCGCCACCCCCATCCTTCTGGCTAAGCTGGAAGATGTACCCTCAAGTGCCGAAAGGCGATTTGTCATCGAAATGATGCAAGGAATATACGAAAATAACCAGACCTAATAAGGAAATATTATGAAGAAGATACTGTTAGCCACAACAATTGCGGCCCTAGCTATACCATCTGTGGCATTGGCCGCTAAATATACCGAAGCCCCTGTGGCAAATGGTGGCTCTGTTGTGGGAAAAATCACTTTTTCCGGAGATGATCCTGCCCCGCAAACATATGCTGTGACCAAAGACAATGCCGTTTGTGGCGATGCGGCCCGCGAAATTGATTTTGTTAAAGTCAATAACGGTGCGCTCAATGATGTTGTGGTTTATCTGGACAAAGTAAAAACCGGCAAAGCCTTCCCTGCACTTGATATTAAAGTAGATCAAAAAGCCTGTGCATTTGACCCTTATTTCACCGTCATGCATAATGAAGGCACGATTGAAGCTACAAACTCTGATAGTGTCATGCATAATATCCATACTTATGAAATGATCGGCAGAGCTAAAAAGACAGCTTTTAACGTCAGCCAGCCTGAGCCAGGTACCATCACCAAGGCCGTTAAATTCAAACGCGGTTCCGGTATGAAAATCGAATGTGATGCCCATGATTTCATGCATAGCTTCGTTTTTGTTGCCAAAAACCCATACTATGCGGTTGTTAATGCAGACGGCACATTTGAAATTGGCGATGTCCCTGCGGGCACCTATAAAATCAAAACATGGCACGGTACGCTCGGTGAGAATAAAGGTAAAGTCACCGTTACCGCAGGCGGTAGCGTGACATGGGACTTTGAATATAAATGAAGATAAATGGCTTTGATAAGTTTGTTTTCGCCGGTGGCATTGTTAATCTCTTTGTCATCGGTGGCCTTATATATTTTTGGATTATGAACTGATGTCAGTTGAAATTGCAGAAGAACAGGAAGAGATTTTAGCACCTCTTCCCACCTATAAATCTATTGTTGTCGCCGTAGATGCTTCGGATCATTCCAAC
>DAOWHQ010000155.1:0-3730 GCA_030641355.1 Alphaproteobacteria bacterium
GGAAAACCCCTCGTTTGAGTTGAATGCAGCCTTGTTGTCACGAATGCAGGTTCTGACCCTTAACCGTCTGGCTGATGATAATTTGGAAGAACTGCTCAAGCGGGCAGAATGTCTGGAAGATAAAAAACTTCCCGTTAGTGACGAGGCCCGCGCCATTCTGTACGGCATGGCGGATGGTGATGGGCGCTATCTTCTGAACCTGACCGATATTCTGTTGGGGTTAGAGTTTGAGGAAACACTGGACGCGGCGGGTTTGGTCAAAGTGCTTCAAAAACGCGCCCCCGTTTATGACAAGGACAGGGAAGGGCATTATAATCTCATTTCCGCACTGCATAAATCTCTGCGCGGTTCGGATACGGATGCGGCGCTCTATTGGATGGCGCGTATGCTGGCAGGCGGGGAAGACCCGCTATATATCCTGCGCCGTCTGGTGCGTTTTGCCTCCGAAGATATCGGACTTGCCGACCCCAATGCCCTTGTACAGACCTTGGCGGCGAAGGATGCGTATGAATTTCTGGGCTCTCCCGAAGGTGACTTGCATCTGGCGCAGGCGGTGATTTATTTAGGAACGGCACCAAAATCAAATGCCGCTTACAAGGCCTATAAGGTTGCTATAAAACGTGCCAAGGAAACTGGGTCGCTCACCCCGCCAATGCATATCCTAAACGCACCCACCAAAATGATGAAAGATTTGGGCTACGGTAAGAATTACGATTACGACCATGACACGGAGCATGGCTTCTCCGGTCAGGATTATTTCCCCGATGACTTAAACCGCGAAGAATTCTATCGTCCCAAAGAGCGCGGTTTTGAACGGGAGATAAAAAAACGGCTGGATTATTGGACAAAATTGCGGGCTGAATTAGGGGAGCACAATGAGCAGTAACGATGATTGTTATGAGGTATATGGCTCAGGCAGCCCAATAGCAGTTTTAAATCTATTGCCGATGCCACCCACTTTATGGTGACTACCCATGCAGAGGCATGTCTTGAGGCAATGCAGGGGGAAAGTCAGCCTAGCTCTCCGCTTCCCCTTCGGCGGCAAAATCACCTTTGATGAAGTCGGATATTTTAGCATTCGGGTTCAAATTCTTAAAAATTTCCATTATTCGAGCCAACGGCACATCGGCATAACTACCATGATCGCGTATATATTCCATGTGTTTATCGCCATCCTTAGTATAGGGGTGGAAGATGGAGTCTTCCCGACCATCAAATTCAAGTGGCTTGATCTTGAATTTCTCACATAATCCGAGATTAAAGGCTGGAGTGGCTTTGACCCATTTCCGTTCCAGAAACAGTTCAGTATAGGCATGCCAAGGCATGATATCGCTACCCACGAATTTCCGCATACGCTCCGTGGTGATATGGTTCTTGACATCTGCAAAACCAAGGCGGGACGGGATGCCCACAACGCGGGCGCAGGCAGCAAGAATGGCAGCCTTGGGGATGCAAAAACCTTTCCCCTTATCCAATGTCCAGCTTGCTTTAAATACATTTTTGTCGTTGTAATCAACATAGGGCGTATAGGCGATATCATCGCGAACCCGGTAGTAGAGGGCAACAGCGCGCTCAATATCAGAGTTCATGCCTTTGGTGATTTGATGGGTATAGGTAATTATATTTTCTGCATCACTGTCAATATAGGTTGCAGGAAGCAGATACATTGGTATGGACATATTTTATATTCACTTTTAAAATATTAAGGGGCAGGGCCGTCATCCGCTGTTATAAAACAGTGCGACTGCAATAGCACATGGCCTTGATTTCTAAAAGGGTATTTCGTATTTAACATATAAAATATATTAAAGACCGATTTTAAGTTATTTAAAAAGATAATCACGGGTGAGGGGGACGGTGTCCACCTTCTTTGCCAGTTGGAATTGAAATACTACATGGCCCATGTTGCGGAATGAAGCCTCCGCACTGGCCAGATAAAAATCCCACATACGGAAGAAAACCTCATCATAAAGCTCAACAATAGCTTGCCTGTTTTTATAAACTCTGGCCCGCCATTCTTTTAAAGTTTCGGCATAATGCAGACGCCAGACTTCCATATCGGTGATATAAAGACCGGCTTTCTCGATAATCGGCGCTATTTCAGACAGGCTGGGTGCATAACCGCCGGGAAAGATATATTTTATTGTCCAGGGGTCGGTGGAACCCGGCCCGTCGGCCCGTCCAATAGTATGGATCAGGGCCACGCCATCATCTTTCAGGCTTGCATAGACTTTGTCAAAATAGGTCTGATACTGGCGCCGCCCCACATGCTCAAACATTCCTATGGATACGATGCGGTCAAATTTTTCGGTAATATCCCGATAATCCTGAAATTTAAACCGAACTTTATCATTATCTTTTGCGCGTTCGCAGGCAATATCATATTGTTCCTGACTGAGCGTGACGCCCGTAACATCCGCGCCGGATAATTTATTCATATGCAGAGCTAACCCGCCCCAGCCACAACCAATGTCCAGTATTTCGTGATGTTCCTGCAAAAGGAGCTTCTTCGCTATGAGGTTTTTCTTGTTTTCCTGTGCTTGTTCCAACGTATCATTTTCTGATTTGAAATAAGCACAGCTATATTGCCGGTCCGCATCTAGGAACAGGTCATAAAGCTCACCTGATAAGTCATAATGATGGGCGACATTCTGTCTTGAACGACCTATAGGATTAATCTGCGCTAGCCAGCTTTTAAAACGGCTATAGGGGTCGCCACCATTCATATGCATAGCGTTATCAGGCCGCCATTCCATATTCATGAGCGCAAGATAGAGGAAATCATATATATCTTTACCATCCTCAACGGTCAGCGAGCCATCCATATAACATTCCCCTACTCTGAGATCAGGCTTGAGGAATAGTTTTATAGGAACCTTATTGTCATGGAATCGAATAGTAACTTCTGGTGTAGAACTACCCACAAAGCTGTGTTTATTACCGGACGCATCAATGACATGAAGCGTACCCTTCCGTATTAGTTTCTTAAGAAAAAAAGATAATAGTTTCATCTGTCATCCCCATTAAGATTTGCACGATCATGCCATTTTGTCGTATGCTACGCAATATCATAATTCTGGAGTAAAATAAAAGTGATGAAGATGATCATTGCAGTAGCGACAGGTGGCGCATTGGGTGCCACGGCGCGGTTTTTGGTTGGTAAGGCGATGTTGCGCCTGATGGGGCCGGGGTTCCCTTGGGGTACTCTGACGGTAAATCTTATTGGCTCCTTTATCATTGGCGTGGTCGTGGCACTTCTAGCAAGCCGTTATAATCTAGCTCATCATTGGCAGGGGTTTCTGGTCATTGGGGTTTTGGGTGGATTTACTACTTTTTCAGCCTTTTCCATGGAAGTGGGGCTGATGCTGGAACGTCATGAAATCACCAATGCGGCGCTTTATGCCATGGGGTCGTTAGTGTTTGGTGTTGTGGCTTTGTTTATGGGCCTTTACGCGGGGCGTTATTTGGCGTAAGACCATCTCCCAACAAAAGGATTATATATGTCAGGTGTGACACACCATAAGGTCCAGTCGTTTGAAAATGACTGGCGCATTGATAAATGGTTTAAAAAGAATTTCCCCGACTTAAGTTTTGGCCGCCTGTCAAAGCTTATGCGGACGGGGCAGATACGGGCAGATGGCAAACGGGTCAAAGCCGGATTTCGTGTGCAAGAGGGTATGGAAATCCGCGTTCCTCCCATTGGGCTCAATCCCAATGCAGGTAAAACATA
>DAOWHQ010000194.1:0-5535 GCA_030641355.1 Alphaproteobacteria bacterium
AAAACCGGGTGTCGTGAGTTCGAGTCTCTCCACTCCTGCCATTTGGTATATAGAAAACTATAACGGATTGTAAAATGGCTAAAACGAGCCCAGCAGAATTTGTCCGGCAGGTCCGGCAAGAAGTATCGAAGGTCACATGGCCAACGCGCAAGGAAACGACAGTGACGACCGTTATGGTTTTTATCATGGCGGCGGTAATGGCGATTTTCTTTCTGGCCGTGGATCAGGGCCTTTCTTACGTTATTAAACTCATACTAGGATAATTGATTATGGCATCCTCTGCGCGTTGGTATATTGTACAGGCCCATTCCGGCTATGAGAAAAAGGTTGCCCAGAGCATCCAGGATCAGGCTGTTTTGCTGGGTCTTGAAAGTTTTGTGGAAGAAATTCTTGTACCCATAGAAGAAGTTATAGAAGTGAGGAAGGGGAAAAAAGTTACTTCCGAACGTAAATTCTTTCCGGGTTATGTATTAGCAAAAATGATCATGAGTGATGTAACATATCATCTTGTGAAGAATACTCCAAAAGTTTCAGGCTTTCTGGGTTCCTCTGGCAAACCGGCACCTATCAGTCAAAAAGAAGTTGATAGAATCCTGCATCAGGTTCAGGAAGGAATCGAGCGTCCCAAGGCGGCGATTATTTACGAAATTGGCGAAGAAGTTAAGGTTATTGACGGCCCGTTTGAATCTTTCGTCGGCATTGTTGATGGGGTTGATGAAGAGCGTGAGCGTCTTAAAGTTTCCGTTTCTATCTTTGGTCGGGCGACGCCTGTAGAACTTGAATATTCACAGGTTGAGAAGAACTAAAATTTTTACTGGTATTTCCATAAGAGGGCTGTTATAAGCCGCCCTTACGGTGGTCAGGTGATTCTTTGTTATCTGGCGACCTTTTTTCATATGGGCATGTTGCTCGTATTTGTGTGGAAGGTTAGCCATAACCGTACCACACCCCTAAACCGCGGGGATTATCCCGTATGAATATTTGAAAAGGGTCTGTAATGGCGAAGAAAATTAGCGGCTATATTAATTTGCATGTACCTGCGGGTGCGGCAAATCCATCCCCACCGATTGGCCCAGCACTGGGTCAGCGCGGTGTGAATATCATGGAATTCTGTAAAGCATTTAATGCAAAAACTCAGGAAATGGAGCGAAATGCACCAATTCCAACGAAGATTACGGTTTATGCGGATAAAAGCTTCACGTTTGTTATTAAAACCCCACCAGCATCTTATTTGTTGAAAAAAGCAGCTAACCTGAAGTCTGCTGCTACGGAGCCCGGCCGTGAGGTTGTTGCTACTATTCCAGTAGCCAAGGTTCAGGAACTAGCCGAACTTAAGATGGTTGATCTGAATGCTGTGGATATTGATGGTGCTATAAATATCATCAAGGGAACTGCCCGCTCCATGGGTATCGAGGTGGAAGGATAATATTATGGCACGTACATCTAAACGTTATAAAGAAGTTCGCGAAGGTCTTGATCAGGGTGCTGAATATTCATTAGAAGCTGCCCTGAAAGAAGTACAATCCCGTTCAAGAGCAAAATTTGATGAAACAGTAGAGGTTTGCATGAACCTTGGTGTTGATCCCCGCCATGCGGACCAGATGGTCCGTGGTGTTGTGACATTGCCCAATGGAACCGGTAAAACGGTTCGTGTTGCTGTGTTTGCTCGCGGTGACAAGGCAGAAGAAGCTAAGAAAGCCGGTGCGGAACTGGTTGGTGCTGAAGACCTGATGGAAGCTATACAAAAGGGTGAAATGAATTTTGACCGCTGTATTGCCACACCGGACATGATGGCCATTGTAGGCCGTCTGGGTAAGGTTCTTGGTCCTCGTGGTTTGATGCCAAATCCAAAATTGGGTACTGTAACACCCAATGTTGCCGCAGCTGTTGAAGCGGTTAAGGGTGGTCAGGTTGAGTATCGGGTGGAAAAAGCCGGTATCATTCAGGCAGGTGTTGGCAAGGTAAGCTTTGATGAAGCGGCGTTGTTAGAAAATGCCCGCACATTGATCGGGGCGGTTCTGAAAGCCAAACCTTCTGCGACCAAAGGTACTTATGTAAAAAATATCAGCGTCAGCTCGACCATGGGTCCGGGTCTGCGCATAGCAATATCCTCTGTAACCGAGTAGGTTGCAGGGGCGCAAGAATTCCGTTGGGTTTGCCTGACGGGAGCAGGGTTTTCAGGACTATTTGAAAATCCGCCTGTCCGAAACTGCAGGTGTCCGGTGTTTATCGCTGGATTTAAGCGACTTTAAGTCAGCCTGTAATAGATGGGGTTACAAATATCAGTTTGTTTGATGTTTGTAGTTTCCGGTTTGGCCGAAGTTCGGTTGGACGACAGGCATTCACGGTATGACCGCATGGTGTGGTCATACTTTACTCAACCGGTAAATACGAATTTTTGTATTTGCCAGATAATATCGGAGACGAGAATGGATCGGGTCCAAAAAGAGGAAATGGTAACCTTCTTGAATGGTGTTTTCACAAGCGCAGCCTCTGTCATTGTTGTACGCAATGCAGGTCTGGACGTGAGTGAAATGACATCTTTGCGCGCACAAATGCGTGAAGCGGGTGCCAGCCTTAAGGTGGCTAAAAACCGGCTAGCTCGTCTTGCTCTCGAAGGTACTGAAATAGAGTCTATTGGCGATTATCTTAAAGGCCCGGCGGTCCTCGGTTATTCCGATGATCCCGTTGCGGCGGCTAGGGTTCTCGTCAAGTTTGCCAAGAAAAACGAAAAAATTGAAGTTCTTGGTGGTGCTATGGGATCACTCATGCTTGACCTTGATGCTGTTAAGTCGCTGGCTGCTTTGCCATCACTTGATGAGCTTCGCGGCAAGTTGGTTGGTCTGCTTCAGGCGCCTGCAGGAAAGCTCGCAAGTATTACGCAAGCGCCTGCCGGACAATTGGCTCGTGTATTTGGTGCCTACGGATCGCAGGGCGATGCCGCTTAGGTTTCTGGTAAGATATTAATTTTTTAGACTAAGGATAAATAAAATGGCTGATCTACAAAAGATTGCTGACGAACTCTCCAGCTTAACCGTAATGGAAGCTGCAGATCTTTCTAAAATGCTTGAAGAAAAATGGGGCGTATCTGCTGCTGCTCCCGCTGCTGCTGCTGCGGCTCCTGCTGCTGGTGACGAAGCTGCTGAAGTAAAGAACGAATTTGATGTTGTTCTGACCTCATTCGGTGAGAAGAAAATCAACGTGATTAAAGAAGTACGCGCAATCACTGCTCTTGGCCTGAAAGAAGCCAAAGAGCTGGTTGAAGGTGCTCCTAAGGTTGTTAAAGAAGCTGCTACCAAGACTGAAGCTGAAGAAATTAAAGCTAAGCTTGAAGCTGCTGGTGCTTCCGTAGAACTTAAGTAAGTTCTTGAAGAGTTAGGGTGGCGCGTGCCTATTTTGGTCGCGTGCCACCTCTCACCATCCGGTGGGAGAAAATAAATATGCTTTTGATAGGTGCGGAAAATAGTGAAGACAGTTCGTAATCGATTAAGTGAATTGTTATAAATGATATGAATGACCGTTTTCAGATTTTTTCTGAAGCGGTTTCTGGCGTGTTAAGAGCAGGCGTTTTTTTTGTAACGCCGAATGTGTGGTTGCCCAAGGGTGAAATGTTAAATTTTCAGCGCGGGTGACAGGGTCTGAATTAAGGCAAAATGGCGAGGTAAAGCATGGCGACTTCCTATTCCAGTCGTAAAAAAGTTCGTAAGAATTTTGGTCGTATTAAAGAAGTGGCAGAAATGCCAAACCTGATTAAGGTTCAAAGAAGCTCTTATGACCAGTTCTTACAAACTGGCGTTTCAGTAGCTGATCGTACTAACGATGGCTTGCAGGGTGTATTTAAATCTGTGTTTCCAATTTCTGATTTTGCCGGTACGGCATCTCTGGAATTTGTAAAATATGAGCTGGAAGCACCGAAATATGATACTGAGGAATGTCAACAGCGTGACATGACCTATGCGGCCCCATTGCGGGTAACATTGCGCCTGATCGTATTCGAAATTGATGAAGAAACAGAAGCCCGTTCCGTTGAGAATATCAAGGAGCAGGACGTCTATATGGGGGATCTTCCCCTGATGACTGACCGTGGTACTTTTGTTGTTAACGGCACCGAGCGCGTTATTGTGTCACAGATGCATCGCTCTCCCGGTGTGTTCTTTGATCATGATAAAGGCAAGACCCATACCTCAGGTAAATTCCTGTTTTCAGCCCGTATCATTCCTTACCGTGGCTCATGGCTTGATTTTGAGTTTGATGCCAAAGATACCGTCTTTGTGCGTATTGACCGTCGCCGCAAGCTGCCTGTCACTACCCTTCTTTATGCGCTGGGTATGTCGACTGAAGAGATTCTGGACACTTTTTATGGCCGGGTTACCTATAAGAAGAAAAAAGACGGATGGGCTGTGCCGTTCGATCATGAATCATGGCGCGGTGTAAAGCCGACCTTTGATCTGGTCAATGCCGCCAATGGCGAAATTATGGTTGAGGCTGGCAAGAAAGTCACACCGCGTCTGGCGAATAAGCTCGCCAAGGATGGCCTTAAAGAATTGCTAGTTCCTGATGCGGAACTGCAAACCCGTTTTGCTGCCGAAGATGTAGTCAATGCAAAAACCGGCGAAATTTATATTGAAGCTGGCGAAGAAATTTCCGAGGAGCATCTGGAGAAGCTGGCTAGTGCTGGCTATAAATCAGTCCAGACCCTTGATATTGACCATGTGAAGGTTGGTCCTCATATCCGCAACACCCTGATGGGTGACAAAGTGGAGAGCTGGGACATGGCCATGTCTGAAATTTACCGGGTTATGCGTCCGGGTGAGCCACCTACAAAAGAAACAGCCGAAGCTTTGTTTGATGGCCTGTTCTTTGATGGTGAACGCTATGACCTGAGCGCCGTTGGCCGCGTAAAAATGAATATGCGTCTTGATCTGGATGCGCCGGATGATTTGCGCGTATTGCGTAAAGATGACATTCTGGCGGTTCTTAAGACTTTGGTTGACCTGAAGGACGGCAAGGGCGTTGTGGATGATATCGATCATCTTGGCAATCGCCGGGTTCGCTCTGTGGGTGAGCTGATGGAAAACCAGTATCGCATTGGACTGCTGCGTATGGAACGCGCTATTCGCGAACGCATGAGCAGCATCGATATCGACACTGTAATGCCTCATGATCTGGTAAACGCAAAACCTGCCGTTGCGGCGGTTCGTGAATTCTTTGGCTCTTCACAGCTCAGCCAGTTTATGGATCAGACAAACCCCTTGTCTGAAATTACCCATAAACGTCGCCTGTCGGCGCTTGGCCCCGGCGGTCTGACCCGTGAGCGTGCCGGCTTTGAAGTTCGTGACGTGCATACAACTCATTATGGCCGTATCTGTCCTATTGAAACACCGGAAGGGCCGAATATTGGTCTGATCAACTCTTTGTCAATCTTTGCCAAAGTGAATAAATATGGCTTTATCGAAGCGCCATACCGGAAAGTTAGTGATAGTAAGGTTTCTGATGAAGTTATTTATCTTTCCGCCATGGAGGAAGAAAAATATA
>DAOWHQ010000124.1:0-6091 GCA_030641355.1 Alphaproteobacteria bacterium
AACAAGATAGACCCAGCCAAGGGATATTAGTTGCATAGGTTAAGTCAAACTGTTAGCTTGCGCCGAAATAGATCGTTCTTTTAAAAGGTTTGAAAATGAAAATCGATGGTAATAACATTCGTCCCGGCAATGTCATTGAACATCAGGGGGGGCTTTGGGTCGCTGTCAAGACGGCACATACCCAGCCCGGCAAAGGCGGCGCCTACCTGCAGGTAGAGCTGAAAAACCTTATTGATGGCCGCAAGCTGAATGAGCGCTTCCGGGCGGCTGAGAAAGTTGAGCATGTTCGGCTGGAGCAGAGGAACTATTCCTATCTGTTTGAAAATGCTGGCATGTACACCTTCATGGATATTGAAACATACGATCAGATTGAACTGACTGCGGAATTCATTGGTAAACAGACTATTTTCCTGCAGGATGGTATGGAAGTGGTCGTTGAATCTTATGATGAAAGCCCGCTAAGCGTAAAACTACCGCAAAATATTACCCTTGAAGTGATAGAGAGCGAGCCGGTTGTTAAAGGCCAGACGGCGACATCCTCTCCCAAACCGGCCATCATGGAAAATGGTAGCCGGGTCATGGTACCGCCCTTCGTTGGTGTTGGCGACAGAGTTGTTGTTAATATCGAAGCATGCACATATGTTGAACGCGCCAAATAACATTAGTAGATTTTTATTTTAAAGGATTAGACCTATGGCTTTGAAGTCAGCCGTAATTAACGTCATGGAAATGGCCGCCCAAAAAGCAGGTCGCAAACTTAATCGCGACTTTGGCGAAGTGGAACATCTACAGGTATCGCGCAAAGGGCCTGCGGATTTTGTATCATCCGCCGACCTGAAAGCCGAAAAAATCATCAAGGAGGAATTATTCAGGGCCCGTCCCAATATAGCTTTTCTTCTTGAAGAAGAAGGCGAAGTAAATCTGGGTGATGGCAGTGGTCGATGGATTGTTGACCCGCTGGACGGTACGACAAACTTCCTGCATGGTGTTCCACATTTTTGTATTTCCATTGCCCTTGAGCAAAACGGCGAAATTACCGCAGGCGTTATTTATAACCCGATCACTGATGAGACATATTGGGCGGAAAAAGGACGCGGTGCCTATCTCAATGACATGAAAATCAGAGTATCCGCGCGGCGGGACTTGAAATATAGTCTGCTCGCAACAGGTATTCCGTGGCTCGGCACACCAGGGCATAAATCTTTCATCCACAGTCTGGATACCATCATGGGCGAAGTTTCTGGTGTGCGGCGGTTTGGATCTGCGGCCCTTGATCTGGCTTATGTTGCCGCCGGTAAATATGAGGGTTTCTGGGAATCTAACCTGAATAAATGGGATATTGCCGCCGGAATTCTTCTGGTTCGTGAAGCAGGCGGTAGTGTGACCTCGTTCAATGGCAGGGACAAGGCTTATGAGACCGGCGAAGTCCTCGCCACCAACAGCGTCATTCATGGCCCCCTGACCCGGCTACTGGCTACGGCACGTAAGTCTGCCAAGGAAGCAGGGAAATAACTCCGCCGATAAGCAATTCATGTCTTTATAGCGCCGAGATGCGCCATAGGTGAATATTGTCTGACTGCGAATTTTCTGGGTTTGGCCCATTTTATAATTGATTATATCTTACCATTTACAATCCTAAGTGATCAATTGTGCTGGTAAAACATACTTTATGCTTAAAACATGAAATAATTATCACCTAAAAATTCAAATGATATATGTCAATATCACATAGAAATACTGTATTTTAGGTAAAATTTTTCCCTTCTTAAACAAAAGATTACGGCTGGTCGCCATGGGGTTATTACCGGTTGAAATCAAACTAACTTTACAAGAAAATTACTTAATATATGGCCCATTGACCCAAGTCAAATGCGGCTTAACCCACTGTTAATAATGGCCTAGTAAGAATCGTTATATTAAGTATTTTGTAAATTGTAAAAGAGTTAGAGTTCGCCATGAATTATATAAATCAGTATCTCAATGATGTAAAAATTTCCATTAAATTACCAGTTTTTATCGTAGTTTTTCTTATAGTCGCATGCAGTGCTGTCGGAATATCCGCTTTTTTGGATGCCAACGACACCGTATTTGAAGAAGTTGAGAATAGACTCTCTGCTATTACTGCCTCGCGAAAATCTGAATTAAGTGCCTATCTTAATTCCATTGAAGAAGACCTATTGATTACGGCGAATAGCCCGGCCACACTTGCAGCACTAAGAGAATTTGATAAGGGATGGAATACGGTTGGTGATGACCAAACAACGACACTTCAACGCCTCTATATCACCGGAAATCCTGAGAAAGTCGGGGAAAAGGATAGATATTATAATGCCGGCGATGGCTCTGCCTATTCTAAAGCTCATGCCATTTTCCACCCTTGGTTTCATCAATTACAGCAAAAACGCGGCTATTATGATGTTTTCCTTTTTGATACTAATGGAGATCTTGTTTATTCTGTATTTAAGGAAAATGACTACGCAACAAATATGAACACCGGCCAATGGCGTCAAACGGATTTAGCGAATACATTCCGGGCTTCTTTGAATTCTAGCGGCAAAGGTTCTGTGACCTTCTTTGACTTCAGACCCTATGCTCCCAGTTACAATGCCCCGGCCAGCTTCATATCAACCCCTATTGTTGACGAAAACGGCGCCATAGTAGGCGTGTTGGCTTTTCAGATGCCCATTGGCAGAATTAACAGCATCATGCAAAAGAATGAAGGCATGGGCGAGAGTGGGGAAGCCTATATCGTGGGCCCAGATCTTTTAATGCGCTCTGACTCACGTTTTTCGAAAGAATCAACAATCCTGAAAACCAAAATTACCGGACAGACAACCACCGATGCGCTGAATGGAAAAAGCGGAATTAAGACTATTCTGGATTATAGGGGAATATCCGTTGTCTCTGCCTATACCGATATGGTTTTTCACGGTACCAAATGGGCGGTTCTTGCGGAAATTGATGAGGATGAAGTAAACCAGCCCATTGATAGTATGCGTAATGGGATGCTTCTAATCAGTTTGATCATCGTGGCTATATTATCCACAATAGCCATTCTCTTTACCAAATCTCTGGTGCGGCCAATCAGTGAGATGGTAAAATCCATGGGTATACTTGCCGAGGGAGATACCACTACGAGCATTCCTGGACTGGCCCGTAAGGATGAAATTGGCGAGATGGCAACATCGGTTAATGTCTTTAAACTCAATGCTATTGAACGGGCGCAGCTTGAAAAAGAGGCCAAAGAAAACCGCATTGCTCAGGAAGAGGATGAAAAACGCCGGACTGAGGAGAAAAGACAGGATGAAATTAGAAAAATTGATGATGAAAGATATCAGGAAGAAGCGGCAAAAGCAAAAAGTCTAGCTGACCGACTGGAAATGGCCAAAAGGTTTGAGGATCGGGTGGGTAGTGTATTGCAAACAGTCTCCAGTGCCGCTACTGAACTAAACGCCACTTCTGAATCAATGAGCAATTCTGCCGATAGTATGAAGGTGGAGTCTTTATCTGCGGCGGCGGCAACAACACAGGCCGGACAGAATGTTCAGCTCGTAGCCAGTGCCTCAGAAGAAATGACCGTATCGGTTCAGGAAATCTCTAGCCAGATTAACAATGCCTCTACGGCCTCTAAAAATGCTTTGGCTTCCGTAGACGATGCTTCTGCGAAGGTTATGGAGATGGCAAATAGCTCAGACAAAATCAGTGAGGTTATCTCGCTGATCAATGACATTGCTGAACAGACTAATCTGCTGGCCCTAAATGCTACTATTGAAGCGGCCCGTGCCGGTGATGCGGGCAGAGGGTTTGCGGTTGTGGCCTCCGAGGTCAAAAGTCTTGCGGCACAAACTGCAACGGCAACAGATGAAATCAGATCACAGATTAACATGATGCAGAAAACCACCAATGATACGGTGGCCGCGGTTCAGAAAATTTCCGTGACCATTGGTGAACTGGACGAAATATCCTCCTCCATTTCCACCGCAGTAGAGCAACAAGCCTGTGCCATGCAGGAAATCAGCCGCAACTCACTGGAGGCCGCTTCAGGAACAGATACTGCGGGCGACAATGCCAAGAACGTGAGCAATTTGGCTGAGGAAACCGGAAATGCAGCCACTGATGTGCTTAATGCCTCAAATGAGTTATCGGGGCAGGCCACATCTTTAAAAGATGCTGTCGGTGACTTTTTGTCGGAAATCCGCACAGGCTAAAATATTTCAATCTAAATTTAAGCCGCAAGCTATGATTATATCAGCTTGCGGCTTGATGTTTTTAAAATGCTACCGCCTTAATATCGCCTAACTAAGCCTTAGACTCTTGAGAGCTGTCCTGATAGTATCGGCGCTACCATAGGGAAGAAAATAAAATAAGGATTTGCTCAGCATGACCCGACCTCAGAAATATCTGACAAGAATCACGCTTTTTCTCATACCTGTTGTCATCTTATGTGCCTTTTTATACCCGCGTCTGGTGGAAGCATTTGTCACCAATCCGGGCTTAAATGGATTGATTGGCGGGGTTCTATTCATCGGTATTATTTTCTCAATCCGACAGGTCACTATGCTGAATCCTGCGGTTGACTGGATTGAAAAATACCGCAAAAGTGAATCGTCAGAAGTTCCGGGCGATGCCCCTAAAATAATAGCCCCCATGGCCGCCATGATGGGGGAACGTGACCGCAAACTATCCCTGTCTGCCCTTTCCTTAAGAACCATTTTGGATGGCATCGCCGCCCGCATGGACGAAGGGCGCGAAATTACCCGTTATCTCATTGGTCTTTTGATCTTTCTGGGTCTGCTGGGAACATTCTGGGGCTTGTTAGGCACCATTGGCTCCATTAAAGATACTATCAACAACCTAACCGTAGGTTCCAATGATATTGGCGTTTTATTCGAAGATTTGAAAGATGGCCTCGCCGCCCCACTCGGTGGCATGGGAACAGCCTTCAGCTCTTCTCTGTTCGGTCTTGCCGGTTCTGTAATCCTTGGTTTCATTGATCTTCAGGCCGGACAGGCCCAAGGCCGCTTTTTCAATGATCTTGAAGACTGGCTGTCCACCGTCACCAAGCTTTCCCGCGGCAGTAGCCTCGCCGTTGATGGCGGAGATGCCAGTGTACCGGCTTATGTGGGGGCATTGTTGGAACAATCTGCTGATAGCCTTGAAAACCTTCATAATGTCATAGCCCGCAGTGAAGAAAACCGGAATGATGTTAACACCGCCATGATTTCCCTGTCAGAACAACTTTCCGCCCTGTCTGATAGCCAGACAGAAATGGGGATAGTCCTGAAAAAAATGCTTGAATTATTCTCTAAACAGATTTCTAGCGAAGATGAGAATATTCAAATCAAGCATCTACGCAATATTGACGTACAGATTAAATATATGACCGAGGAGACCGTGAAGGGTCAAAATCAATTTAATGACACTCTGAAATCCGAATTTAAACTTTTAGCCCGGACGTTGGGTGCCATGGTTGACAAAAATGGTGGCCCGGCCAGTACAGCTTCTGCTCCAAATAAGCAGGAAGAGGGGAAGAAAAGCACACCCGAAGTTGCACCACCTGCACCAAAGGTTAACCCTCCGGCAGACAATTCAATGGATTATGATATGCCGACCCCAAAGCCAAAGAGCAATAAAAAACCTTTGTTCACAACAGATAAGAAACTGACCGCCAGAAAGGATGACTAATGACCCTTTTGCGTTCAGGTAGGCGGCCTTCGTCATCCATGGATAACAGCTGGCCCGGTTTTGTTGATGCCCTCAGCACCATGCTACTGGTTATCATCTTCCTGCTGTCAATTTTCATGCTCGCCCAGTTCTTTCTGGGGCAGGCACTTTCCAGCAAAGACGACATATTGGACAAACTTCGGGCTGAAATATTCGACCTTCAGGACAGTCTGGCCATTCAGGAACAAATCACCAATGACCTGAATGTTGAATTTAACCGCATTTCTTCCAATTTGCAGGAATCCAATATTTCCAAAGAAGATCTGGCAGCCCGTATTTTGGAACTGGAATCCGATCTTGCCGACGCTCAGGGCAGGTCTATAGGGGTTAAAAGAACCGGTCAGGAACAAGTGCTAGTTATTCGGGA
>DAOWHQ010000273.1:0-9223 GCA_030641355.1 Alphaproteobacteria bacterium
TGACCATTCATGAAAAGCATTTATTTGGCGATATAGGGCGGGATAAGGTCAGAGAAGCGACAGTGGTTGCGGCGTTGAAATTATTTCAAAAGCTTTAGCTGAAACAATCTAACCACTTGCCCACCGTCATTCCTGCCCCTTTTCGTCATTCCCGCACTCCTATGTCATTCCTGCGAAGGCAGGAATCCAGTCCTCTTAATAAATAATGACATCGGAGATGACTTCTTTTTATTTAACTAGATACCTGCCTTCGCAGGTATGACCATGAAAATACAGGTATGACGATGTAATTAACTGTTGTTAAACAAAAAAAGCCGCCGATCAGTAATGATCAACGGCTTCTTATAATTTCTTAAGCTAAAATTAGCCTACGAGCTCGTCTTCGCTGAAGAAGTAGGCGATTTCAATGGCGGCGTTTTCGTCACTATCGGAACCGTGAACGGAATTTTCACCAATAGACAGTGCATGAGTTTTGCGAACCGTGCCTTCGTCTGCATCATCAGGATTAGTAGCGCCCATGATTTCGCGGTTACGCAGTACTGCGTTTTCACCTTCAAGAACCTGCACAACAACTGGCTCTGACATCATGAAGTCAACCAGTTCACCATAAAAGGGGCGATCTTTATGAACAGCATAAAAACCTTCGGCCTGTGCGCGGGTCATGTAAATACGCTTGGAAGCAACGATACGAAGACCACCGTCTTCAAACATTTTAACAATAGCACCGGTAAGGTTACGGCGGGTGGCGTCTGGTTTAATAATAGAAAAAGTACGGTTAGCAGTCATCATAGAGTCCTTGATTTAAAAATTACAATTTGGGGCGGGTTATAGTGTTTTATGACAAGAACTTCAACAGAAGAAATCATCCATTGTGTTTTTGTCGAATCCTGTTAAACCCTGTAGAAATTTTATTAGGTGTAAATATGCTTCAAATTCAGGACCTCACATACCGCATTGCCGGAAAAACCTTGCTCGAAGGGGCAAGTGCGCGGGTTCCTGCGGGACATAAAGTTGGTATTGTCGGCAAAAACGGCGCGGGCAAGTCCACATTGCTGAAATTAATCACAGGCGAGCTACATTGGGATGATGGAAGCCTGAAGATCCGGCGCGGTGCGAAACTTGGCGAAGTGGCACAGGAAGCCCCCGGCGGTGCCACAAGCCTGCTTGACACCGTTCTGGAAGCTGATCACGAACTGCAATCTCTCGAAAAAGCCGCAGAGACAGAAACAGACCCTGAAAAAATCGCCGATATACACCTGCGACTGGCCGATATAGAGGCCCATACCGCCGAAGCCCGTGCCGCCAGCATCCTGTCCGGCCTTGGTTTTGACGGCGATGCACAGCGGCGGCCCTGTTCGTCCTTTTCCGGCGGCTGGCGTATGCGTGTAGCCTTGGCCTGTACACTGTTCACCAAGCCCGATCTGTTATTGCTTGATGAACCGACCAATTATCTTGACCTTGAAGGCGTCATGTGGCTTGAGAATTTCATCAAGAATTACGCCTATACCATTATTATCGTCAGCCATGACCGGGATCTGCTCAACAGTTCCGTGACCGCAATCCTGCATCTGGATCAGCTTAAGCTGAAGCTCTATACCGGAAATTACGATAATTTCGAGAAATTGCGCCGCGAGCAACTGGCCCACAGACGCGCCAATATCGTCAAGCAGGAAGCCGCACAGAAGCACCTGCAAAGCTTCATTGACCGTTTCAAAGCCAAGGCATCTAAAGCCAAACAGGCCCAGAGCCGTGTAAAAATGCTGGAAAGAATGGGACCGCTGGACAGTATTCTCGAAGACAGAACTTTTTCTTTTGAGTTCCCCAACCCCAAACCCTTGGCTCCGCCCCTGTTCACCCTTGATCATGCTCAGGTGGGCTATGAGCCGGGCAAACCAATCTTAACCCGTCTGAATCTGCGTCTTGATATGGATGACCGTATTGCACTTCTGGGGCAAAATGGTAACGGCAAATCTACCTTTGCCAAGCTGATTTCATCACGGCTGGATATTATGGACGGGGAACTTCGAAAATCTTCCAAGCTTGACGTGGGTTATTTTGCCCAGCATCAGCTTGATGAGCTTAATATGGATGGAACCCCGCTTAGTCACCTGAGGGCGCGTATGCCCAATGTACCGGAAAGTCGGGTACGGGCAAAGCTCGGCGCGTTTAGCTTTGGTTCGGATAAGGCCATGACACGGGTCGAAGACCTGTCCGGCGGCGAGAAAGCCCGTCTGTTATTTGCCCTGATGAGCCTGAATGCACCGCATATACTGATCCTTGATGAACCGACCAACCATCTGGACGTGGAAAGTCGCGAAGCCCTGATCCATGCCATCAATGGCTATGAGGGTGCGGTGATTATGATCAGCCATGACCGCCACCTGATTGAGGCCTGCGCCGACCGCCTGTGGCTGGTTCATGACGGAACTGTAACACCTTATGATGGTGATATGGAGGATTACAAGAAACTGATCCTGAAGGCGCGTTCTTCCTCCCGCAAGAAGAACAAAAAAACCGAAGTAGTGACGAAAGTCAGGAGCGAAAATCCTGAACTGACGAGTCTGCGCAAGAAATTGGAAAAGCTGGAAAAGAGAATAAAACGCCTGACCACCGATATCGCCAAATACAACCGCGCTCTGAAAAATCCAAAGCTCTACGTCCACGGCGACCACAAAGCCGCCGCAGCCCTCAAGAAATTCACCGCTGAAAAGCTGGATATGACACTGGACTTGGAAGAGTTCGAGTTAGAGTGGCTGGAAATACAGGAAGCTATGGAAGCGTTAGCCTAGCCACTTTCTGTACGAGCTACCTTGAATAACGGGTTATGTTATGGATAACAGTGGGGTTTGTTAATATCTGGCCGCTGGTATATTCCAGCTTGGCTCCCTTGGGCTTAATGGTTTGTGCACCCTGAATATTATGGACAATATCCATGCCTTTTATTACCTTACCAAAAGCCGCAAAACCCTGACCATCAGGGTTTCTTTTTCCTCCGAAATCCAGCTCCGGTTGATCATTGACACAGATAAAAAATTCTGATGTTGCTGACCCCGGCGCATCACGCGCCATGGAAATAACGCCATCTTTATGCAGGATACCCGTTTGTTTCGTAGTTTCGTGAGTGATGGGTGCGAGGGCTGAATCCTCTATTGCCCGGCCTCCTTGAATAACTTCTATTTTATATTTATTTTGCTTTTGATTATCCATTCTAACGACCCGATAAAAACTTGCATTTTTATATAAATCAGCATCGACATATTTAAGGAAGTTCTCCACGGATACTGGGGCTTTATCAGGGTATAATTCCAGAATTATCTCCCCTATATGGGTATTGATAACAACCTTCACGGTCTCTTTTGCTACAAGCGTATTGTGAAATGAAAACAAAAATAATGTTAAAAAACAATAAGATATAAATTTTTTCATTTTAATCCTCTTAATTGAAATCCATGCAAAGCTATAACATATTGATCATACTTGTCATACAGGCATGAACAGCTAGAAATAACAAGATCAAAATAATATCTGGCCTTATGTCTGGTACAGTTTTGATATTAATTCTTAAAATTGACTAAAACTACTGGTTGTGTTAGCGTCCGGCTACGCCACGTATGAGTGGCCTAATTTAATATACAAGGAGAAAGTCCATGAGACGCAAACTTTTATATATTGTAATTAGTATGACTTTAGTATCCCTTAATTTCGCTTTTTCATCCCTAACAGCACAGGCTGGAGCACGTGATTTTTTCAAATGCAAACTAGCCGATGGTGTCAAGCAGGAGGCTATGGAAACTCTTGCCGCTGATTTTATGGCAGTAGTCCGGAAAGAAAAAATTAAGGGATATAGCATGGAACTGCTATGGCCCCTTTATTCACAAGACATCACGCGGGGAACCTTTTACTGGAGCGGCAGCGGACCCAACGCAGCAAAAATCGCGGGAATGGAAGAATTTTTTGGTGATAGCGATGTTAATAAAGACATCCGGGATAGATTTGGGAAATTAGCTACATGCGAATCTTCAAGCATCTATTTGGTTAGCGACGTTAAATAAATATCATTCAATGCAACTTTACCCAAACGAGGATACCCTGAGAAAATTGGGGTATCCTTATCTTGTTATGATGAAAATTAATCCTATATAGGGTAAGTGGGCTGGGCAACTCTGGAGTAAACCTCCCATATTTCATTTAACTTTTATCACTACTGGAGAAAGAAATGCTCGGATATGTAATGGTTGGCACCAATGATCTGGAGAAAGCAGTAAAATTTTATGACGCTCTGTTCGCAGTGATGGGCGCAAAAAGAAATATGGAAGGTGATGGCTTCGTTTCATGGTCAACAGAACCAGGAACACCAAGCTTTGCCGTCATCAAACCCGCAGACGGCAACCCAGCAACCGTGGGTAACGGCGTCATGATGGCCCTAAGTGCCCCAAACAAAGAAACCGTAGACAAAGTACATGCGCTGGCCCTTGAAATGGGTGGAACCTGCGAAGGCCCCGTTGGCCCACGTCCAGATTTTAGCCCGGATTTCTACGCGGGTTATTTCAGAGACCTTGATGGCAACAAGCTGAATATTTTTAACTTTAAAATGTAATGAATCTTAATCCTCGAAAGGGTCGTGTACCAATATGGTATCTTCTCTTTCAGGACTTGTGGACAGCAAAGCCACCGGAGTTTCAATCAATTCCTCAATACGACGGATATATTTAATCGCCGTAGCGGGCAGGTCAACCCAGCTTCTGGCACCATATGTGCTGTCTGACCAGCCTTCCAGTGTTTCATAGATTGGTTTCACCCGCGCCTGATCATCTGTGGACGCCGGGAAATAATCAAGACGTTCCCCGTCCAGATCATAGGCAACACAGACTTTCAATTCATCCATTCCGTCCAAAACATCAAGTTTGGTCAATGCAATGCCCGTGATACCACCTATTTTGGTGGCCTGACGCACCATGACCGCATCAAAATAACCACATCTGCGGCTACGTCCGGTAACGGTGCCAAATTCGTGACCACGTTCGCCCAGTCCTTTGCCCACATCATCGAATAATTCTGTTGGAAACGGCCCTTCGCCCACACGGGTGGTATAGGCCTTGGTGATACCCAACACATAATCGAGCGTTCTGGCCCCCACACCACTGCCGCCTGCGGCCTGTGATGCGATTGTATTGGATGAGGTCACATAAGGGTATGTACCATGATCAATGTCCAGCATAATACCCTGCGCACCTTCAAACAGGATACGCTTGCGTTCATGACGCATTTTATCCAATATGCGCCAGCTTGCACCAATATAGGGGGTGATTTTCGGGGCGATTTCCTTAATCATGGTAATCAATTCTTCCCGATCAATTTCTGTTACACCCAAACCGCGCCGTAGCGGGTTATGATGGCCCAGCAATACATCAACACGGGTTTCAATGGCTTTATCTGATAGCAAATCACAGGCCCGAAGCGCCCGACGTGCTACCTTGTCTTCATAAGCAGGGCCAATGCCACGTCGCGTGGTGCCAATCTTTGGCCCACCCTTAGTGCTTATATTGGCTGCGTCTTCACGTATTGCATCAAGTTCGCCGTGTAAGGGTAATATAAGCGCACAATTTTCTGCTAGCATCAGGTTGTCGGAATTTACATCGGCACCCTGTGATGTCAGCAGATCAATTTCCTTAAGTAAGGCCCACGGATCAACAACAACACCGTTGCCGATAACGGAATATTTGCCACCGCGCACAATACCAGAGGGCAGCAGGCTTAATTTATAGACCTTACCGTCAATGACAAGGGTATGACCCGCGTTATGGCCACCCTGAAACCGCACCACCACATCGGCACGTTCCGATAACCAGTCAACAATCTTGCCTTTACCTTCGTCGCCCCATTGGGAGCCGACCACGACCACATTTGCCACTCATTTACCCTTTCAAAGTCTCTACTATTTTGTCTGCCTGCCAGATATATTGGCAATTTAACCGTTTAGCTTCTGACATTTCATCTTTTTCCACATCAAGCCCACAAATGGTCCGATAACCATCTATACGTAATTTACATAAAATACCCATATCCGTTCCAAACGGACAATATATATACTTAATTTCTGCCATTTCCGGCAAGGCACGCATCAGGCTGTCCAGATACAGGGAGAAGCCTGTTGCCGGTTCACTGTCCTGACCACCACCCACAAGGTAACGGCCACCCCTGCCCAGTTCGCCGCGCACACCCTTGGCAAAAAGACAAAAACCAATACCTGTCTGAAATTCAAAGCCGCTATATTCACCAGGGTCTACAGTAATATGAAGCTCCGGAGCCACATCCTTCAGTCGAGATACAAGTATTGCCAGCTCGTCACATATACTCTGAGCCTCAGCGGGTAATTTCAGTCCGCTGATAATATCCATTGCCTTATCCGCAGCCCCCGCAGCCGATAGTAATTTTCGGCTAATATCACCGATCTCACCATCCAGCTTGTTAAGCTCACCAATATCCTTGGCATTAAGGGCATGACGGATCATTTTGGATCTGTCCTTGTCCAACCCAAGCCCACGGCAAATGGCCGGTACAAGCAAGGGCATGGTCAGGTCAATACTGGCATCCGTCACACCTACCGTTGCAAGCACATCCCGCGCAAGCAGGATAACCTCAACATAGGATTCTGGGCTATCAGTACCGATCAGCTCAATGCCCGCCTGTTTGAATTCCCGTTCAGGCCGTAATTGAGTACCACGCACCCTCAGTACATCACCGGAATAGCTCAGGCGAAGCGGTCGCGGTGCATTCTGAAGACGGGAGCGGGCAATGCGTGCCACCTGCCCCGTCATATCATTACGCACCGCCATCATTCGCTGTGTCACAGGATCCATGACCCGAAACATATTTCTGGACTGCGCCTTGCCCGGTCCGGAAAGAAGACTTTCTTCAAATTCCAGTATGGGTGGCACGACCCGCTCATAACCATAACTGGCAAAACATTGACGCAGTTTCTCTATTATTTCAGCCTGATACTCGGCGTCAACCGCCAACGTATCATGCAGGCCTTCGGGCAAGAGTGCTGTATCGTCTGAATCAAGCATATGGAGTCCATAAGTAAAGTTCAGGCCTTGATATTATTTAGAGACTAGAAAGTCAACGCCTTAACCTGTTTAACATGGGGTAACTTTCCAACCGCCTTGACCGTCGCCGCGTTGGCGGGCGCATCAATAGCAACCAAAGCAATGGCTTCGCCGCCTTCTTCTGCCCGTCCCAGACTGAATGTAGCAATATTCAGTCCCGTAGAACCGAGCGTTGTTCCCAATGCCCCGATAAATCCGGGCAGGTCTTCGTTGGAAACATACAGCATATTCGGCGTGAGTTCAGTCTCAATGGCAATGCCTTTAATGTTAACGATCCGTGGGCGTTTATCTGCGAACAGCGTTCCGGCGACACTACGTTTTTGCTTGTCCGTGGTCACAGTCACCTTGATATAGGTATTATAATCGCCTTCGGAATCATGACGGGTTTCAACGATGTCAATATCCCGTTCCTTGGCCACTGTAAGCGCATTGACCATGTTAACGCAATCCATCAGCGGGTGAAGAAGCCCTTCAACCACAATGGCCGTAAGTGGACGGGTATTAAGTTCCGTAACATCACCCTGATATTCAATTTGAATACTTTTCAGCGCATGTTCGGTTAATTGACCGGCAAAACCACCAAGCTGTTTAGCAAGCGCCATATAGGGGCTAAGACGAATTGATTCTTCCGCAGATACTGACGGCATATTCAGCGCATTAGTCACCGCACCATCCAGCAGATAATCCGCCATCTGTTCCGCGACCTGAACGGCCACATTAACCTGTGCTTCCGATGTGGAGGCGCCAAGATGCGGCGTTGCCACTACATTTTCATGACCAAACAGAGCATTTTCTTTCGCAGGCTCTTGTTCATATACGTCAAGGGCAACACCAGCGACCTTGCCACTATTCAGAGCATCCAGCAGAGCGGCTTCATCAATCAGGCCACCACGGGCGCAGTTAATGATCCGAACGCCCTTTTTCATTTTTTCGAAAGCATCCGCACCAATAATACCCCGTGTGGTTTCGGTCAGCGGTGTATGCAGGGTAATGAGGTCGGCGCGGTGAAGAAGATTATCAAGCTCAACTTTCTCAACGCCCAGTTCTTCGGCCCGTTCTATTGATAAATAGGGGTCAAAGGCAATAACCTTCATTTTAAGGCCAAGCGCCCGTTCGGCAGCAATAGCGCCGATGTTGCCGCAACCGATAACGCCAAGAACTTTAGACGTCAACTCAACGCCCATAAATCGCGACTTTTCCCATTTTCCGGCATGAGTACTTTCATTAGCCAGTGGAATCTGGCGGGCCACGGCAAACATCATGGCGATGGCATGTTCCGCCGTTGTGATGCTGTTACCAAATGGTGTGTTCATCACCACAACACCGCTCGCCGTCGCGGCGGGAATATCCACGTTATCCACACCAATTCCGGCGCGACCAATAACCTTCAGGTTCGTAGCGGCATCAAGAACTGCCTTGGTTGCTTTGGTTGCAGACCGAATAGCCAAACCGTCATAACGGGGGATTGCTTCGATAAGCTGTTCAGGTGTCAGACCAACAATCTGGTCTACTTCGATGCCACGGTTTTCGAAAATTTGCTTAGCCAGTGGGCTTAATTTGTCAGAAATTAGTACCTTTACCATTTTCAGGTGTCCTTCATATAAATCTTTGAATTACTGTGTGTTAGCTGCTTTAACTTCGGCGTATGCCCAATCAAGCCATGGAAGCAGAGCGATAAGATCTGATGCTTCGATAGTTGATCCGGCCCATATGCGAAGGCCCGCAGGTGCATCGCGGTAAGCTCCAATATCAAACGCCGCGCCTTCTTCGTCCAGAAGGGTCGCCATTTTTTTGGCTACTGCCGCCTGATCAGCCGCTTCAAGAGCGGTAAACCACGGGGCTACGATCTTAAAACACACAGACGTATTGGACACAGTTGCCGCATCATTCGCGAGGAACTCTACCCAGTCAGTACGCGCTACCCAGGCACTAAGCACGCTAAGATTATCTTCAGATTTTGCAATCATGCCCTCAAGGCCGCCAATGCTTTGCGCCCAGTTAAGCGCATCCAGATAATCTTCCACACACAACATGGAAGGCGTATTGATGGTCGCACCGCTAAAGATGCCCTCAATCAACTTGCCACCCTTGGTCAGGCGGAAGATTTTCGGCAA
>DAOWHQ010000084.1:0-5047 GCA_030641355.1 Alphaproteobacteria bacterium
ATCAGGCCCAGCATGGTCTGTCCGGTAAGATAAATTTCACCGTTCGGACCGGATGCAAAGGTATATAGCAGGTTATAAAGCGCCGGTACATTTGCCGTAGCATAGGCCATAAGTCCGGTGAGTGCCAAAGCGGATGCCATGTAATTATATACGGTTAACATATAAGCGCGCAGGCCTTCGTCAACGTCGGCGGCGGTGCGTGCGCTTGTCGCGGTACTGGGCCGGTATTTATAGTCTTCAACCATTAGAATCTATCCTTAATTATTATGAGTTAGTTGGGCTATATATTGGCAGGATCAGGGGAATTTTCAAGTCTTTCCCAAAATATTCGTATCTGTCATAAGGCGTGGTGTGTCATCAGGTATTTCAAAAAGCCATCACAACCGCGCTTAATAATCTCGTAAACCCGGTCAAACCCGTCCTGACCGCTGTTATAGGGATCGGGGACTTCCCCATTGCCGGGGTCGTTTTCCGCGTAATTCAGAAGCAGGGAAATTTTATGCTGATGGTCCGGCGGACAAATCGCCATCATATTTCTCATATTATCCCGGTCCATAGCCAGAATATAATCATAATCAGCAAAATCCTGTCGGGCAACCTTGCGCCCGCGCAGGTCTTCAAGATTTATTCCATATTTAAGAGCCGTCTGCCGAGAGCGGCTATCGGGAGGATTTCCCACATGCCACGCCCCGGTTCCTGCCGAATCAATAACGACATTATCCCCATATCCACCCTGTTCTATTTTATGGCGAAAAATCCCTTCGGCGGTGGGGGATCGGCATATATTGCCCAAACATACAAATAAAATTTTTATCATTTAAGTCTACTGTAACCACGCATATTTAAATAAGTAATCTAACATAAATAATTGTTTCTTTTACATTTAAAATTCTGTTATCTTAAATTGACTTAGATCAAAGACTTTTAAAGATGTATTTACTAAGTATCTTTAAGTGAAGAGGTGTATCAACTTGAATTTCAGGGTGGAATAAAAGTGATAACCTTCTTCTGAAATTATAATAGTGTAGGAGAAATCTATTATGTCGGAAGGAATGACAAAGACTGCGGCCCGCAATATATTCTTTGGCGGGACGATTTTCTTTTTTGTGATATTTGTGTCTCTAACGGTTCAGAGTCATTTTCATATCTTGAATAAGAGTACAGACGTAGCAACGCTGACAGAATCAGTCGCGCGTGGCAAAGACGTATGGGAGGAGAACTCCTGTATCAATTGCCATACGTTGTTTGGTGAGGGCGCGTATTTCGCGCCGGAACTGGGCAAGGTATGGATAAAATTTGGCGGTGACGAAGACGCTGAAGCGGGTGCTGAGGCCTTGAAGGCCTGGATGGAAGCCATGCCGACCGGCATCGAAGGTCGCAGGCAGATGCCTCAATTCAACTTGTCTGATCAGGATCATGAAGATCTTGCAGCCTTTTTTGAATGGATCAGCCGAATTGATACTCAGAACTGGCCACCAACGCCAGATGATGAATAAGGGAAAGGAAGTAATATTATGAAATATCAAACACAAAGATTGGCCTATCCCTATTTTATAGCGGCTATGGGCCTGTTCGTGGCACAGGTTCTTGGCGGATTAATCGCGGGTACAATTTATGTTTTCCCGAATTTCCTTTCAGATCTGGTGCCTTTTAACATCATTCGTATGATACATACCAATGCACTGATTGTCTGGCTTTTGATGGGCTTTTTCGGCGCGACATATTATCTGCTGCCCGAAGAAACCGAGACGGAAATCCATAGCTCGAAAATTGCGTGGATTCAATTCTGGGTATTTTTGCTGGGCGCTGCGGCAACGGTTGTCGGGTATCTTTTTGGTATTCACGAAGGTCGTGAGTTTCTGGAGCAGCCCATATGGTTTAAAATAGCCATTGTGATTGTCGCATTGTTGTTCATGTATAATGTCAGTATGACGTTGCTCAAGGGCAAAAAGACGGCCATCGCTATTATCCTGACCATGGGACTATGGGGACTGACGTTATTCTTCCTGTTTGCCTTCTATAATCCGTCCAATCTGGCGCTGGATAAAATGTACTGGTGGTATGTGATCCATCTGTGGGTTGAAGGTGTCTGGGAACTTATTCTGGCGGCTATTCTTGGCTTCCTGTTGATTAAGATTACCGGTGTTGACCGTGAGGTTATTGAAAAATGGCTTTATGTTATCGTTGGTCTGGCACTCTTCTCAGGATTGCTGGGTACAGGTCACCATTATTACTGGATCGGAACCCCCGGTTACTGGCAATGGTTGGGTAGTATCTTCTCAGCATTAGAAGTCTTCCCCTTCCTTGCGATGGTGATCTTCTCTTTCTATATCGTGAAGAAAAGTACCCGCAATCATCCCAACAAAGCGGCCTTGCTTTGGGTACTGGGTTGTACGGTTCTGTCCTTCTTTGGGGCAGGGGTATGGGGCTTTATGCATACGCTGGCGCCGATCAACTATTATACCCACGGTACACAGATCACCGCATCTCATGGACATCTGGCTTTTTACGGGGCCTATGTGATGATCAATCTTGCGATCATTACCTATGCCATGCCGCATCTGCGCGGCCAGCAGCCCTATAATCAGACACTGAATATGTGGAGCTTCTGGATCACCAGTGCGGGGATGTGTTTCATGACCTTTACATTGACTGCTGCGGGTGTTCTTCAGACACATCTGGAACGGGTTATGGGCATGGACTTCATGGAAGTACAGGAGCAGATTTCGCTCTTCTACTGGATGCGGTTAGGTTCTGGTGTCATAGTAGTCTTGGGTGTGTTGCTCTTTGTTTACGCAACATTTTCCAAAGGCAGCGAAGAGCAGGCAACTGCTGGTTAATTAAAGGGTCTTATCTCTTATCAAAGGCGGTGGCGGCTAAAACTGTCACCGCCTTTTTAGTTTAAAATAATGTGATTGAGTAAAGTATATGGATGATTCAGAAATTCCGTTTTATATGCCATCGGCAAATGAATGTGAGCTTTTCGAAACGGCCTTTCGTAAAGGCCTGCCCGTGATGTTAAAAGGCCCGACGGGTTGTGGTAAAACCCGTTTTGTCGCCCATATGGCGGCACGGCTGGGATTGAATTTGACCACGGTTTCCTGCCACGATGACCTTACCGCTGCTGATCTTACGGGGCGTTATTTGCTGAAAGGCGGAGAGACCCAATGGGTTGACGGCCCGCTTACTGGCGCTGTGCGTGAGGGTGGTATATGTTACCTTGATGAGGTGGTTGAGGCTCGGAAAGATGTGACGGTTGTCCTGCATCCCTTAACCGATGATCGGCGTATGTTGCCATTGGAGCGAACCGGAGAGCTGCTCGAAGCACCGGATGATTTCATGATGGTAATCTCCTATAACCCCGGTTATCAGAATATCCTGAAATCACTGAAACCCAGCACCCGCCAACGCTTTATCGGCATCCATTTTGATTATCCATCTGCACAACAGGAAGTGGATATCATCTGTCAGGAAACCGGACTTGATAAGGCGCGCTGTGTGCCGCTGGTTAATCTGGCCCGCAGTATTCGTAATCTGAAAGATCTTGATCTGGAGGAGGGCGCGTCTACACGGCTGTTGGTTTATTGTGCAACTCTTATTATGGCGGGCATTTCACCGCTAGAAGCCGCCGAAGCCACCCTGATTGAACCCTTGAGCGATGATGAAAGTGCCAAGGAAGGATTGATGGAAGTGGTGCAGGCCACTTTTGGATAAATAATGTTTGAATTGTTTGAGCCGGAAGAACTGGTCGGAAAGAAATGGCACAAACTGGTCCGTGACCAGTCCAGCTATGTTCATCACACGGAATCTGCTGTTCGTCTGGAAGACATTAAGCAGGTGATCAGCATTTTCTTTCGGGCCATTGGCGGTGATCCGGGCGTTGATGTGAATAGTGTCAGCGAGACGTCCCAAAGCCACCGCCTGTCATGGCGTTTGCGGCTGGGCATGGATAATGAACGGCTTGCCGTCGCCAAGCGCGACAATGACAGCCTGCTTTTGCCCGCCGTCATTGATTATTTTCCTGAAAAACATTTAAACCGTTCGTTATATATCTGGTTATCGGCTTTTTTGGCCCATGCCAGTGATGCGCCCACTATCAAACCTGAAAACCCCCTGCATGCGGATTTGGTTTTCATGGCACAGGCGTGGAAAACCACGGAATTTGTCATCGAAAAATATCCCGGTCTGGGTAAGAAATACGAAGAATTATGCAAGGCATTACAGCAGGCGCGGCCCGTGCGCAAACTACCGACTTATGAAGCGCGGCTGGAAAATATCATCAATGATTTGCTCTTTACCACAGGGTCGGCCCGTACGGACGCGGCAAATCTTCTTCAAATGATCTCGAACGGAGAAAGCCTTCCCGATTTCCCGAAAATTCCCCGGAAATATAAAAGCTTCCTCTCCATACCCCTGTGGGGCGAGGTCGACGTGACCCATAGCGATATTATAGATGGCTCTGACTATGCGGAAGAAGATGAAAGCGCCAAGAATATCTATAAAGACCTGCGCGATGGCCGCAAACATGCCGGCGTGCGCGAGGAAAATGATCAGGTGGACAAGCAAGACCCGCTGGCTCTTAACCGCTTTGAAAAAGTGATCTCTATGGCGGAAATGGTCAACGTTAATCGCGGAGTTGATGATGATGAGGACGAGGATGTGGAATCCGCCGTTGATGATCTGGACGAGATGTCCCTGACCCGCAATAAAAAAACGGTAGCGTCCACCATCAAGCTTGATATGTCAGTGGCGGGGCAGGGTGTTGAGGCCGGCCAGCTGATCGCCGAGCATAGCTACCCTGAATGGGATTATCGTCTGCAACGCTATCGGCAGGATTATTGCGCGGTGTTTTCTGCCCGCGCCGAAGAAGAAGGCGAAGGCTGGAAACCGGATGATGCAACGCGCCGCCGCATAAAGCGTATCCAGCGACAATTCGAGGCCCTGCGGCCAAGGCGCGAGCGGGTGACCCGTCAGCAGGACGGCAAGGATCTGGATATTGACGCCATGATCAGGTCAAGATGTGACCTGCAGGCCACGGGTGAGGGCA
>DAOWHQ010000261.1:0-3972 GCA_030641355.1 Alphaproteobacteria bacterium
CCTGCCAGCGCCGCGAACACTTGATCGAGCTGCGCTGTCAAGAGAGTAGTCGTATCGATTGTGCGCAACGCTGCCCCGACTGGGGGTGGCTCTTGGTCAGCCCGTTGCAGCAGGACGAAGTGAGGGTCTGCTTCTGAATCGTCGGCTCCGTTGTTCCCATGCCATCAATACGGCGTCTGATCACTTCGATAGACTGGGTGATCACGTCGTTACCGCGCATGACCAACCCTTTTTGAGTAAGCTTAACCACAATGATGCCGTCGCCCGCAACCTCATATTCAATATCCGCTACACCCGCTGTACCCAAAGAAGACCCAAGCAGTTCAACCGTATCAGCAATGACTTCCAGAGCTTTTTCGGTCTGAGTTTTATCTGTCAGGTTGATATGAATGGCTTTGTTTCGAATCGAGCTTCGCAGGACAATTTTTTCCTTGCGAAACGCATCCCGCAGATCCCCGCGCTTGGATTCCAGTTTTTCCTTCTCAACTTCGGTCAGGTCCACTTCCCAAAGCAGATGAACCCCGCCCTGAAGATCAAGTCCAAGCGTTAGCTGACTGCTCGGCAGAAATTCAGGGTAGTTAGACAATTGCTCATCGCTGAGAAAATTTGGCACAGCCGTAAGTATGCCCATAACGGACAGCAGGCTGATCATTATGATCTTCCATCGGGGGAAATTTAGCATTTTATTTTTTTTCTATGGTGTCATTGGCGGGAGCAGGTTTACCGACCACGGTAGAAATAGTTGCCTTGATCACTTTAACTTTCACACCTGATGCGATTTCAAGCTCAATCTCATGATCATCAATCACTTTGGATACCTTGGCCACAATACCACCGGATGTTATGACATTATCGCCGCGACGTAACGCAGTGACCATAGCTTTATGTTCTTTCATGCGTTTTTGTTGTGGCCTGATCATCAGGAAATAAAATACACCGATGATAAGAATGAAGGGCAGAAATTGCATGAATGCACTTCCTTCGCCGGGGCCGCCCGCTGCCTGAGCAAATGCTTCTGATATAAACATTGTTTTTTTCCTATATTATATACTGAATGCGGCACTATACAGGCCACAGTTTTTTTTTCAACTTCATTGGCATATAGGCAGGATTGGCCATAAAAACAAGACACTAATTTGTTTATTGTCACCTTTTCATGTGCTAATGAAATAAGAATGACAAAAAACATATTGAAACGCATCGCAGAGGCGCTGGAGAGGCTTGCTCCAGAAGAAAAATTAACCCCTAGCCTGAAAGGCGCCGATGCTTTTATCTGGAATGTAAACCCGGATCGATTGAGCGCAATCACGTCAGTCAATCATGTTGACCTTGAGCTTTTACATGGCATTGACCATGTGCGTGATATTCTGTCTGAAAATACGCAGCAGTTTGCCAATGGTTTTCCGGCCAATAACGCCCTGCTCTGGGGCGCGCGCGGCATGGGCAAAAGTTCCCTTATCAAAGCCCTTCATGCAAAAATACGCACAACAGAGAATAAAGCTCTGGCCCTGATCGAGATCCACCGGGAAGATATGCCCTCCCTGCCCCGTCTGCTGGAACATCTGCGGGCCTCTGACCGGAGGGTGATTCTTTTTTGTGATGATCTGTCCTTTGATAATGATGACAGCAGCTATAAATCTCTCAAGGCGGTTCTAGAAGGCGGCATTGAAGGTCGACCTGATAATGTAATTTTTTATGCCACCTCAAACCGCCGACACCTCATGCCGAGGGAAATGATAGAGAATGAACGCTCAACCGCCATCACACCCGCAGAATCAGTGGATGAGAAAGTTTCTCTTTCAGACCGCTTTGGATTATGGCTTGGCTTTCATGGCTGTTCTCAGGACGATTATCTGTCCATGATTTCCAGCTATATGGATCACTTCAGAATTACGGCACCCAAGAAAACCACACGTACTGAGGCTTTGGAATGGTCCCGCACCAGAGGCGCAAGATCAGGGCGCGTGGCTTGGCAGTTCATCCAGGACCTTGCCGGACGCCACAGAATTAAGCTACCGTAAATATTTTACCGGATTAACAGCGCGGGAACCTTTACGCATTTCAAAATGAAGCTGCGGGCGACCTACACCACCAGATTGCCCTACACGGGCAATCGTCTGGCCCCGCTTTACTGCCTGACCTTTTGTAACTAAATTAGATGAATTATGAGCATATGCCGTTATCCAGCCATTGCTATGGCGGATTAATATCAGCCTGCCGAACCCTTTTATTTTGCGGTCTGCATGAACGACAACACCGCTTTCTGAAGCGCGTATTTCACTGCCGGATTTCGCCGCAATATTGATGCCATCATTATGATAACCCACCTCTTTTGGCCCGTAGGATGACAATAGTGGCCCCCGCACCGGCCACATAAAACCTTTGCCACTTTGCGGTGGCGGTGGCGGCAGAGACACGTGCTTCACTGTCGAGCGTCCGCCCGAAGCCTTGCCGGGTACTTTCAACTTTTGCCCAATCGACAGGATATAGGGGCGTTTCATTTTGTTCAGACGGGTGAGAGTAGTCATATCCACCCGGTATTTCCGGGACAGGCTATAGACCGTATCACCTTTTTTCACCACATGAGTAGCCATAGCCGGGCTTTTTAATTTTAGCCCCGGATGCAAAAGATAAGGTGGTTTGAGGTTATTGATTCGAATGATTGCCCGGACGGTGACTCCATACCGCCGCGAAAGAGCATATATAGTATCGCCCTTTCTAACTGTGATGGTCTTACCAGCAGCCCGATAATTATTAGCAGGGTTCTGTTTTTTAATATATTTTTTTGTCGGCGGCTTTGGCTTATTCTTTGGGACCGGAATAGGATAGGGTGTATTTTTTGCGACTTTTGAGACCGGAACACCGTTCCTATACTGGGTACTAAAGGAATGACCAGTCCCGCAGGCTGTTAAAACACCTAAAAACCCCAACATTAAAATTATTTTTAACAACATCTGACACTCATTCATAAAACACAGTGTAAATAACTATATTCCAAGATCAAGGATTATGAATCGTGAACTATACCGGGAAGCAAGGGTACAAATTTAACGGGGAGCAAATTTTGCTCTACATATTCATCCCCCTGCCGGGTAATTCGAATGATATATTGTATTTCACCCTGAGCACCAATGGGGATTATCATGACGCCACCGTCTTTTAATTGTTCCAGCAGCTTTTCAGGAATATTTTCAGATGCAGCCGTTACCATAATACGGTCAAAGGGGGCCTGTTCCAACCATCCCTTCAAACCATTACCAAATAATGTGGTTATATTGAAAATATTCAGTTTTTTAAATATGGTTTCTGCGGCTTTTAAAAGTGGCAAATGCCGCTCAACCGTAAACAAACGACGGCATAATTTTGCAAGCACCACGGCCTGATAGCCAGAACCCGTACCGATTTCCAGAACTTTATGCTTTTTTGTCACCCCCAGAACCTGCGTCATATAGGCCACAATATAGGGCTGGCTGATAGTTTGTCCGCTGCTGATGGGAAGGGCTGCGTTTTCATAGGCCTGAGCGCGTAGAACTTTGGGGATAAAATCTTCTCTGGGAATATCTGCTAATACAGCAAGAACATTTTCATCATCAATAGCTTCGCCCCGCAACTCCTCCATTAAAAGTGCTTTTTTTTCTGATAAAGTCAGTCGCATAAAAACTCTTTATCTATTTTACTTCCAATAGTTACAAGAGATTTTTGATGTGTTAGATCAAGATGCAATGGCGACACGGAGATATAGTCATTTTCAATAGCCGCAAGGTCAGTTCCCGACTTCGGAGTTCCATATTGCCGGCGGAATCCAATCCAGTAATAATCACCGCCTCTGGGGTCTTCCCGGGCATCAATGAATACTTCTGCTTCATCCCGGAACCCTTGGGCAGTAGTTTGGATTCCTTTAACCTTATCCGCATTAAGCGGGAAATTCACATTCAGGAAGGTTCCCTCCTCCCATGAAATATCGATAAGCTC
>DAOWHQ010000134.1:0-5854 GCA_030641355.1 Alphaproteobacteria bacterium
AATCCGGCATATGGAACGTGGTATAGATCAACCCCGGCTGCATACGGTCTGAAATTTTGGCACGCAGGGTCGTGTCACCCATGCGGCTCTGGATGTTAATCCAGTCCCCGTCCCGAATATTACGGTCTTCAGCATCGGTAATATGAATTTCCACAATATCCTGATCATGCCAGACATTATTGTCGGTCCGCCGTGTCTGAGCGCCCACATTATACTGGCTGAGTATCCGCCCCGTGGTCAGGATAAGCGGAAAGCGGCGGGTGACTTTCTCTGTGGTGGGGACAAATTCCGTGATGACAAAATTTCCCTTGCCACGCACAAAATGATCCACATGCATAATCGGTGTGCCGTCGGGTGCCGCACCGTTACATGGCCATTGCACACTGCCGCGCTCCCGTATCATATCAAAGCTGACATTGGCAAAGGTCGGGGTGAGGCGCGCAATTTCATCCATGATTTCTGATGGGTGGTCATAGGACATCTCATAGCCCATGGCCCGCGACAGACGACAGGTGATCTCCCATTCATCCAGTCCCGCCAGTGGCTCCACCGCCTTATTGACCATGCTGATGCGCCGTTCCGCATTGGTGAAAGTGCCATCTTTTTCCAGAAAGCTGGTGCCGGGAAAAAACACATGGGCGAAGCGGGCGGTCTCATTAAGGAATAAATCCTGCACGATCAGACAGTCCAGATTTTTCAGTGCCGCTTCCACATGGTGGGTATTGGGGTCGCTCTGGGCCACATCCTCGCCCTGAATATACATACCCCGATAGTCACCCGCCACCGCCGCATTAAACATGGCCGGAATCCGATAGCCCGCTTCGCTGTTCAGTTTGACACCCCAGTCTTTCTCAAATATGCCGCGAACCTCGTCATCCTCAACCGACCGATAGCCGGGAAGCTCATGGGGGAAAGACCCCATATCACATGAGCCCTGCACATTATTCTGACCCCTGAGCGGGTTCACACCGACACCGGAAAAACCGATATTGCCGGTCAGCATGGCGAGGTTTGCCAAGGCCATCACCGCCGTTGACCCTTGGGAATGTTCGGTAATGCCCAGACCATAAAAAATCGCGCCATTACCCGCCGTGGCATAAAGACGGGCCGCTGCCCGCAGATCTGCCGCCGGAACCGCGCAATATTGCTCGATGGCTTCCGGTGAATTTTTGGGGTCAAGAATAAAGTCCCGCCAGTCGCCGTAGGCCTGATCATCGCATCGCTCTTTCACATAGCCCGTATCTTCCAGCCCTTCGTCCACAATCACATGGGCCAGCGCATTGATCACCGCCACATTATTTCCCGGCAGTAGCGGCAGATGATAGTCGGCCTTAACATGAGGGGTCTTGACCAGATCAATGGCGCGGGGATCAATAACAATCAGCTGCGCGCCCTGCCGCAGGCGGCTTTTCATGCGACTGGCAAAAACCGGATGAGCGTCAGTGGGATTAGCGCCAATCACCAGGATCACATCCGCATCCATAACGCTGTCAAATGTCTGGGTTCCCGCAGAGGTTCCCAAGGTTTGATTGAGGCCATATCCGGTCGGGCTATGGCAGACCCGCGCACAGGTATCCACATTGTTATTACCAAAAGCTGTGCGGATCATTTTCTGAACCACAAAAACTTCCTCGTTGGTACAGCGCGAAGAGGTAATGCCGCCAATGGATTTTGACCCGTATTTCTTCTGAATGGCTTTCAGGCGATCGGCGGCAAAATCAATGGCCTTATCCCAACTGACCTCTTTCCATGGATCGGTGATATTTTCCCGTATCATGGGTTTTAATATGCGGTCTTCATGGAAGGCATATTCCCATGCAAAACGACCCTTGACGCAACTATGACCATGATTGGCCATGCCGTCTTTCCACGGGGTCATGCGGATGACTTCGCCGTCTTTCAGCTCTGCCTTAAAACCACAGCCAACGCCGCAATAGGCACAGGTGGTCAGCACACTATGATCGGGCGCACCCTTATCAATGACATTTTTTTCCAGCAGGCTGTCGGTGGGGCAGGCATCAACACAGGCACCGCAGGATACACAATCGCTGCTCAGGAAATCCTGATCCACACCTGCCATAATTTTGCTGTCAAAACCACGGCCTTCCACGGTTAAGGCAAATGTTCCCTGCACTTCCTCGCAAGCCCGCACACAACGGGAACAGAGAATACATTTGGACGGATCAAAGCTAAAGTACGGATTACTGTCATCTATGATCGACTTCAGATGGTTATGACCCGCTGTGCCATAACGGCTTTCCGTCATGCCGAGTAATTTCGCCAGATCATGCAGCGGCAGGTCATCGCCATTTGGGTGATCGGACAGATATAAATCCATCACCCCACGCCGGAGTTTGGTTAACCGATCAGACTGAGTGGTGACATTCATATCCGCTTCCGCTGGCGTGGTGCAGGAGGCCGGTGTGCCACGCCGCCCGTCAATCTCCACCAGACAAAGGCGGCAGGAACCAAAGCTTTCCAGACAATCCGTGGCACAAAGGCTGGGGATATCGGTATCCACCATTGCGGCGGCCCGCATGACGCTGGTGCCTTCCGCAACCGTAACCGGCTTGCCGTCTATTGTCAGGGTAACGGTGGTATCCGCTTTAACTTCCGGAGTCCCAAAATCTTTTTCAATGATCATCATTCATTCCGTCTTAAAATCTTGGGGCCAATACTTCAGGGCGCTGAGCACCGGGATTGGCGTCATACCACCCATGGCACATAATGACCCCCCGTCCAGCACATCACATAAATCCCGGACCAGTTCCAGATTATGCTCCACATTCTCACCGGCCTGAACCTTTGCCATCAGTTCCGATCCGCGTACGGAGCCGATGCGACAGGGGGTGCATTTGCCGCAGCTTTCCACAGCGCAGAAATCAAAGGCAAATTTCGCCTGTGCCGCCATATCTGCCCCCGCGTCAAAAACCACAATACCACCGTGACCCAGCACCGCTCCCACATCTGAAAAAGCCTCATAATCCATAGGCAGATCAAGATCGCTCTGCGCTATATACGCACCGAGAGGGCCGCCAACCTGAACGGCTTTTAGGGCCGTATTGGTAATAGTGCCGCCGCCGTATTCTTCGATTAATTGGCGCAGGCTGATACCAAAGGCCTTTTCCACCAAGCCGCCACGGGCAATATTACCCGCCAGCTGGAAGGCTATTGTACCACGGGAACGGCCCATACCAAAGTCCTGATAAAACGCCGCGCCTTTAGCCATGATGATCGGCACAGATGCCAGCGACAAAACATTATTGACCACAGTCGGTTGACCAAAAAGGCCCTGAATAGCGGGCAGGGGCGGTTTTGCACGAACCATGCCGCGCTTGCCCTCAAGGCTGTCCAACATGGCGGTTTCCTCGCCGCAGACGTAAGACCCCGCCCCCATACGAAGCTCAATATCAAATGCCTTGCCCGACCCTTTAATGTCCTGACCTATCCAGCCCTCAGCGCGGGCGTTGATCAGGGCTTCACCGAGTATCTCTTTGCATAGCGGATATTCCGAGCGCAGATAGATAAAACCTTCGGTCGCGCCAACGGCAAGTCCGGCAATGATCATGCCTTCAATCAGCGCGTAAGGATCACCTTCCATGAGGATACGGTCGGCGAAAGTTCCGCTGTCGCCCTCATCAGCATTGCAACAGATATATTTCTGCTCGCTTGTTTTTGAATTATTTGGTGCATGAAGCACCGTATTCCATTTTATGCCGGTGGGAAATGCCGCGCCACCGCGCCCGCGCAACCCGCTGTCAGTGACTTGGGTCACGATCTGCTGTGCGGTCATGTCGAGCGCTTTTTCCAAGCCCAAAAAGCCGCCATTTTCCCGATAGTCATCCAGTGACAGGGCATCAATCAGGCCGCAACGGGCAAAGGTCAGACGGTCCTGAGTTTTGAGATAGGGGATTTCTTCGGTTAGCCCCTGACATAAATCATGGTCACCGCCCTTAAGAAAATCAGCCTCGAATAATCCGGCCACATCATCCGGCGTCACATTACCGTAAGCGATGCGGCCTTTGTCTGTTACCACCTCCACCAAAGGCTCAAGCCAGCTCATGCCCCATGAGCCGTTACGAATGATCTCCACATCACGGTGCCGCTTTGCCGCTTCTTCGAGCAGGGCAAGAACAAGCTCATCGGCCCCCAGTGACAGGGCCGTGGTTTCCAGCGGCACATATAGGGTTACCAGATCGCTCATAACCCTGCCCCCTTCAACAAACTGTCAAAACCCGCCTTGGTCACACGACCATGAGGCTTGCCATCCATGGTGATATTGGGCGATACCGCGCAATTGCCCAGACAATAAACCGCTTCCAGTGTGAAATTTCCGTCATGGGTTGTCTCGCCCAGCTTGATGCCGAGCATCTCCTGTGCGTGGGTAGTTAAAGATCTGCTACCCATCGCCTGACAGGATTCTGCCTGACAGATTTGAATGATATGGTGGCCCGCAGGCTCAGACCTAAAATCATGGTAAAAGCTTTTGACGCCGTAAACTTCAGCCCGCGACAGGTTAAACGCCGCAGCAAGAAGGTCATAACTTTCCGCAGGGATATAGCCAAAGGCATATTGCAATCCGTGCAGGGCCTCCATCAGGCCACCCTTCAGTGAGGCGAAACTGCCGATCACTTGTATGGCTTCGCTTTCATCCCATCTGGCTTTTTCAAGGTGGGTTTTATCCTGTGACACATATTATCCTTCGTATAACTTACACTGCTATACTAATGCCACACCTTGCCGCATACAATAATTAATGTTTGCCTTAATGCTTACTGGCTCCGGAAATACCGATTCCGGTTTCCGAACGGACAAATTGTTCCTCAAACAGGGCAATTTCATTTTTCGCCCGCTTGCTTTTATCCAGCACTGAAAACAGCCAGATCGCGGCGAAGGCCAGCGGCATGGAATAAAATGTCGGATAGACCTGTGGATAGATCGGCTCCGCATTGCCCAACACCGCCACCCAGACCCCCGGCCCCAGAATGATCAGGCCAATGGACAGCACCAGACCAACGATGCCACCCGCAACCGCCCCTGTGGTAGTCATTTTGGACCAATACATGGACATGATCAGGATCGGGAAGTTGACACTGGCAGCAACGGCCAGAGCCATCGAAGCGACAAAAGCCACATTCTGATGCTCAAAGGCGATACCCAGAACCACCGCAATGCCGCCAAGAGCAAAGGTCGCGATGCGTGAAACCTTGATTTCCTCGGCACTGCTGACCGGACCTTTTTTATAGGTTTTGGCATAAAGGTCGTGGGCGATGGTTGCCGCACCCGCCAATGTTAATCCGGCAACAACCGCAAGGATGGTCGCAAAAGCCACCGCCGACATAAAGCCCAGCATCAGATTACCGCCCATAAAGTGGGTCAGATGCAGCGCCACCATATTGCCACCACCCAAAATTTTGCCTGCTGCATCATGGTAGTCCGGATTACCCATGACAAAAGTCACCGCGCCGTAACCGATAATAATGATCAGGATATAGAAATAACCCATCAGGGTTGTGGCGAATAAAACCGATTTGCGGGCATCTTTGGCATCCTTCACCGTGAAAAACCGCATCAGGATATGGGGCAAACCGATAATGCCGAACATCATGGTCAGGGCAATGGATATGATAGCGACCGGATCTTTCAGCCACAGTCCCGGCGCAAGAATTGCTGTGCCTTTGGGATGTATTTCAGTGGCACTGGTCAAAACCGCCTCAAGACTGAAATTAAAGCTTTTCATCACCATGAAGGCAATGAAGGTACCGCCGATCAGCAGTAAAATTGCCTTGATCAACTGCACCCATGTAGTGGCCAGCATACCGCCGAAGCTCACATAACAGATCATCAGGAAACT
>DAOWHQ010000211.1:0-4188 GCA_030641355.1 Alphaproteobacteria bacterium
ATTATTAGATACCCATTTATATTCGTTATCTAAAATTCTTCTAATTTCAACCAATGCTACAGGAATTTCTTCAGGTTCTTTGCCTTGCTGCTTCCTGTACCAATTATGATCTCTCCAGTAGCCTATATGGAGTGCTAATGATTTTACATACCATTTGCCATCAACCTGTTCTAAACATTCTTTTTTAATATAATCGTCTACAATAGGCTGCCCTCTGTTATCCAATAGATCAATAATTTCATCTGCAATTTCAATCCGTGGAAATTTAGTACTTTTCTCCAATTCAACAGCAGTTACCAACGCTTCTCCGACTATTACATCCTTGTCATGGATAAGTCTGCCTATTGTAATTCCCCCACGAATAAGCAAACCAAGTTTTAATCCATCCCACACTGTAATTATTATTTGAGCGAGTAAATGATTAAAGAAAGCAGCGGCTTCAACACTATATGTGTGGGATTTATTACCTATTGCACCTTGAATTTCATTTGGCACTAAAGGAAACGATACAGCCATATTATCAGAAAACGTTGTGGATTGTGCGGTTGGAGTCATGGCAACTCCAATTCCTAGATTTTGAATATTAGCACTATAATCACATGCTCGCTTAGCAAGTTTTCTAATAAGTTCAATCAAAGCATTACGCCGAACTTCATCAGTACCGAGCATTACCTCTCTTGTTCCCAAGACATCAAAGAACGCACAAATTCTTATTTCTTCCAAAATTATATCCCCCTAATCCGCCAACACCTAAGCCCCGTCCCGCACGAATGGATTAGTCGCCCGCTCCGCTCCAAATGTTGAGATTTCCCCATGGCCGGAGATGAATTTGGTGTCATCGCCCAAGGGCCAGAGCTGGGTGCGGATGGAATTTAACAGGGTATCAAGATCGCCGCGCGGAAAGTCGGTGCGGCCTATGGAGCCCTGAAACAGCACATCGCCCACAAAGGCATAGCCCACATTTTTCTCATGGAAAATTACATGGCCCGGCGTATGACCGGGGCAGAAATAAACATCCATGCTGATATTGCCGAATGATACCGTATCGCCGCCTTCAAGCCATTGATCGGGGTCGAAGCTACGTCCTTCTGGTAGGCCGTAATTGCGGCAGTTTTCCGGTATCTGGTCTATCCAGAATTTATCTTCCTTTTGCGGTCCAACGATGGGAATTTCCAGTTTTTCGGACAGCTCCGCCGCCCCGCCCGCATGATCCAGATGACCGTGCGTGATCAGGATTTTTTCCACATCAACGCCCTGCTCCTTGATCGCGGCCAGTATAACATCCACATCGCCACCCGCATCAATAACCGCGCCCTTCATTGTTTCATCACACCAGACAAGGGTGCAATTCTGCTGAAATTGCGTCACGGGAATGATTTTTACTTTTAACATATGCTCACTCCTTCATTCAATCTTGGGGCGATTTGGCATCAATGGACAGGGCATGAATTGGCCCCGCCATTTCGGCCTTCAGGATGCGGTAAATTTCCCGCTGACGGGCCACGCGATTTTTACCCGCAAAATCAGAAGACACGATGGCAAGCTGGAAATGGCTCTCCCCGCTACCCGGCGCCCCAGCGTGACCCGCGTGTTTATGGGACTCGTCAACCACCTCTATAGAGGTGATATTCAATGCATCCCGCAATTTCTGTTCAATAGTATCTGCTACGCTCATATATAAATTCCACTCTTTAAGACTTGACGAAACTGCCACAATGAACCACATAATGGAAGCATATTAGTTAAAAATGGATAACCTAATGACCGCCACACAGACACAGACAGGCATTCCCGACATTAAAATGAACGTGCGTCAGATATTCGGCATCGACAGCGATATTGAGGTTCCCGGCTTTTCCGAAGCCGATGACCATGTGCCAGAGATCGACAATAGCTACATCTTCGACCATGATACCACATTGGCCATTCTGGCGGGCTTTGCCTTTAACCGCCGCGTGATGATACAGGGCTACCACGGAACCGGAAAATCCACCCATATTGAACAGGTCGCGGCCCGTCTCAACTGGCCTTGTGTGCGGGTCAATCTGGACAGCCATATCAGCCGTATCGACCTTGTGGGCAAGGATGCTATCGTGCTGAAAGATGGCGTTCAGGTCACAGAATTTCAGGAAGGTATCCTGCCCTGGGCCTTACAAAGCCCGACCGCACTTGTATTCGACGAATATGATGCGGGTCGTCCCGATGTGATGTTTGTCATCCAGCGGGTATTGGAAGTGGCGGGTAAAATGACCCTTCTGGATCAGAATAAAGTTATCCACCCTCACCCGTCATTCCGCCTGTTTTCCACCACAAACACCATTGGTCTTGGCGATACGTCCGGTCTTTACCACGGCACACAACAGATCAATCAGGGCCAGATGGACCGCTGGAATATTGTCAGTACGCTCAATTACCTGCCCCATGAGGTTGAGGAAAATATCGTACTTGCCAAGTTACCTGCATTACAGGACAAAAAAGGCAAACAGATAATCCGTCAGATGGTACAGGTCGCCGACCTGAGCCGTAGCGGATTTATCAACGGTGATATATCAACGGTGATGTCACCGCGTACCGTGCTTACATGGGCGGAGAATATGGAAATATTCAAGGATATCTCTTTTGCATTCCGGCTGACCTTCCTCAATAAATGTGATGAATTGGAACGGCCCGTAGTTGCGGAATATTATCAGCGTTGTTTTGGCACAGAACTGCCTGAATCTGCCATTACACCAGTGGTTCAGCCAGAATAACAATGTTCAAAAAAGCCACCCATAAACTGGATCAGTTCAAACATGCAGTATCATCCACGGCACGCGCTATTGCGGAAAAATCTGAGCTTGAGGTCAGTTTCGGGGCAGAGAATGTGGATATATCCGGCACAGGTGGTCGCCTGCCCATGCTGTCCATTGATATGCCAATGGATGAAGTGACCAAGGTGCGCGGGGTTGCTGATGCCTATGCGTTGAGGCTGCGCTATCATGATAAGGCCCTGCACGCCAAATATGCCCCCGACAATCCAATGGCGCTGTCTGTTTACGAGTCTATCGAACAGGCGCGTGTGGAAGCCATAGGTAGCACTAAGATGGCCGGTGTAGCGCAGAATCTGGCGGCGACGCTGGATGATCACTATGCCAAGACCCGTCTTAGCCTGTCCGCTAATGCCGAAGATATTCCTTATGGTGATATCCTCAGACTGCTGGTGCGGGAACGGCTGACCCATGCCCATCCGCCGGAAGTGACCAACGAGGTTGTCAATCAATTCCGCACCCAGATCGAATCCAAGGCCGCGCTTCACCTTGATGAACTTATTGAAAATATGGGCGATCAGGCTGCATTTAGCCGTATAAGCCGGAAAATAATAGCCGACCTTGATCTGGCCGATGATTTTGAAGGCGAAGATAAAAACAAATCACCTAATTCAGATGATGACTCCCAAGATCAGGATATGGATGACGAAGACGGCACTGAGGATGGTGAAGACGGTGACAATCAGGAAGAGGGTGATGATAATTCCGACAGCAGTGACGGCTCATCAGACGCCAGCGACATGGGCGCGGAACTTTCGGAAGATACGATCAATGACATGATGGCCGAAGAGGCCGCAAAAGCACAGGCTATGTTCAACCCCAATGACCTTGCCACAGACCAGGTGCAGGGGCCGCGCTACTCAGTCTATAGCACTGAATTTGACGAGACTATCAATGCTGAAGAGCTTTGTGATGCCGAAGAGCTTTCCTTTCTGCGCCGCAATCTGGATCAACAGCTTAGCGGCCTGCATGGGGTGATCTCCAAGCTCGCCAATCGGCTACAAAGGATGCTCATGGCACAGCAGCGGCGGTCATGGGACTTTGATCTGGAAGAAGGCATATTGGATACAGCCCGCCTGACCCGTGTGGTGACTAATCCACTTCATGCCCTGTCCTTCAAGGTGGAAAATGATACCGAATTCAAGGATACGGTGGTCACATTGCTGATCGATAATTCCGGCTCCATGCGCGGACGACCCATTACCATCGCCGCCATGTGCGCCGACATTCTGGCCCGGACGTTAGAGCGTTGTGGTGTCAAGGTAGAGATATTGGGCTTCACCACTAAGGCGTGGAAAGGTGGAAAAACCCGCCTCAAATGGCTTGAGGATGGCAAACCCCAAAAACCAGGCCGGCTTAATGACCTGCGCCATATTATCTA
>DAOWHQ010000129.1:0-3938 GCA_030641355.1 Alphaproteobacteria bacterium
AAATCGCCAGCAAAAATGATGCCGCAAGAGCTTTGCTCCAGCCCCTCAATCACCATGACACCGAGGTCTGCGTACGGGCCGAACGGGCGATGTTGAAAATTCTCGATGGCTCCTGCCGCACCCCGATTGCGGGTTATGCCACAGTTGATGCGGGGATACTTACCCTGAAGGGTCTGGTTTCATTGCCCGATGGCAGTGAAAGCCATGTCTTTGAGGCCAGCGGTGATAATCCGGAAAAACTGGGAACATCCGTGGGACAAGCTCTTCGAGACAAAGCAGGTAAAGTGTTTTTTCAGAAACTTAACGCAGGATTGTAGATGCATTTTCTGCTAACCCGACCAGAAGAAGACAGCCAGAAACTAGCACAAACCCTAAAGGGTCTTGGCCATCTGGTCAGCATCACCCCTCTGCTGAAAATCAACTATTTTGATCAACAAGAAATTAACTTAGACAACTTTCAGTCCATTCTATTCACTAGCGCCAATGGCGTGCGCGCCTTTATCAGAAATAACCAGAACCGTTCCATGGCCTGTTATGCGGTCGGAGATGCCACCACGACTGAAGCAAAAGAGGCCGGATTTGAAGCGGTCTTCAGTGCGGGTGGGGATGTGAACAAGCTTGCTGATCTTGTAATCCGCACCCTCAAGCCACAAGACGGGAGCTTGTTGCATGTGAGCGGTCAAGATACGGCGGGTAATTTATCCGGCATCCTTGAAGATGCTGGCTTTCACATCAGCCGTGAACAGCTTTACAAGGCGGCAAAGGCCTCGGTATTGTCTGAGACAGCGCGGGAGCTGATAACGTCCGGTAAAATTACTCATATCCCCCTATATTCTCCACGCACAGCAAAGGCTTTTGCCCAACTCATCAGGGCGGCTGAATTGCAGGGTCATTTAACCGAAATTACCGCGCTTTGTCTTAGTTCCGCCGTATCTGATGTGATAAGATCGCTCAAATGGCAAACAATATTGACCGCATCACAACCAGATCAATATAATCTATTCAACATGATTAACGTAAAGTTAGAGGAAAATCGGCAATGACCGAAAAAAAATCTCCCCCGGAAAAAACAGACAAGAATGCCCGTGAAATCATGGCGGAACGGAAATCCAAGCAACAAAAACCCGTCGAAAAAAAAGAACCTGCAAAAACACATAAGACCAATTGGTCTTTGCGTTTTCTGCTGATACTTATCATATTCCTGTCGGGGTCTGCTATTGCTGTATATTTCCTGCCAATCCTTAAAGACCGCTTGCCTGTCGTTGCCAAATGGGTTGGGGGTGCGCCCATACCCGAAGCAGATCCTCTTTTAGCCGAACGGCTAGCCGCTCTGGAAAGCCGCTTAAACGGGCAGGGTACTGAGATTCAAAATTTGATAGATGTGAATAATATTCCCTCGGAAACAGACCCCCTGCTGTTGGAAAGACTGAGTAAGCTGGAACAGGCCGAAACCAAGCAGAACGATATATCCCAATCCGGCCGCATCGATATGCTTCTGGCCCGTATGAGCCAGCTTGAGGCCTCCTTCGTGCCGCTGAGCAAGGGATTATCAGACGCGCAGGATGCTCGGCAAGAACGATCACAACTAGTCAAGACCACCACCACACAGGCCGAACAATTAAGCAATATGGAAATACGCCTGAGCAAGGTAGAAGCCTTTGCAGCCAGAGATAGCAACGGCGCCCTGATCGCGTTTCGTATCGGGGAACTTCGGCGCAAGGTCATGTCCGGCGCGGCATATGGCGCGGAAATTGATGCCCTCAAGGCGATGATGTCTCAGGGCTCTTTGGCTCTCAATGACCAAATCACAGAAGCCGTTAACTGGCTCAGCGACCATAAAGACGGTATTGCAACCAGCAGCCGTCTGCGTGACCAGTTTGATAACCTGATACCGGAACTGATCCGCGCAAAATCAAGCCACGGGGATGATCCCTGGTGGACGAGGGCCTATAACAGCACCAAAAATCTAATAATAGTGCGGAAAACTGAAAATACTGTAGAGAATGGTCTGGATGATATCATTGCCAACGCCCACCGGATGATGCGTCAGCTTGACCTGAAAGAAACCTTAGCCGTGCTGAAACATCTGCCTGATAATATGCGTGACAAGATCGAGGGCTGGGTCCTGCGGGCAGAGATATATTTGCAGGCCGAGAATGAACTTGACCGCATAGAAAGCCTTACGGCAGATTATTTTCTGATACATGAAAAACCGAAAAACACGGAGACCCCCTCATGATACGGCTTGGTTTATATATTACCCTGGCCATTGTTGTGGCCCTTGGTGCGGTTTGGTTTGCCGATCATCCGGGCAGCATTCAGCTTAACTGGCGCGGCTGGGAAGTTCGTATGTCTGTGGCGATCCTCTGCCTGCTTATTTTGCTTTATACCGCTGCCTGCTGGTATCTGTTTAAGCTATATCGCTGGTTCATAACCGACAACCCCCTGACCAGCCCCAAAAGACTGGCAAGCCGGCGCGAGAAGGGGCTGGTAGAATTAGACCTTGGCTGGTCGGCGCTTGCGGTGCATGACAATACTGCCGCCCTCAAACATGGCAAGAAGGCCCGTGGATTATTACCAACGGATAATGGGCCCCTACGTCTATTGTTAAAGGCTAGTGGGGATGAAAAATACCTTGGCTTGTTGAGCGCCACATCGGGTAGCCAGATGCTAACCCTGAAGTTCCGGCTGGAACAGGAACTCAAAGATCAAAACAGTAAAAATGCCCATGATATTCTTCTTAAAATGCTGGCGTTAAGTCCCAACAGCCCATGGATTAACCAAAGACTTTTTGACATCTTAACCCGGCGTAGCAAATGGGCCGATGCGGATCAGGAACTAATCAGGCTTATAAAGAGTAAGGTCATAGATAAAGACGAACAAAAACATCTGACCGCCGTGTTGTGTTTTTGTCAGGCACTTGAAGCAGACCTTGCCGGTCAGAAAAAAACTGCCCGTTCCTTTGCCGAGCAGGCCCTGAAAAAAGACCCTACATTCATTTCCGCGGCCCTGCTCCTCGCCCGTCACCATCTGAGGGAAGACGATAAGGGTAAAGCCGGAAAAGTGATTGAGACTATCTGGAAGCTCGCCCCCCATCCTGATCTGGGTCAGTTTTTTCTGAAGCTTGATCCTTTGGAAAGTCCGAGTGAAAAATTCCGCAGGTTACAGAAATTTACCAAGCTAAATGCCGACCACCGCCATAGCCTTCACCTGTTAGCGTCGGTTGCACTTGATACGGAACACTGGGTTGATGCCAAGCAGTCTCTGGACAAGTTGGTTCAAACGGAACAAGCCTGCCGGGAAACATATCACCTGCTCGCCCGGATGGAAATGCTGCAGAAACAAGATGAAAAAGCCGCCGAAGCACATATGGCGCGCGCCGCCAATGCTACCTCAGACCCCAAGTGGCAATGTGACAGCTGTAAGAGTACACGGGGAAATTATGTTGCTACCTGTCCCGATTGCCATACATTCGGCGGGGTCAGATGGCAGCAATAATCCTATTTATCTGCTAAATTCCGGTAATCAATAACCCGTTTGGCCTTACCCGCAGAGCGGGGAATACCGCCCGGTTCGCGTATGTCTACCTTAGTAGTCACACCGCAGAGGTTTTTGATATTCTTCTTCAGCTCATTCGCAATATGTGAGCGCATGTGATCATCGGAAAATTCCGGTTTGGCTTCAGCAACAACGGTTAGTTCGTCCATGACCTTTGGTCGGCGGATTTCACAGAAATAATGTGGTGTCAGCCGTTCATCCTTACAAATAATCTCTTCGATCTGGGTCGGGAAGACATTAACGCCGCGAATGATCATCATATCATCCGAGCGACCAAAAATGCGTGCCATACGCCGCATATTGGACATAGAACCAGGCATGAGCCGGGTCAGGTCGCGGGTACGGTAGCGGATGATAGGGAAAGCTTCCTTGCAAAGTGA
>DAOWHQ010000227.1:0-4283 GCA_030641355.1 Alphaproteobacteria bacterium
AATCATGGGGCCTTGTGCGGGTGGTGCGGTCTATTCGCCAGCCATGACGGACTTTATTTTCATGGTGAAGGACAGTTCTTATATGTTTGTCACCGGCCCGGACGTGGTGAAAACGGTGACTAATGAGACCGTGACACAGGAAGAGCTTGGCGGGGCCATCACCCATACCACAAAATCAAGTGTTGCCGATATTGCCTTTGACAATGATGTGGTAGCGTTGAAGCAGGTGCGGCGGTTAATAGATTTTCTGCCTGCTAATAACAAGAAAAAATCACCTAAATACCCCACGTTTGACGACCCGGAACGGCAAGAGCCGTCACTGGATACGCTGGTTCCGGATAACCCCAACAAACCCTATGATATGCATGAGTTGATCTCCAAGGTGATTGATGAGGGTGATTTTTATGAAATACAGCCGGAATATGCCAAAAATATAATAACCGGTTTTGGCCGTATTGAGGGACAGACAGTTGGTATCGTCGCCAATCAGCCCATGGTTCTGGCGGGATGTCTGGATATTAACGCCTCACGCAAGGCGGCGCGGTTTGTACGTTTCTGTGACTGTTTCAATATTCCCATCGTAACCTTTGTCGATGTTCCGGGCTTTCTGCCGGGCACGCAACAGGAATATAATGGCATTATTAAACAGGGGGCCAAGCTGTTATTTGCTTATGGAGAAGCGACGGTTCCGAAAATTACCATCATCACCCGCAAAGCATATGGCGGGGCTTATGATGTGATGTCGTCCAAGCATCTGCGAGGGGATTTGAACTTTGCCTGGCCCACAGCGGAAATAGCCGTTATGGGGGCCAAGGGCGCGGTGGAGATTATCTTTCGGGCTGATATTGGCGATGATGATAAAATCGCTGCCCGAACAAAAGAATATTCTGATAAATTTGCTAATCCGTTTATTGCCGCGGGTAGGGGGTATGTTGATGATATTATCATGCCCCATTCCTCGCGCCGCAGGATAGCAAGGGGCTTGCGTATGCTGAAGAATAAAGAAATTACCAACCCCTGGAAAAAACACGACAATATTCCGTTATAAAGAGTGAAAATATGTTCTCAAAAATTCTCATAGCCAACCGCGGTGAAATTGCCTGTCGTGTCATAAAGACAGCTCGGAAAATGGGTATCAAAACCGTTGCGGTATATTCCGATGCTGATGGAGATGCCCTGCATGTGTTGATGGCCGATGAAAAGGTTCATATCGGCCCGGCACCCGCCGCGGAAAGTTACCTGATCGCAGATAAAATAATTGAGGCCGCCAAACAAACTGGCGCAGAGGCCATCCATCCCGGTTATGGCTTTCTGTCCGAAAATGCCGGTTTTTGTGAGAAACTGAAAGCCGAGGGCATTGCCTTCATCGGGCCAGAGGTTAAAGCCATCGGCGTCATGGGCGATAAGATCGAATCCAAGAAATTTGCCGCAAAAGCAGGCGTTACCACAGTTCCGGGTAGTACGGAGATTATCAGGGACTCTGCTCATGCTGTAAAAATCGCCAGCGAAATTGGCTATCCGGTGATGATTAAGGCATCAGCGGGCGGTGGCGGCAAGGGTATGCGTGTGGCCTATGATGACAGCCAAGCCGTAGAAGGTTTTACCTCTGCCACCAATGAAGCCATATCCAGTTTTGGTGATGATCGGATTTTTATTGAGAAATTCATCGAACAACCGCGCCATATTGAAATTCAGGTGTTGGGCGATAGTCATGGCAACGTCATTTATCTGGGGGAACGGGAATGTTCCATTCAGCGCCGCCATCAGAAGGTTATCGAAGAAGCGCCAAGCCCGTTCCTTGATGCTGCCACCCGGAAAAAAATGGGTGAGCAGTCCGTCGCCTTATCCAAAGAGGTGGACTATCAATCGGCGGGAACCGTTGAGTTCATAGTGGATAAAAATCGTAATTTTTACTTTCTGGAGATGAATACCCGGCTTCAGGTTGAGCATCCCGTAACGGAAATGATCACGGGCGTTGATCTGGTGGAACAGATGATCCGCGTGACTTATGGTGAAAAACTATCCATAAGCCAGAATGATATAAAGCTCACCGGATGGGCCATGGAGGCACGGGTTTATGCCGAAGATCCCCTGCGCGGCTTTCTGCCATCTATAGGGCGGGTGGTGAAATATTCACCGCCGGAAGAAAGCGACAATGTTCGGGTGGATACGGGTATTTATGAAGGTTCCGAAATCAGCATGTATTATGACCCGATGATTGCTAAGCTTATCACCTACGGTGAGGATAGAGGTCAGGCGATAGAACATATGAAACAAGCCCTTGACCGTTATTATATCCGGGGTCTGGGCCATAATATCGCTTTCCTTGCCGATGTCATGAACAACAAGCGTTTTCAATCCGGTGACATCACAACTAATTACATTGCAGAAGAATATCCCGATGGCTTTAACGGCGGTGCGCTGACCAATGAGACCAAAAAGGTCATGATGGCCGTGGCGCAAACCATTCATTCATTCGAGATGGGTCGTCAGTCACATATTTCAGACAAGATGAATGAAGCTGCGCCGGATTATAAAGATAAGTGGATCATTACCATTGATGGCGAGAATTATAAGTCTTCATTCTTTGCCACAGAAGATGGCTGTGCGGTTTTGTGCAATGATGAAACCCATACAGTTTTGAGTGAATGGTTGCCCGGAAATGCATTTTTCGAAGGTCAGATTAATGGCAAGGATGTTTGTGTTCAAGTTAATAAATTACTTGATGGTTATCTTCTAACCTATCATGGTGCATCAGAAAAAATATTTATACGGACGCCACGAGAAGCAGAATTGGCAAGCCTTATGCCGGAAAAGATACCGCCTGATATGTCGGCATTTCTGTTATGCCCCATGCCGGGTCTGATCGTTTCGCTTGATGTGGCAAAGGGGGACGACGTTAAGGCAGGGCAGACGCTTTGCGTGGTAGAAGCCATGAAAATGGAAAATATTCTGAAAGCTGAAAGAGATGCTGTGATCAAAAAAATCTCTGCCAAGGCTGGCGACAGTCTTGCCGTAGATGATGTGATCATGGAATTTGAATAATAATGATTCCACAGGGCTACAAAGCTATCAGACTTATCATATCAGGGCGGGTGCAGGGTGTCTGGTATCGCGGCTGGACAGTGGAACAGGCGAATGAACTTGGGCTGGACGGCTGGGTTCGCAACCGTGCGGACGGCGATGTAGAAGCATTGATAGTGGGGGAAGAAAACCTTGTGGATCAAATGATTAAACATTGCTGGAATGGGCCGAATTCAGCGAATGTGAGCCATATTGAGGTTCAAAGTGCTATGGGCATCACGCCAAAAGGTTTCAAACAAAAACCCACTGTTGATATTGAGAAAAGACGCACTTAAATATCAGTTGATTTTTGCATCACCTCTGACGCTACGTTAAAGTTTCGAAGGCGGGCCAATCCGTCATTTACCTTGAAAGTAAAGCTTTCCTTTGCCTTGTCATCAAATTCATAATGTGCTTCATAAATCAGTGTGATTATGGTTGTTCCCCGGTTTGAGGATTTTGATGACCAGCTTATCAGTTTTGAGCTTTTATGCTGACCCAGTCTGCTGCGGAGTTTCTTTAACAGGCGGGTGAATTTATCTTCTGGAACAAAATCCTGAAAATCGGGGCTGGCATTGGCATAAATCGTCTTGAAACTACCCTTGTTATAGCTTTCATGAAACTGTTCCACCGCAAGTTCCGTTAGCGTTGTATCCACCGGCAATGAACAGGCGGAAAGGATTGAAACTAGCCAGATAATTAGAAATTTTTGCATCATTTTTCGAATATTTCCGCCCATTTATGTTTCAGCACTGCATCCACATCCTGCATGGTGACGGGCAGGCCAAGATCACGTAGAGAAGTCACCCCATGCTCGGCAATGCCGCAGGGAATAATGCCGCTGTAATGCTCTAAGTCCGGTTCTACATTAATGCAGATTCCGTGAAAGCTGACCCATTTGCGAACCCGAACCCCGATGGCGGCAATTTTTTCTTCGCGTCCATCGTCACGGGTGACCCAAACCCCGATCCGGCCATCGCGCCTTTCGGCCGTGACGTTAAATGCCGCCAAACTATCAATGATCCATTGTTCCAGATGAAAAACATATTTCCGTACGTCGCGCCCGCGCTTTGTCAGGTCGAGCATGACATAAACCACCCGTTGCCCCGGCCCGTGATAGGTATATTGCCCGCCTCTGCCGGTTTCATAGACCGGAAAACGATCCGGCGTGACCAGATCTTTCGCTGCGGCAGAGGTTCCCGCCGTATAAAGCGGGGGAT
>DAOWHQ010000181.1:0-24564 GCA_030641355.1 Alphaproteobacteria bacterium
CCGCGAAGGCGGGAATCCACCTTAAAGCAAATTGCACAGTTGCCCTTTCTGGGTTAGACTTATTCCCATGACTTTAAAAAGGGGAAAAATATGGAAGTCCTTATATTACTACTAATCTTATTTTTGTTGCCGATAGTCTTAGGAATTTTTGTCTTTAAGTATCGCAAACGAGCAAATTCTTTAGAAAAAAAATATTCTTCAATTATTGACATTGATGTCGCTACTGAAAAGTTATTGCGCGATAAAGAGATAATTCTTAGTGAAGTTGATAACCTACGCGACAGCTATAAAGATAAGAAAATTATTTATGATAATTTGATCAAAGAAGCCGCCATTTTCAATGAAGAAATTCAACTAGCAGAACTAGGTTTTTATAAACCACATTATGATTTTGACACGTCGGAAGACTACAAGAAAAAAATGGACAACATAAAAATACAACAAAAATATATGGTAACTGAAAAAACAGCAATTTATAGCAATACTCAATGGACAGTACAAGGTAGTCGCGCCAAAGGTAAAACTATGGCAAACAGAGCGATCAGGTTAACCGCCCGTGCTTTTAATAAAGAATGTGATTCTGCAGTTGCCAAAGTACGTTGGAACAACATTAAGCGACTGGAAGTACAAATTGAGAAAGCGTTCTACGGAATAAACCAACTTAACAAGTCCCAAGATATTGAAATTGACGAATGTTACCTTAATCTTAAAATTGAAGAGCTTCGCATTGCTCATGAATATGTAGATAAGAAGCATCAAGAAAAGGAAGTGCAAGCTGAAATTAAACGCCAAATGAGGGAAGAAATGAGGTTTGAGAAAGAAGTTGAGAAAGCGATTAGTGATGAATTGAAATACGAGAATCTTTTGGAACGTGCTAAGGTTGATATTAGCAAATCGACTGGTAATCAACTTAATAAATTAAATGCAAAAATCGCAAAGTTAGAAGAAGATTTGGCAGCGGCTCACGAAAAAAGTGAGCGTGCAAAATCAATGGCACAGCAAACGAAATCTGGGCATGTTTATGTAATCTCAAACATAGGGTCTTTCGGAGAAGGCATATATAAAATAGGTATGACAAGAAGGCTGGACCCTATCGATCGTGTGAAAGAATTGGGAGATGCAAGTGTACCATTCATTTTTGATTTACATGCTATGATTTATTCGGAAGATGCCCCTGCACTCGAGAATTCATTACATAAGGCTTTTGAAAATTTCAGGTTAAATCTTGTAAATACTCGAAAAGAGTTCTTTAAAATTGCCTTGGATGACATTGTTGAAGAAGTAAGAAAAGTTTCACCGGAGGCTGAATTTATTAAATCTGCTGAAGCGCGACACTTTACTGAAACACTAAGTATACTTGAACATAGGGAAAAACTTGCTGACAGACAAAACGCCATAAATCAATATCCAGAATCCCTCTAGCAAATTTGGAAGGTTAAAGCACAGAGATACCTCTCCACTTTACTGAAGCAAGCCATGCATTATTTGTAGGTAATTTTTAGGCTGGATTCCTGCCTTCGCAGGAATGACGGTTAAAGGGCGAGGGAATGACGGTTAAAGGGCGAGGTAATGACGGTTAAAAGGCGGGGTAATGACTGTTGAAGACCAAGGTAATGACGACGGCTTACCGCCCCTATGTTGTACCTATCCCTGTTGCGCCCGATGCAGCAGGATATGATCCGCGATGATACAGGCCATCATGGCTTCGCCAATGGGGACGGCGCGGATGCCAACACAAGGGTCATGGCGACCCTTGGTGACAATCTCGGTTTCTTTGCCTTGCTTATCCACCGTTTTTCGCGGGGTCAGGATTGATGATGTGGGTTTTACCGCAAAGCGGCAGATAATATCCCCCCCCGTACTGATGCCTCCCAGAATGCCACCGGCATGATTAGTGCTGTGAGATGGCACGCCATTATTATCAATATACATTTCATCGGCATTTTCTTCGCCAGTGAGACTGGCCGCATTAAAGCCTTCGCCGATCTCCACACCCTTGACCGCATTGATGGTCATCATGGCACTGGCAAGGTCGCTGTCGAGCTTGGCGTAAACCGGCGCCCCTATTCCGGCGGGAACGCCAATAGCGTGAACCTCGATCACAGCTCCGATGGAGCTGCCTTTTTTGCGGATTTCATCGAGATATTTTTCCCACACGGGAACCATATCCTTATCGGGACACCAGAAGGGATTGTTATTCACTTCATCCCAGTCCCAGTTATCGCGGTTGATGGTATGTTCGCCAATCTGAACCAGAGCAGCTTTGATCTCAATGCCATCGCCGAGAATTTTACGGGCGATAGCACCGGCGGCAACCCGGCAGGCAGTTTCACGGGCAGATGAGCGTCCACCACCGCGATGATCCCGGATGCCATATTTGGTCATATAGGTGAAGTCAGCGTGGCCGGGGCGGTATTTATCCTTGATGTCACCGTAATCCTTTGAGCGCTGATCGGTATTTTCAATCATCAGGCTGATGGGCGTACCCGTGGTCATGCCTTCAAAAGTGCCGGACAATATTTTCACCAGATCGGCTTCCTGCCGCTGGGTCATGAAGCGGTTCTGCCCGGGTTTTCTTTTATCCAGAAATGTCTGAATTTCAGCTTCACTGATGGTCAGTCTGGACGGCGTACCGTCAATGACACAGCCAATAGCCGGGCCGTGACTTTCCCCCCAGGTCGTTACCCGGAAGATATGGCCGAAGCTGTTATATGACATGTCGTTACTTTCTAAATTAGGTGAGGCTTAGGTCCGGGGCATCTTCCCGTTTCATGCCCATAACATGATAGCCACTATCCACATGATGATTTTCACCGGTGACACCACTAGAGAGATCACTTAGCAGGTAAACACCACTATTGCCGACCTCGTCGGTGGTGACATTGCGCCCAAGGGGTGAGTTTAGCTCATTCCATTTCAGAATATAACGAAAATCGCCGATACCCGCTGCTGCCAGCGTTTTGATCGGTCCGGCAGAGAGGCTATTGATGCGAATATTCTTGGGGCCAAGGTCACGGGCCAGATATTTGACGCTGGCTTCCAGTGCGGCTTTGGCAACACCCATCACATTATAATGGGGGATTACTTTTTCTGCGCCATAATAGCTCAGCGTGATCATGCTGCCGCCATCTGTCATTAATTTTTCAGCGCGTTGGGCTACAGCGGTGAAGGAATAGCAGGAGATATTCAAACTCATGGCGAAATTCTCCGGCGATGTATCCACATAGCGCCCGGTGAGTTCGGCCTTATCGGCATAGGCGATGGCATGAACCAGAAAGTCAATCTTGCCCCACCGCGCTTCCAGTTCTTTAAATACCGCATCAATTGACGCGCCGTCGGTCACATCGCAAGGCAGAATAATATCGGAACCAATGGATTCTGCCAGCGGACGTACCCGCTTTTCCAGAGCTTCCCCCTGAAATGTGAAGGCAATTTCTGCGCCTTGTTCCGCCGCTTTGCGTGCAATGCCCCATGCGATAGAGCGATTATTAGCCACACCCATTATGATGCCGCGTTTTCCGGCCAGAAGGCCATTATTTTCCGTCATTATTCTTCCTCTGAGACGTTTTCCCGATTGTTAGTTCATCTGCCCCCTGATATTTTTAACAATCCTACACATTTTTGCAGGCTATTCAATCGGCTGCGTCTTTTTTTGTGATATTTTTTAGTCTTTGGTGATATAGCGCGGCATTGACTTCTGCGCCTAAAATATAGGATGCACCAATTAAGTAAAATAACATTAGTGTGATAATGGCCCCGGCCAGACTGCCGTAAGTCACATCGTAATTACCGAAATGTTTCAGATATATGGAAAAACCGTTGCCAACGATCATCCATAGGACCAACGTAGTAAATGCGCCGGCCATGACCGGTGTTCTGGCATCCAGCTTGCGCGGCTTCAGGATGAAATAAGACAGGCATAATGCACCGAAAATCAGGCTGACACTAGTGGACAGACGCACCAGATTCCACACCAAATTCCAATCAGCTTCCAAGGGTATATAGGCGATGATTATTTTCCAGATCACCGGGCCAAACACAAGCGCGGACATTCCGATGATAATGCTGCTGGCGGACAGGATGACCAGCAATAACCCTTCGGCGCGGCGGCGCAGAAATGGCCTGCGGGTGACGGTACCAAAGGCGCGGACGATGGCAAGTCTGGCGGCATCAATAGCAGACGATGATATCCACATAGCACCCAGAATACTGAAGGTCATGATGCTCTTGTCCGTTGTGCGGACCATTTTCTCAATGGGGCCTTGAAGTATCTTGCTCACGTCTTCAGGCATAATGTCAAATAAATTTTCCAGTGCCTGTGGCCCGGCTTCGGATTGACCAAAGAAACCGGCAAGAGAGACCAGAAAAATGATAAAGGGGAACAGAGCTAACAGGGTTAGAAATGCGAGATAACCCGCCATCACCATGCCATCATGTTTCAAAAAATTAGCTATGGCTTCAAAAAGGAATTTGAATTTTTGAATTTTTTCTTTCATGTCATATGTGATCTGACGTCCTGAGTTTTACTTTTAGCCCATTTCTTGATGGCCTTTTCCAAAGTCTCGTCCGGTTCAGGCGGCAGCATGATCTGAAGTTTGACATATTGATCACCCCGTTTCTTGGATTTGGTATCCGCCGTGCCTTTACCCTTCAGACGCATCATACGCCCAGAGCTAGACCCTTTGGGAATTGTCATAGCAACCGTTCCGTCAATGGTTGGGATATTGACCTTCGCCCCTGTCACCGCTTCTTCCAGCGTGATGGGCAGATCAAGATGAATATCATTACTTTCACATTTGAAATAGGCATGGGGCTTGATTATTATTTCGATAATGGCGTCTCCGGCGGGGCCACCGCCGACACCACCGTCACCCTGTCCTTTAAGTCTTATTTTCTGGCCTTCCTTGACGTTTTCCGGGATGGTGACATTGAGCGTCTTGCCATTACCAAGGGTCAGCGGTAGCTTGCCGCCCTTTACAGCGTCAAGGAAATCAACGGATAGTCGGTAGCTTTTATTCTGTCCTTTTTGGCTGCGGGTTTGACGTTGTCTGCGGCCTCCACCAAAGATGGAGGCAAAAATTTCTTCCGGATCAAACCCCTCACCAAAACGACCACCGCCCATACCGCCGCGACCCATGCCGCCCTGACCCGGATGAAATCCACCGCCAGCGAAGCCCTTTTCAGAACCGTCTGGGTTAATTTCGCCGCGGTCATATCGGGCGCGCATATCTTTATCACGCAACAGGGCATAAGCCGCTGAGACTTCCTTGAAGCGGTCGGCGATCTTTTCGTCTCCGGCGTTGATGTCCGGATGTAGTTTTTTGGCCAGAGTGCGATAGGTCTTTTTCAGTTCCGCATCGGTTGATGTCTTGGACACGCCTAATACGCTGTAGGGATCCCTCATAGTGCTAATTTAACTCGTTTTTAATTGGTGATTTTCCAAGACCCGTCCGGCTGGCGGCAGGCTGTGCCGTAAGCTGTTTCGGTTTTTCCGCCAACGGTTATGGTCTGTTGATATTCCCGGCAATATTGATCTGTTTTGTTGGTATAGGCCGGTTGCGGGGTGATAGTACCGGAATTACCGCTGTCCGGATTATGCCAGTTTGACGTGCTGCCGGACTGTGTGCTTTCCAGAGAATATTGTGTACGTTGCGTCATGGCCTCTCGGTCAGCCTTGTCAAGAGATCTACCAATTTCCCGGCCGATATAGGCGCCGGCTAAACCGCCAGCTATTATGGCAAATGTATTGCCCGATCCATGATGCCCTCTTCCGCCGACAGCATCGCCAATCGCCGCACCGCCTATGGCGCCCAGGAGGGTGCCTGTCTCTTCTTTTGTACATGAGACAAGAGACAGGGAAAAAGCAGCAATCAAGAATGCTGTAATAAGTGACTTCAGGTTATGCACTCTGGAAAATGACATATAAATCCCTTTCGATTCAATAGATTGTATTCTCAAGTTATTACGACTATATAACATATAAATATAAATTATATATTGTAATGATAAGTTTGGCATTTTTATGACGAATTTGAGGGTGGTAGAGTGAAGGGACCGATTAAATTATTTCAGGAGTGGTTTGAGGCTGCCCACGAAGCGGAAGATCTAGCAGAGGCCGTGGCCCTTGCGACCGCTGATGCGCAGGGACGTCCATCGGTCAGGATGGTTTTGTTGAAAGCGGCGGACGAGCGGGGCTTTACCTTTTACACTAATCTGGAAAGTCGCAAAGGCAAAGAACTCGCCGAGAACTCATATGCTTCCCTTTGTTTTTATTGGAAATCCCAAAGGCGGCAGATTAGAATAGAAGGCCCGGTGGTTGCGGTAAGAGATGGGGAAGCGGATGCCTATTTCGCCAGCCGTGCCAAGGATAGCCAAATCGGGGCATGGGCGTCAAAGCAAAGCCAGACCATGAAGGGCCTGTTTGAATTTGAGGCGGCCATCGCTAAATATGCGGCTAAATATGTACTTGGGGATGTTCCGCGCCCAGCCCATTGGTCCGGATTCCGAATAGAGCCGACCAGTATAGAATTTTGGGAAGATCGGAAATTTCGCTTGCATATGCGGCATGTTTACGAAAAAAATGACAAAAATATCTGGGTTAAAAGGGAACTTTATCCATGACTAAGCATGAGCGGGGGAAGAAAAGCAATTCTTCACGCCTGATGGTTCGTGCCGCCAATGCGGCGGTGGCGGTGGCCTTTACGTTGATCCTGATGAAAACATGGGCTTATAGCGTCAGCGGTGCGGTGTCCATGCTGGGCTCGCTGATGGATTCCCTGATGGATATTCTGGCGTCCCTGATAAATCTGGTGGCGGTTCGTTTTTCGGTAACCCCTGCGGATGATGACCATCGTTTTGGTCATGGTAAGGCCGAGGCAATCGCCGGGCTGGTACAGGCCATGGTGATTTTCCTGTCAGCCCTGTTTATTATTTTTGAAGCCGGGCGGAAACTGTTAAATCCACTTCCCGTGATGGAAGCTGAAAAGGGCATCGTTGTACTCGTAATATCTATTATGCTGACGGTCCTTCTTGTGGCTTATCAGCGGTATGTGATCCGTAAGACTGGCTCTGTGGCTATTTCTGCGGATCATTTGCATTATTCCGGCGATATATTGATGAATTTCGGCGTTATAATAGCACTGATTTTAAGCGGCTATATGCAGGTTTATTTCGCAGATCCCGTGATCGGGATACTCGTTGCGGGCTATCTTCTGTACAACGTGCGACAGATTGGTCGGAATTCTATTGATATGCTTATGGACCGGGAAATGGATGATTCCGATAAGGTAAAAATTCTTGCCATCGTCAGAAAGCATCCTGAAGTAAGCGGTGTTCATGATATGAAAACCCGAAAGTCGGGCCTGAATATATTCATCCAGTTTCATCTGGAACTGGATGGTAAAATCACCTTAAATGAAGCCCACCATATTTCCGATGATGTGGAAGATGCGGTTATAGCGGTATATCCAGAGGCCGAAGTCCTCATTCATGCCGACCCGGAAGGTTATGTTGAAGACATTTCCTTTACGGAATAGGAAATACATGGTGAGCGCCATTATAATGTTTTTCCAAGCTTAAGAATTTGACTTAATTAGTTGCGATGAAAAATAACGTAAATAACGTAAAATAAAAAACACAAATCATTATTAGATACTCTAACATATTGAAAAATAATATGATTAAGATATATGGGCTTAAAAATTGCGACACCGTTAAGAAGGCTCTTAAGTGGTTCGTGGAAAAGGGAGTTGAGCATCAATATCATGATTTGCGCAAAGATGGTCTGGAGCGGGAGCTTCTGGTAAGCTGGATGCAGGAATTAGGCATTGATATTCTGCTGAACAAGCGGGGTACAACATGGCGCAAGCTGCCGGATGACCAGAAAAATAACCTTGGCGAAAAGCAAGTTATCGACCTTCTATTGGAACATCCAGCCATGATAAAAAGGCCTGTTTTTGACTTTGGCGATATGCGGCGGGTCGGATTCTCAGCAAAGGACCAGAGTGAGATTGTTATTATTTTAGGGCTTTAACCGCCAATTTCCTTTAGCAGGTTGCCAAGAGCTTTAGTCGTTTTTTTGTTGCTATTGTTGTCTGCTCTAATCTCTTCATTATTACGCTGCGAAAAATAAACGCCACCGTTACGGCAGTTATCCAGTGCCTTGAATAATTCTTCTTTTTTGATCGGCTTTCGTATTAACCCATTCATACCAATTCTTTTATATTCTTTCGCATGGCTTTCAGTGTAATCGGCGGTACAGGCGATAATCGGGGTTTTGGATTTTGGTTCTGGTAATGTCCGGATAATTTGGGTTGCGGTTTTACCATCCATTTTCGGCATGTTAATATCCATTAGTATGATATCGAAATAATTTTTCTTCAAAGCCTCTAAGGCGGCGATCCCTGTTTTTGCACTTTCCACCCTATGTCCCATTTCAATCAGGATGCTTTCTAGAATGATGTGGTTAATAGAAATGTCATCTACGATTAATATTTTTAAACTGTATGGCATAGCTTTTTTGTCTTTCCAAAATATTAGTAAATACAATACTAACCAATAGTTAAGGGAATACTAATATTATATGCTGTCACGGATAGAATTATTTGTGGGCAGGGGGGGGTAGCGTTGTGTCAGAAGGCATCCGGCAAACATTAAGATGCAGCCGATAAGAGCTTTGATGCTGAGGATTTCTTCAAAATAAAAATATCCTGCTAGGGCAGCAAAAACAGCCTCAAGACTCATGATGACCGCGGCTTGTGCGGGCGGAGATGTGGTCTGTCCGACCACCTGCAGGGTATATCCCATACCAACCGCCAAGACGCCGCTGATAATCACCCATTTCCATTCATCAAAGGTGAATAACATGACTTTATCGCCCATATAAATGGCGGCAAGATAACTGAAGGCTGCACAGACAAAAAACTGGAGGGCGGCAAATTTAAGCTGATCGTGATTATTGGCCATATGGTCAACCACAATCACATGGAAGGCCCAGAATATAGACCCTACCAGAACCAGAGAATCGCCATATGACATCGTAAAGCCATCCATGCCGGAAAGCAGATAAAGCCCCCCGCAGGCGAGGGCGACAGCAAACCAGATTCCATTACCATAACGGTGGCCGAAGAATAAGCTGATGATAGGAACAAAAACAATATAGAGGCCGGTAATGAAACCAGTATTGCCAATGGTGGTATACTGAATACCGATCTGCTGAAATCCGGCACCGAAGAAAATTAATACTCCGGCCAGAAAGGCCCCCTTCATCAAGGCGGGGGAATATGGCTCGCGCTCCCCTTTTTTTCGCCAGCGGATCAGTGGCAAAAGCACCAGTCCGCCAAGGAAAAAACGAAAGGCATTAAAGCTGAACGGCCCCATATATTCCATGGCGTCTTTCTGAAAGATAAAAGACACACCCCAGATAAAGGCGGCAAGTAACAGGATGAGGTTTGCGCGGGTTACGGTCATTGAGTGAGAAGGTCCCTAATTCAGATAATCAAGTCCAATATCAACCGCGGGGGCCGATTGGGTAATGCGACCTACGGAGATATAATCCACACCAGTTTCGGCAATGGCTTTTATGGTGTCGAGCGTCACACCGCCGGACGCTTCCAGTTTAACCTGATCTTTATATTTTTCAACAGCGCTACGTAACTGGTCATTGCTCATATTATCCAGAAGCAGGCGGTCTGCACCAGCTTCTACCGCATCAGCAGCTTGGTCCAATGTGTCACACTCTACGGTAACGCCGATGGTGCTGGCGCTGGTATCAACGGCCTTGGCAGCGAGGATGGTATCCCTGATGCTACCTATCTGGGCGATGTGATTATCCTTGATCAGAACGCCATCATCAAGGCGCATACGGTGGTTCAGCGCCCCGCCCATGCGGGTGGCATATTTGGCGAGCTTGCGGTAGCCGGGAATGGTCTTGCGGGTATCCAACAGGTGACAGTCCGTATGCTCTATCTGGCGCACGTAAGCGCGGGTCAATGTCGCTATCCCCGACAGATGTTGCAGGATATTAAGCGCGGTACGTTCCGCCGTCAGCAGCTTGCGGGCATTGCCTTCTACTTTCAGCATGATACTTCCCGCCATGACTTCGGCTCCGTCCGCCGCAATAACTTCGATCTGTGCCAGCGGGTCGCAGGTTCGGATGACTTCCACCGCGATGAACATCCCCGCTACAACGATATTTTCCCGCGCCACCATAGCTGCCGATAAGTTTTGATCCACAGGGATAGTGGCAAGACTGGTCAGGTCGCCGCGCCCTATATCTTCATCAAGGGCGGATTTGATGAACTGGCGCAATTCTTCCTTATAAAGCGGATTATCTGTCATGATTAATAGGCCCGACCAGATGTGGGTGGGCGATTTTGTGCCATAGGCGGTGACATCTCCAGCATACGGTCAAGGGGGGCCTTGGCCGCCAGCCGCTCTTTTTCGCTGATCTCAATGGTCGGGGTAAGATCACGCAGACAATCCCGCAGTTTTTCCAATGTATTCAGGGCCATGAACGGGCATTGGTTACAATTACATTCTCCGTCCATACCGGGCGCACCGATGAAGGTCTTGTCGGGCGATGATTTTTGCATCTGATGGATAATGCCGGGTTCGGTGGCGATAATGAAGGTATCGGCCTGATGCTCAAGAACATATTTCAGGATGGATGATGTTGAACCCACATGGTCGGCATGGTTCAGTATATGGGCCGGACATTCCGGATGGGCGGCGATGGGTGCATCGGGATGCTCAGTCTTGAGCTTGATCAGCTCTTTTTCGGAAAACTGCTCATGCACGATGCAGGAGCCGGGCCATAACACCATGTCACGTCCTGTTTCCTTTGCCAGATAGCCGCCCAGATGTTGATCAGGGGCCAGCAGGATCGGCTTGTCATGCGGTATCTGATCAATGATATGGCGGGCATTGCTGGATGTTATGATGATGTCGGAATGGGTTTTAACTGCCGCCGAGCAATTGATATAGGTCAGGCTGATATGGTCGGGGTATTTTGCGCGAAAGGCGGCAAAATCATCCGGCGGGCAGCTGTCTTCCAATGAGCATCCCGCTTCCATATCGGGCAGGACAACTGTTTTTTCGGGGCTGAGAATTTTGGCAACCTCTGCCATGAAACGCACACCACAGAATACGATCACATCCGCATCGGTGGATGCGGCCTTGCGGGACAGGTCGAGGCTGTCACCGACAAAATCCGCCAGATCCTGTATCCTGCCATCCTGATAATAATGGGCGAGGATCACGGCGTTTTTCTCGACCCGCAACCGATTGATTTCTTCCAGAAGCTCGGCATCAGTGGGGCCGGCATTTCCCATCAAGGGTATAGACATACTCATTCCTGACCAGATAAAATTATATCCTATAGATGGAGGTTTAACTTCTGCTTTCAAGCTTGGCAAGGTCATTCATGGAATTCGGCCTTTTCCGGGATGCGGGTGAAGGCGATTTTGCTGCCGGTATAGCGCGACATGGGGCAGGGTATAGCCCCGACCACAACGGTATCCAGACCATATTTTTTGTTGATAATATCCATGGCTTTTGACAGGCGGTTATGCTTTTGCAGTTCGCGCTCAACGGGGTCTTCGAGTGCGGCAAACATATCCGGCATCATATCGTCCTGATGGGTCAGGCCATAAAGGGCCACGGAAATCTGCCTGATGCGGGCTGAGTTTTCCGTCTTTGACATCTCATCCCAGAGCCTATTCAGGGTCTTCAGAAAAGTATAGTTATTTTGTGCGGGCGGTAATTTGAGATGCTTCTGCCATTTGGTTTCATGGGGCGATGTCTCCCCCCTGCCATCAAACCGGACATAAAGATTATAAAAGCCCGCATAAAACCCAAGGCGACGCATACGGGTCACCGCCTTGACCGTCAGCCTGCGGGCGACCATGCGGGCCTTGTGGCGGGGGCGCATACGGGGGGCAAGCACATGGCTGTGGCCGCTGGTATGGCGTTTTGTTTCCGGTGGCTCGGCAACCTCAACCCCGTGGAGCGCATACCAGAAACGCTCACCCTCCACACTATGCCAGATTTTCCGCACATGTTTCGGTTGAAGGTTCCAGAAATTCTGTAAATTCGTGATACCCACATCACGCAGGCGTTGTTCCATACGGCGACCAATACCGGGCAGGTCTCTTAAGGAAAGATGTAGCAGGCGGTCGGGCAATTCATGGGCCTCGAGCACGGTCAGGCCATCGGGCTTTTGCAGGTTGCCCGCCACCTTTGCCAAAAACCGATTGGGCGCGATACCGATGGAGCTTTTCAGGTATAGCCCCACATTGTCGGCAATGCCCTGTTTGATGCGGCGGGCGAGGGCGATGGCATTGTCTTTTTCCTGTTGCGGCCCCATCAGGCGACAGGCGACCTCATCAATAGAACAGATTTTGGTTAGCGGAATATGATGGTCGATTTCCGTCATAATCCGGTGATGAAAATCCACATATTTGTCATGGCGCGCGGGCACGATCAGCAGGTCGGGGCACAGGCGGCGGGCCTCATATATCATGGTGCCGGTTTTAACACCGAACGCCTTGGCCTCATAGCTTGCGGCAATGGCACAAGTGCTGTCGGTGCCAGCAGTCGGCACAACGGCAACCGGCCTGCCTCGCAAGTGTGGTTGTAGCTGCTGCTCAACACTGGCAAAATAGCTGTTCAGATCAATATACATCCACCGAAGGGCGGTGGGAATTTCCAACATATCCTAGAGTCTCTCATAACGGAAGGGGCCGATATTATAGACTCAGGACATAGAACAAAACAAGAACAAATACTATTTACATGGTAGCGTTAATATATAAAGATTAGAGTTTTTCTTTAATTCCAGCTTGTTTTAAGGCCGCATTCGCTGTGTGTCGAGATGGGCATTTAGAAGGAACGGGTAACTTGACGCCATTTATGGGGCTTTCCCATATTTCATGGTCGCCTTTGCCATTTCTAACAAAAAGCACACCATTACGTTTCAAGATTTTTACTAATGGGCGGTAGAAATTATCGGGCACAGTTTCCAACCTCAAACCGCTTGCTGTAATTAGCAATTAGTTCAAGGGGGACTGTTTTGGAAATATCGCCGTCTAATAGATGTCCATTCAATTCAAGCATTTCAGGAACCAATACTTCCAATTTTTCAATTAACTCTTTTCGTGTAGCCCCCCACGCGACAAGACCAGGAATATCAGATTCATCCACGGACCAAACTTCCGCTTCTTCATCCCATATAGCAATAATTTTAAATGTTTTCATATTCTTCCACATTTGTTGACTTCCCCCTATTATTGCTGAGTAAGATTAATAAACAGTATATACTTCATAAGTAATATATGCAAATTTACTTACGTTACATACGTGGAAGTGTATATATACATCATATAAAAAATGTCAAATCACTAATACCGACCCCCGTTTAGAAGTTGAGGTAATTTCTGTTTATAATTCAGGAATTAAAGCACCATAAATATCCCGTCTTTACCCACATCCCCCTGACAGTTCACTTGTCCGTTGCCGATCATGTGGATCAGGTGGGACAGGACGGAGCTTGCGGCGGCGGGGTGCAGGTAGGTGGGAATGTCGCTATAGATGGCCCCCACCATTTGCGGGATGCTATGGGCCCCTTCGGAAATGGCGGCCAAAATCTGCCGTTCCCGATCATGACGGTGGGCAATCAGGGCTTTAACAAAGGGTTTTGGATCTTCGATTGGCGCGCCATGGGTCGGATAGTAGATTTCATCATCCCGATCCAGCAGCTTTTCAAGGCTGGCGAGATAATCCTTCATGTCCCCGACCGGTTGAGAGACAACGGATGTTGACCATCCCATCACATGATCGCCGCTGAACAGGGCCTTTTCTTCCCGCAGGCAAAAACATATATGATTGGACAGGTGGCCGGGTGTGTGGACAACGTCCAAAGTCCATCCATCCCCCTCAATCATATTACCGTCTTTCAGGATATGGTCGGGTGCAAAATGCTGATCCCTGCCTTCTTCGGCGTGGTTATCCACATCGGCTTGTCTGCCTGTATCAAAGGCGAATATATCCGCCCCCGTAACCAGCTTCAACGGATGGGCCGCAGGGGAGTGATCCACATGATTATGAGTGACCAGAATGTGGCTGACCTCTACAGTTTCCAGAAATTTTTCAAGGGCATGAATATGGGATGCTATGGCTGGCCCCGGATCTATGATCGCTACTTTATCAGTGCCCACGATATAGGTGCCTGTACCGTGGAAGGTGAAGGGCGAGGGGTTATGGGCCACGAGTCGCCGGATAAGCGGGGTGACTTGTGTAACCTCACCATATTCAGGAGAAAAATTTTTATTGAATTCAATCATATTATTTTAATCTGTTTCTATTTCTTAAATATTTTCGATATAAAATTTTGATTTATCCTGATTTAAGGCAATTAATGGTGCCTCATGATATAATGAGTTTCATTGATTATAACAGTATTTTATGAGGTATGCTATGTCATCTCCTTCCAAACAAAAAGGTTTTGCAACCCGTGCCATTCATTCGGGCCAAGATAAGAGTGATCCTCATGGGTCGCTGACCTCACCGATCTATATGACATCCACTTTTGAGTTCGATACGGCCGAACAGGGCGGGGCGCGTTTTGCGGGCGAGGAAGGCGGATATATCTATACCCGTCTTGGCAATCCCACATTGAATGAACTGGAGCAAAAACTTGCGGAACTGGAAGGGGCTGAAGCCTGTCTCACGGTAGCGTCCGGTATGGGGGCTATTTCAAGCGTTTTCTGGAGCTTCGTGGCACCGGGCGATGAAATTCTGGTGGATGAGACTTTATACGGATGTACCTTCGCCTTTTTCCGTCATGGTATGGAGCGGTTCGGCATTTCGGTACGCCATGTTGATATGCGCGACCCTGAAAATCTTGTTCGTGAAATTTCCGACAAGACCCGAATTGTTTATTTTGAAACGCCCGCCAACCCCAATATGCGGATTGTGGATATCAAAACTATTTCCGAAATAGCCCATACTAAAAATGCCAAGGTGGTGGTGGATAGTACCTATTGCACGCCGTATCTGCAAAACCCCATTGCGCTTGGCGCCGATATCGTGGTTCACAGTGCTACTAAATATCTGGGCGGGCATGGTGATTTGATGGCGGGGGTTATCCTGTCCAGTGCAGAAGATATGGAGCAGATCCGTTATGTGGGCCTGAAGGATATGACCGGGGCCGTGCTTTCGCCCATGAATGCCTTTTTGATCACCCGCGGCCTGAAGACGTTAGAGCTACGCATGGAACGGCATTGTGATAATGCGGAGAAGATAGCGATGCTTCTGGAAGCCAATAGCAAGGTGGAAAAAGTCTTTTTCCCCGGCCTGCCGTCTTTTGAGCAATATGAACTTGCCAAGTCACAGATGCGGCGTTTCGGCGGCATGATCGCTTTCGAGCTAAACGGCGGTCATGATGGGGGTCTGAAATTCCTCAATTCGCTGGAGATGTGCAAGATTGCTGTCAGTCTTGGCGATGCGGAAACATTGGTTGAGCATCCCGCCTCCATGACCCATTCTACGTACGAACGGGAAGAGCGCGAGCGGTTCGGCATCACCGAGGGGCTTGTGCGTATTTCCGCAGGGCTGGAGAATGCAGCCGATATATTGGCCGATATTGAACAGGCACTGGGGCGGGTTTAACGCGGCTTAATTCGTTGGACAGCTTTCGGCACGTACTTCCGTTAGCTGCACGACATATTGATTTATGGCTTTATTGGCCACAGAATCATTTCCATCAAAGATGAAGTTTTCAGGCGTTTTGTCGGCACAACCCACATATGTTCGATGGGGCATCTCAGTGATAAAATAACCGTCATTGGCAATGGTGACGTCATTTTCAGCTATGGCGGTACGCAGGTGGGTTATTTTCTTAAGAATATTTTCTTCTTGTGAACCGGGTTTTATATCAGCCGGATCCATGGACAGAACCATATCCTCGAATGTGTTTGTGTTATAATAATATATACGGGAATGATATAATGGCGCCCCCGTTTGATTGATTAGCAATGTGCCATATAGACCCGTTTCGAATGCATCCACTTTATTGATTATGGCATTAAATGTCTCATCATCCATCTGGTTCAGTTCTTCCGTCCCCCTAGAGGCAAGGTCGAATTTTGTAGCAACCTTTACCGCGCCATATAAATTGTCTGTGGCATAGCCATAATAATGTTGGCGATCAAGTTTGCCATCCAATGTGGCAAGCACACTTACGGACACCATTTGTGAGAACAGCAGATAAACAAAATACAAGGGGAGTGCTAATACAGATAAGTTTAAAGCAATACGAAGCGGGAAAAATAATACTGCTAGTATGTTATTGTCATAAATCTCATCAATTATAAGATATTGGCCCAGAACAGGCGTGGTGCTCAGTCCAGTAAGTAATATTTTCAACAGGGCCATGCCGCCTAAACCAGCAACAGCAACAACAACCCAAAAACTTATTATGTCAATTATCATTTTGGCTATCCTTAAGCCGCGTATTCATTAAGCGACTATTTGGGGGATCATGTTGGAGAATTGATAAAAAGTCAAACCCTAACCATGCTGAGATTATCACTTGTAATCATATAAATTGACAATAAGGATGGTGGGGGCTAGGGTTAATGATTATGAGTTGCGTTATGAGAAATTCTGGTTTGTTGGGGAAGATTCTTGTAGGATTTGGTATTCTGTGGGGTCTTTCGGCGTGCGACCAGAAGACAGATGATGCCTATAACCCCACATTTGTTGATCACAGAGCCGGCATTAAGCATGAATATATTTTAGGGGTTCACCCGCTGCATAATCCAGAACGGCTGTATGAGATATTCGGCCCCTTAACGGATTATCTGAATGAGAAAATTCCCGAAGCGACTTTTAAATTAGAGGCCTCGCGAAATTATGCATCTTATGACAAGAAACTCTATGCGGGCAAATTTGAATTTGCGCTCCCAAACCCCTATCAGACGATTAATTCATTACGGTATGGGTATCATGTTTTTGGCAAAATGGGTGATGATCACAAATTTCGCGGTATCATCCTTGTCCGCAAGGATAGTGGTATTAAAAAAGTTACAGACCTGAAAGGTGCGGTAGTCAGTTTTCCTGCCCCCACGGCACTTGCAGCAACAATGATGCCGCAATATTATCTTCAGATGCATGGTATTGATGTGATGAAGGATATTGATATTCGCTATGTGGGCTCGCAGGAATCCTCAGTGATGAATGTATATCTTGGTAATGTTGCGGCGGCGGCTACCTGGCCCGCGCCGTGGAATTTATTGTCAACGGAAAGGCTAGAACTGGCGGCAGAGGTCTATCCGATCTGGCAGACGAAACCATTGGTAAATAATGGCTTGGTGGTGCGGGATGATGTGCCGCCTGATTTAGTGGCAAAAGTATCTAAGGTGCTGTTCTCGCTCCATGAACACGACCAGGGTGTGAAAATATTATCGGCCATGGATCTTTCCCGTTTTGAAGAAGCGGATAACTATACCTATAAGCCAGTCGCCGTATTTCTAGATAAATTTCAACAGTCAGTGAGACCATTGGAGTAATATATCAAGATATTCGATAAACAAATATAGTCATGAGTATTAGTTAATGAGTATTAGTTAATGATTATTATCAAGAAAATAAAATATTTTTGGACCGGCTCGATAAGGCGTCAATTGATCATAGGGATTGCCTTGGTTCATGCTGTCCTAATGACTATTTTTGTTTTAGATCTTGTGACACGTCAAAGCAATTTTCTACATGAACAGACCATTGAACAGGCCGGAAGTCTCGCCAAAACTCTGGCGGCGAACAGTACGTCCTGGATATTAGCCAGCGATGTTGTCGGACTGGAAGAGGTGATTAACTCTCAAAGTAACTACCCCTCTCTGCGCTATGCCATGATCCATGATTTAAATGGTAAAATATTGGGCTATACTGACCGTAGAATGGTCGGTAAATATATAGATGATGCTATCAGCCTTTCTTTGCTTGATCATGATGTGGCTATCGTTGTCTTGGTAAATAGCGATGTAGTTATTGATGTGGCGGCCCCGGTTGTTGTAAAGGGCCATCAGATTGGCTGGGCGCGGGTTGGCATTGATCGTACCGATACCACAATCAGCCTGAAAGAAATTGCCCGTGATGGTGCGTTTTATACGCTTGGAGCAATCATTGTGGGTATTATATTTGCCTATTATATGGGTCTGGGGTTATCGCGGGGTATTTACCGCCTTATCGATGTGGCTAGTTCAGTTTCAAAAGGCTCCCGTGATATGCGTGCCGATGTGGACCGGGTTGATGAACTCGGCAAGCTTGCAGATGTATTTAATATTATGCTGGACTTAGAGAATGAAGCCCGGCAGGAATTGTTGGCCAGTGAACGCCGTGCCAGTGATTTTGCAGAAGTAGCTTCGGACTGGTTCTGGGAAATGGATGCCGACCTCAGGTACACATCTATCTCAGGTAATTTTGAAGGAATTACAGGCTACGATATTAACAAGGTAATAGGTACTAAACGGTGGAATTTTTTGGGCGAAGGGGAAGAAAACAAGAAATGGGATAGACATAAAGCAGAGCTTGAAGCGCATCTTCCGTTCAGGGATTTTGAATATTCAGCTATTTTTGAGGATAAAGTCCAGCTACAGGTCAGTATCAGCGGCGTACCGGTTTTTGATAACGCGGGTCAATTTATAGGATACCGCGGTAGTGCCAAGAATATTACGGCAAGAATTAAGAATGAAAGGGAGTTGGAGGAGGCCAAGGAAAAAGCCGAAAAAGCCAACGAAGCTAAATCAGATTTCCTTGCCAGCATGAGCCACGAGCTACGAACACCTCTCAACGCAATATTAGGCTTCGGACAGATGCTGCAATTCAACCCAAAAGATGAGCTGACAAAAACCCAGAGCGGCTATGTGGATAATATTTTGATCGGTGGTAATCATCTTCTAAATCTCATCAATGAAATTCTTGATCTTTCCCAGATTGAGGCAGAACAGGAAATTATTTTGTTGGAAGAGATTGATGCAGAGCAGGTGATTGAAGGTTGTATCGCCCAGATATTACCCCTTGCAGCAGTGCGGGGAATAAAGATTGTTAATCAGGTTGAGGAGGGTTCCCGTAATCTACTTCTTACCGATGAAATGCGCTTCAAACAGGTTATGATCAATCTTCTGTCCAATGCGGTAAAATATAATATTGATGATGGCGCCATAATCGTAGATTGCCGAAAAACCAAAGAAGAATTTTTGCATATATCCATAACCGATACGGGCATAGGTATTGCCGAAAAAGATCACGCAAAAATATTCAATATATTTCAACGCATCGGGGGTCATTCCGATGTTGCAAGAGAGGGCCATGGCATAGGCCTGACCATATGCAAACTCCTCACCGAACGACTGGGTGGGCGCATCGATTTTGAAAGCAGGAAAGATAAAGGTACTGTTTTTTGGTTTGAACTCCCTCTTATTACCAACAAGGAGATACTTATCTGGAATGATACCATGCGCGTCGGCGTTGATGCTATTGACAAAGACCATCAAAAAATCATTTCGCTCACGAATAAAATATCAGTTGGATTTTATGACGAGAAACAAATGAATGATACCATCGTTGAACTCATCGAATATACCCATTTTCATTTCAGGCGGGAGGAAGCAATTATGGAAGTTTGTAACTATCCGGACCTAATTGAACATAGGGATGCCCACCAAAGTATCATTGCTGAGGTGAATAAATTAGCCAAGAGCTGGCGTAAGAACTATGATCCGGAGATACAGCGTGAACTAAATCTTTTTCTGCGGGAATGGTGGTATGGGCACATTATGAAAGCCGATATTGAAATAGCAAAATATACAAGAGGTAAAACACAGGAAATCCGTGACGTTCTCAAAAATATGGAAATGAATTAAAATCAACATATACAGATAGTCAGCAAGTTTGTATGGGATAGTTTGTACTCTCAGCCCGCCTTATGGATCATATTAATGCCAATGCTACTTAAACCTTTGTTATTGTCATTGGTTGCATTAAAGGTCACTATCAGACAAGAAATGATAAAGCCGTTGTGTATAAAGTGGGCAGCAAAGGAAAATATCTATGACCGCAGGTTTGCATTATATCCCCCATAACGCCCATGATGTCATTGTGGGGGATAAACGGATATTATTTCATATTCCGACCACGTCACTGTTCGATCTGGATCAGATATCGGGTGATATATTAGACCTGTTCAAGGAAAAAAAAACGGTCAGCCAGCAGGAAATGGAAGCGTGCTTCAAGGGTCGCTACGAACCGGATCAAGTGCTTGACGTTGTTGAAGATTTTCTTGAAATGAAAATCATCAGAGGTGATGACCCCATCCGTCCCGACCACAAAAAAATCAAAATAGAAAATTATCCACTCAGTACTATCATTCTCAATGTGAATACCGGTTGTAATCTGGGCTGCACCTATTGTTATAAAGAAGACCTGACCACGCCCGCAAAAGGGGAATTGATGGGTTTTGACGTGGCAAAAAAATCCATTGACCTTTTGTTGAAGGAGGGTAAAAGCCGCGACCGGGTTAATGTGGTGTTTTTCGGGGGTGAACCCTTGAGCAATATGGCCCTGATCAAACGTGCCGTGGAATATGCGGAAGCCCGTTGTGCCGAGGAGGGTAAAAAAGTTGATTTTTCCGTTACCACAAACGCCACTCTCCTGACCGAAGACATTATCGATTATTTGAATGACCATAGGTTTGGTATCGCCATCAGCATGGATGGGCCAAAGGCCGTTCACGATAAAAACCGCAAAACCATCGGCGGCAAAGGGACTTATGATGTGGTGTCAAAGAAAGCTCGGATGCTGCTGAGCCGTTATACTGCCCGGCCCGTGGGGGCAAGGGTAACCCTGACCGCTGGGGTAACCGATGTGGTTAATATTCATAATCATCTGAAATATGATCTTGGCTTTGCTGAGGTTGGTTTCGCCCCCGTAACATCTGGTGATATATCTCTTTTTAATCTCAGTAATGAAGAATTGCACGAGGTGTTTCAGAATATGAAAAAACTGGGTGAGCATTATCTTAGCGAAGCGTTACGGAACCGTAATAATGGCTTTTCCAATATGCATCAGATGATGACAGATCTGTATGAGGGCACTAAAAAAGCTTTGCCTTGTGGGGCCGGTATCGGGCTTTTGGCTGTGGACCATGAGGGCGGCTTGAATCTTTGTCACCGATTTACCGGCTCCGATATTGATAAATACGGTACAGTGGATACGGGTATTAAAAAACAAGAACTGGGCGAATTCCTTGAAGGTCGTGCCGTCCGGGACGGTACTTGGTGCGATACTTGCCGGATCAGAAATCTTTGTTCCGGGGGCTGTTATCACGAATCCTATGCCACCTATGACGATATTAACAAGCCGACCTATCATTATTGTGATCTGATGCGGGATTGGATAGATTTCGGTATCGGCATTTACAGCCGTATTCTGCACGAAAATCCGCACTATTTCGAACAACACGTCAGCCCGCGAACCCTGCTCAACACCAATCGCAGCTTCACTTCACAAGATGTCATTCGGTGAAATATGATGGCAGGGCAAATTATTACGGAACCGTTATCAATTAGTTCCATGTAAGTTGCTACTGAAATTAACGATGATATTAACATGGGGCTTGTTTGTATGGCCCATGGGTGGGAATATAATTATTACGGAATCGAAATAAAAATAGCCACTGCCCACATGGGGAATTGCGTTAATGATATTACGGCTGAAACACTGGTTGATCCCCTTTGTGGTAATACGGTTGTTAATGGTGTTTCGGTAATGATTAAAACAACAAGTAAGGATAAAAGTTATGAAAACAGTCAGACCATCAGACGAACAAATGGGCTCTTTCATACAGGGTGAGCATGATGGCAAACCTATTGTTATGCTCAATATGTTGAAATTTCGCGAGCAGGCGGTTTATTCTGCTAAAAATCAAGGTGCCGACGGGCGGACGGGTCAGCAGGCTTATGATATTTATTCGAAAAAGACCATGCCCTTCTTATTTTCGGTTGGCGGGCGGCCCCTGTGGGTGGGAACTGTGCTATCGTCTCTCATCGGCCCCGCTGATGAGCAATGGGATCGGGTTTTTCTGGTGTATTACCCATCCAGAGATGCGCTTAAGAAAATGCTTGCTATGCCAGCTTATCACGCAATTGGTTATCACCGTGATGCGGCACTGGAAGATTCAAGACTATTTGAGACCAAAGCGGTTTACCTTCCAAAGGCCATGTTGATGTTCTTAAGTGTTGTTTTTCGTATTAAGCTTTTTTTCTCACATAATCCGTGATGGGCTAACTTTATTTTGATCGAATGTGTTTCTGTTGTCGGAAATTTTTTTCCTTAGACAGGTTTTCTTTTGTATATGCGGGCAGGTCGACCCAGAAGGTAGTACCTTCGCCGAGCTTGCTGTTAAAGCCAATGGTACCGCCCATCACTTCCATCAAAGCTTTAACGATGGACAGCCCGGCACCGGTACCTTCAATGCCCGATTGTTCCATTCCAGCCCGGTTAAAGGGGGTAAAAATATTGTCATACTGCTCTTGCGCAATACCAATGCCATCGTCCCGTACAGAAAGCCTTAGATGGCTATTGTCAATCTCAACCACGGACAGCCAGACATTGCCGCCTCTGTGCCCATATTTGACGGCATTGGAAATAAGATTGACCAGAACCTGATCCATACGGACCGTATCCACATAAACACACCACTGGCCCTCTGGAATAACTTCTTCGTGGAGATGCACTGCATTTTTTGTCAGTATATGCTGAACCATGGGGACCACACCATGGACAATTTCGGATAAGTCGTAATATTTGAGACTAAGATCAACAGCACCTGACTCGATCTTGGACAGATGCAACAGGTCATTGATCAATTTAAGTAGTAATGTTCCGCCCTGATGAATATTATCAACAAATTCTATCTGTTTTTCATTCAGTTTGCCGAAAAATGGCAGACGCAGGGTTTCGGAAAATCCAATCACCGCATTAAGAGGTGTTCTCAGCTCATGGCTCATGTAAGAAAGAAACTCGGATTTTGCAAGATTGGAGGCTTCCGCAGCTTCTTTTGCACTGGTCAATTCATTGACAGTGGCCAAATGGGGGGTCATTTCATTGAAGGCTTTGGCCAAAGTCCCGATTTCATCATTGGCGAGCACCTTAACCCTTTTATTCAGGTTGCCTTTTTTTACTTCTTGTACTGATTTTGATAATTCCACGATGGGGGCTCTGATGAAGAGATTGAGCAGGAACCGCATTAGCAGGGTCGTCACTATCATCGCGATGACAATATAGAGAATTAGGGTTTTTTGCGCCGTTGCAATTTTACTGTATAGGTCATCCATATTGAATGAAATTACGACTTCCCCGACGGTAAGATTTCCGGAATCACTACCGGCCTTAATCGCAATTATATGACGAAACTCGCGGACATTCTTAACATCACTGCCTATTTTCTGATTAATGGGGATGACATTCATGCCCTTGTCATTATAGACCGCTACTTTAATGGTATGTTCATTTTCAAGAAACGTAAGGGTTAATTCCATGATTGCCGCAAAGTCTGATTCCATCAAGGGATGCAGATAAAGATCACTGGCAAGACGCAGAATATATTTATTATTATGTTCAGCTTCGTCCTCCGCCCCTTTGATTATCATATCGATAAAAAACAGGCTAATGCTGAGCATGAATATTGACAAACAACTAATGATCACAAGACTCATTTTAGTTGAAATTTTCAAGCGATTGAAAAAGGAAAACTCGTTACTATTGGGCATTGTTTTCCTTTGTATTATCCCAGACAGAAATAACTTTAATTTTACCGTCAATTATAGATTTTCTCGTTTTAGTGATTTTATCTAACGTATCTGACGGTATTAAATGCTTTGAATAAAGCATTGGGCTTATGGATACTCCTCCATCAGTAAGCCCAAAGACATTGCTACCGCTTTTTAGGTTACCCTTAAGATAATCACGTATTAAAATTTCCAGAACATTATCCAGATTCTTCATCACACTGGTCAAAATCACTCCTCTGGAGAGATGATCTTGATCCGCATCGACACCAATTGCTTTGATCTTTAATTTCCTTGCGGCACTGAAAGTCCCTAAATTAGATCCACCTGCAACACTGAATATAATATCCGCCGCCACTGTATTGTACATTTTAGTGGTTATCTGAGCAGCAATATTAGGATTGCTCCATATGTTAGTCGTCTCGGCGAAATCCGAGATATATTCAGTATGTATTGTAATATCCTTTTTGGTGTCTCTCGCCCCTTGACGGAAACCCATCAATAAGTCTTCAACAGCAGGAACACCAAGCCCCGCAACAATGCCCAGCACGCCAGTTTCACTCATGTCCGCGGCTAATATACCAGCCAGATAAGCTGCCTCAGATGCTTTAAAATATGTTGTGATCAGATTGGGGTAATCAATATCTACCCTTTCATCCATGAGGATGAAAGTTTTATCCGGGTGCTTGGGGGCAAATTCAAGGATATTATTTTTCATGGC
>DAOWHQ010000109.1:0-2298 GCA_030641355.1 Alphaproteobacteria bacterium
AGACGAGGTTGTTCAGGCAATTGATGATATTTTAAAGATATATGTGGATATACGGGTTGAGGGGGAACGGTTCCTTGATACTTACCGCCGTGTTGGCGCCGAACCCTTTAAAGTCATTTACGAAGAATTTTCCCTTAAGGGAGCGAAATTATGAAAATTATCAAAGATAAAGCCATTGTTGAAGACACATGGGTTCATTATTCTGGTGAGGGCGACTTGCCCGACGGTAATATCATCGTTTCGTTGGGTGTATGGCGGGAAACAGATCTTTCGGGCCGTAATGTCGGTTTGCTGTTGCAGCCTGATCAGCATCCGAAAGATATATCCGGTGATCTGGATAATTTTGACCTGATCGCCATAAATTTCCCCAGCTTCAATGATGGGCGCGGTTATTCCTATGCCAAGATCTTGCGCGACCGTTTCGGATACAAAAAAGAACTGAGGGCCGTGGGTGATGTGATGCGCGATCAGATATTTTATCTACAACGCTGTGGCTTTACGTCCTATGAGGTCAAGGCGGGGAAAGATATTGATGATGCGCTGAAAGCCTTTGAAGACTTCTCTGTCAAATATCAGGTTTCCTCCGACGAAAGCCTCCCTCTATATCGCCGATAGATGAGTTGTTAAAAATGCGGGGATTGTCATCAAAGCACGGGATGAAATACAGGCATCCTGAATTATTATTTTAAGCGTAACGAAACTGTCATAAAACTTACATATATTATGGATAATTTCCCTTTTGAGGCCGATGTTTTTTATTGGCTCATGGCTATAACAGTTTGTAAAAATTATTTGATGATAAAGGAAATATCATAATGACGAGGAAACCCATCTTAGGCTTATTGGCCGCAACAGCAATTTGTAGTGTTGCCTTCGCGCCTGCCGCATCTGCCCAAACGCTTCAGGAACTGAAGGAGCAGATCAATGCCTTAAGCAAAAAAGTTGAAGAGCTTGAGAAAACACAAGCCTCTGCTGCGAAAAAATCGCCTGACCTGAAAGTGAAATGGAAAGGCGCACCAGAACTTGCCAGCACGGATGGTAAATTCAAAATGAAAATTCGGGGCCGTATCTTTACAGATTACGGAAATGTTTCCGTTAAAAATAACGGTGTCACCGTTGCAGGTGAAAAAGTTGATGCCACAGAATTCCGTACCGCCCGTCTCGGCGTTGAAGGTATTTTGTTCAAGGACATCAAATATAAATTTGAAGCTGATTTCGGTGGTAACGAAGTCAATGTGAAAGATGCTTACCTGCAATGGAAACTGAAGCCAGTGTCCCTGACATTCGGTCAGTTCAAAGTTCCGGCATCCCTGGAAGAGCAAACTTCTTCCCGTTATATCACCTTCATGGAACGCGCCGCCTTTACTGACGCTTTCGGCCTGAGCCGTAATATCGGTATTGCGCTGGGATACGTGAAAAATGATGTCACATTCAAAGCCGGTATTTTTCAGGGTAGCAACGGCAAAGATGTTGACGAAGAAGGCCGCACCTATGGCGCTCGCGTTACCTATGGCCCGAAAATGGGTGATACACGCGTTCATATGGGCGCATCATGGTTCACCCGCGAAAATGACAATGGCGACAACACCATCCGCTATCGCCAACGTCCTCATGCTCACCTTGCCGCAAGCCGCTATGTAAGCACAGGTAATTTTGCTGCTGATAAAGACACTTTCTTCGGTCTTGAACTTGCCGGTATTATGGGGCCATTCTCTGCACAGGCTGAATATGCCTGGATCAAAGCCGATGCGCTTGATAGTTCAGCAGAAGATGCTTCCTTTAAGGGCGGATATGTTGATCTGAGCTATTTCATCACGGGCGAAAGCCGGGGCTATAAAAAAGGCGCTATGGGTCGTGCGAAAGTCAAAAACCCTGTTTTTGATGGCGGCATGGGCGCATGGCAGGTTGCCGTGCGATATGATACTATCGACCTGAATGATGAAGAGGCCATGATTATGGGTGGCAAGCAGGATACGATTGTTCTGGGTGTGAACTGGCACCTGAATAATTACACCCGCTTCATGGCTAACTATTCCCACTCCGATATTGAAGACAGCCCCGAAGGTGTTACCGATGTTAATACATTCGGCCTGCGCTTTCAGGTTGACTGGTAAATTCATTTTGTAAGTATATTGCTTGTTCCCAACAAAAATTTATGCTAAACGCATAATGGTTGAATTATTGTTGGATAAACCGAATAATGTTTCGAATAAGCTCTATTAAAAAGAATGATATTTCGTCAATAAATATCCTGCTTGATCAGTCCTTTGGGGCTGATCGGCAGGATAAGACGGTTTA
>DAOWHQ010000180.1:0-8185 GCA_030641355.1 Alphaproteobacteria bacterium
GCAACAGTATCAATAGTGCCCTCAGTGGTCAACATCCCATCGGGCGAACAAATAAAAACCACCCCCGATTGCAGTCGGGGGTGGTTTTTTTACCAATATATAATATTAATTTATAATCAGCCCTTGAGTTCTGATGTCATCTGCTCACGTGCTTTAACGAGCAGGTCTTCCATTTCACGGCGGATTTGATGTTCGGAAAAATCAACACCCTTTTCGCTTAAGTCACCATGCACTTTACGGTAGACATCCTCATCACCGGCTTCTTCAAAGTCAGCATGAATAACTTCCTTGGCATAAACCTCTGCCACGGCTCCGGTTAAGCCCATCTTCTCAGCCGCCCATAACCCAAGCAGCTTATTGCGGCGCGCGGCTACCTTGAAATCGAATTCCTCATTGCGGGCAAACTCTTTCTCATAGGCCTGTTCACGGTCGTCAAATTGGGTCATTTATCCTATCTCCTTTAAAAAACCAATTTATAATATCTTATTACTTATATGTACGCCAGATAGCATTTTGTTTCCATAATTTTATATGGGTATAACAACTTTATTTTAAAGTCCAGATTCTTTGATCAAATGGACAAAACTCTTTTTCCTAAATGCCCGCTCGCTAATTGTTTTCTCAGGCTATTTGATATATGTTCGCCTCGTTTGATTCTGTCGACTAATTGTAATAGGAAAGCTGATATGTCCCCTGAGATACCTAAAGGCGAAAAACTCTACGAAGGCAAAGCCAAAATTCTTTACAAGGGTACAGAAGATGGCACAATCGTTCAATATTTCAAGGATGATGCCACCGCCTTTAACAACCAGAAAAAAGGGACGATTACCGGCAAGGGAATCATCAACAATAAGGTCACCGAACTGGTGATGAACCACCTAGAGCGCATTGGTATTCCCACTCATTTTATTGAACGCCTTAGCGACCGTGAGCAGCTAGTTCGTGAAGTGGAAATTGTACCATTAGAAGTCATCGTCCGTAATGTTGTCGCCGGGACAATGGCCAAACGTCTTGGTATTGAAGAAGGCACACCTCTTGCGCGCCCCCTGATCGAATTTTCCCTGAAAGACGATGATCTGGGTGATCCGCTTATTGCCGAAGAACATATACTGTCCCTTGATCTTGCAGACGATGAGGAACTGAGCGAAATTTTTGATATGACCCATCAAATTAATGACTTCCTGCGCGGTCTTTTTGCCGGGGTTGGCATTAACCTGATCGATTTCAAACTTGAATATGGCCGCATATATGATGAAGATGGCATTAGCTATCGCCTTATTCTTGCTGATGAATTCAGCCCTGACAATTGTCGTCTATGGGACATGAAAACCAATGAAAAACTTGATAAAGACCGTTTCCGCCGTGATCTTGGCGGCGAAGTTGAAGCATACAGGGAAGTCGCTAGACGCCTTGGAATTACTCTTTAAATAAAGGAAGGCATACCGTGAAAGCACGTGTTCATATTACTTTAAAAAATGGCGTACTAGACCCGCAGGGCAAGGCCATAAAACATGCTCTTGCCGCCCTTGGCTTTGATGGCGTGAATGACGTCCGGCAAGGTAAATATATTGAACTGGACCTGGCCGAAACCGATCCGAAAAAAACACAAGCTTCTGTTGAAGATATGTGTAAAAAGCTGCTGTCCAATACTGTCATTGAGAATTACTCAATCGAGATTGAATAACTGCCATGAAAACTGCTGTAATAGTATTTCCTGCCTCAAACTGTGACCGCGATATGATTGTTGCATTAGAGAAAATCACAGGACAAAAACCCCATATAATCTGGCATCAGGATGAAGACATCCCTGATGTTGATTTGATCGCCCTTCCCGGTGGCTTCTCATTTGGTGATTACCTGCGCTGCGGCGCCATGGCGGCCCGCTCCCCTGTGACCAGACGTGTCATTGAACATGCTGATCGGGGCGGCAATGTTATTGGCGTATGCAATGGGTTTCAGGTTCTGACCGAAACCGGATTACTGCCGGGGGCATTGATGCGCAATGAAAGTCTGAAATTTGTCTGTAAAGACGTAAATCTCAGGGTCGAGAATAACGACACTCCCTTCACCAATGCTTATGCGCAGGGTCAGGTGATTAACATTCCCATGGCCCATCATGACGGCAACTATTTCGCAGACGATGATACGCTGAAGGCATTAGAGGATGAAGGTCGTGTAGCCTTTCGTTATGTAGATGACGCGGGCGAGGCAACGAAAGCCGCAAACCCCAACGGGTCCCGTAATAATATCGCAGGTATTATCAGTCGCCGCAAAAACATCCTTGGCATGATGCCTCATCCAGAACGGCTAATTGAAGATGCGCAGGGCGGTACAGACGGCCTAGGTTTCTTTAAAAGCATGATCAACGCACTTAATTAAGGGTCACCCTATGACTTGGAATAATAACGTAGAAATTACCGATGCGCTGGTCAAGGAACATGGCCTTAGTGATGACGAATATGCCCTGTGCCTGGAAATATTAGGCAGGACCCCAACACTCACGGAACTGGGTATTTTTTCCGTTATGTGGAGCGAGCATTGTTCTTATAAATCCTCAAAATTGCATCTGAAAACCCTGCCGACCAAGGCACCTTGGGTTATCCATGGCCCCGGTGAAAATGCCGGTGTGATCGATATTGGTGATAATCAGGCTATCATTTTCAAAATGGAAAGCCATAACCATCCGTCCTATATCGAACCTTACCAAGGTGCGGCAACAGGCGTCGGTGGAATCGTACGCGATGTATTTACCATGGGCGCACGTCCCATTGCCAATATGAATGCCCTGCGTTTTGGTTCTCCTGAACATCACAAGACAAAACATCTTTTAAGCGGCGTGGTCGAAGGCATTGGCGGTTACGGCAATTGTGTTGGTGTGCCGACTGTTGGTGGTGAAACAAACTTTCATCCTTCTTACGATGGCAACATTCTGGTAAATGCCATGACGGTTGGCCTTGCGGATCAGGATAAGATCTTCCTGTCTGCTGCAGCAGGTATCGGCAACCCCGTTATTTATGTAGGTTCCAAAACCGGACGGGACGGAATTCACGGCGCGACAATGGCCTCTGCCGAATTCACAGAGGATACCGAAGAAAAACGCCCAACCGTGCAGGTTGGCGACCCCTTCACCGAAAAACTACTCATCGAAGCCTGTCTTGAGCTGATGTCCACCGATATGGTTGTTGCTATTCAGGATATGGGGGCGGCGGGCCTGACATCATCATCCGTTGAGATGGCGTCCGGTGGCGGCGTTGGTTTTGACTTTAACCTTGATATGGTTCCCCAGCGCGAAGAAAATATGACCCCATACGAGATGATGCTGTCCGAAAGTCAGGAACGCATGCTGATCGTTCTTAAACCGGGCCGTGAAGCAGAAGCCAAGGCGATCTTTGATAAATGGGACCTTGATTTTGCCGTCATCGGAAAAATCACCGATACTGGCAATCTCACCCTAAAATTCAAAGGCGAAGTGGTTGCCGATATTCCGACCCAGCCCCTAGCCGATAATTCACCGGAATATGACCGCCCGTGGGTAAAAACACAACCAAAGCCATTCCTTAAAACTGAAGATGTTCCTGCCCCTGCGGATATGAAACAGGCTCTGCTTAAAATGATTGGTTCTGAGCATCTATGCTCTCGCGACTGGATCTGGCAGCAATATGATATGCAGGTCATGGCTGATACCATCCAGAAACCGGGCGGGGATGCCGCCGTGGTTCGGGTTCATGGAACGGATAAGGCCATTGCCATATCCACCGATTGTACTCCGCGTTATTGTTATGCCGACCCCGTAGAGGGCGGCAAACAGGCCGTAGCCGAAACATGGCGCAATATCACAGCCGTGGGCGCGACCCCGCTTGCGATCACAGATTGTCTGAATTTCGGCAATCCGGAACGACCCGAAATCATGGGCCAGTTTGTCGGATGCATCGAAGGTATGCGCGAGGCTTGTCTCACGTTGGACTATCCGGTGGTTTCGGGAAATGTGTCGCTTTACAACGAGACCAACGGCACTGGAATTCATCCAACTCCGGCTATTGGCGGTGTTGGGATTCTCGATGATTCCAGTAAGATGGTCACCATTGAGCCCAAAACAGAAGGTGAGCTTCTGCTCTTGATCGGGGATACACAAGGCCATCTTGGTGCATCTCTTTATCTTGAAATTATGGAAGGGCGGGAAGAAGGCGCACCGCCGCCTGTTGATCTCAATGTTGAAAAGAAAAACGGTGATTTTGTCCGCGCTCAAATAAATATGGGTAACATTTCCGCCTGTCATGATATTTCTGATGGTGGGCTTTATGTAGCCCTGGCGGAAATGGTCATGGCAGCTAAATTGGGTATGACTGTTACCGTTGACGCGGGGAACGTACCCGCCCATGCTTTCGCCTTTGGTGAAGATCAGGCGCGTTATATTCTTTCTGTCCCTGCGGATAAAGCAGATAACATTGTGGCTGCTGCCAATAATTCTGGTGTATCTGTGCAAAATATTGGTAATGTTGGTGGCAATGAGTTGACTTTAAACAACATCGCCCCCATATCAGTCTCAGAACTGCTCACCACCCATAAGGGCTGGATGCCAGACTATATGAGCATTGATTAATCAGGAGCCAAAAAAATGGCAATGGAAGCAACAGAAATTGAAGAAATGATCCGGGAATTTATCCCCGATGCAACAGTTACCATTCAGGACTTGCGCGGTGATGGCGACCATTATGCTGCCCATGTCACATCACAGGAATTTGCTGGCAAAAGCCGCGTCAAGCAACATCAGATGGTCTATAAGGCCCTCAAGGGCAAGATGGGTGATGATCTTCATGCCCTCGCCCTGCAAACCTCAATACCAGAATAAAACAACCACTAATCAGGAAAAACAAATGACTAATCCAGTTTTCACACGTATCGAAGATGATATTAAAAACAGTGACATCGTGCTTTATATGAAAGGCAGCCCAATGTTCCCGCAATGTGGATTTTCTTCTGCGGTGATAGAAGTTCTCAACCATTTCAAAGTTGATTTTGAGGCCTTCGATGTGCTTCAGGACCCTGCCTTGCGGGACGGCATCAAGGAATTCAGCGAATGGCCCACTATTCCACAGCTTTACGTTAAGGGTGAATTTGTCGGCGGGTGTGACATCATCCGCGAAATGGCTGCCAATGGTGAGTTGGTGGGGTTGTTTGAACAGAATGACATTAAACCAAAGGCCTAACCAAAAAAAGAGCCCCGGTTGGGGGCTCTTTTTTTTGATTATATCTTCTAAGTTTTATTATATCCTATCGTGACCAGATGCTCAGCGAATAACAAATCTTTCTTCAAAATCCATGACAAAAGATAATTCCGCATTTCATAAAGGCAACCTTCCCAGTTTTCCAACGAATTCTCTTTATTTCCCAGATTTATAATATGGTCTAACATCTTCTGATGATCATCATCCACATCATCATCTATATAACCATAATTTATCATTATTTCTGTTTCATCTGCAAAATGCTTTTCCAATTTTGTGTAAAACTCCTGCCATTTATTTTGGCAGAGACGCGTATCACCCTGCATAAAACCATCAACCATTTCATTTAATATGGCAATAAGGTCAATATGATCAGAATCTATCTTTTCCTGACCGATTAAAAAAGCTGTAGAGAACTCAAACTTATCCACAAAAACATACTCCAAACGCTCCCCATTACTATATTAAAACCATAATAAAATTCAAAATTATTAACAATATTTTTCTCATTGTAACGAAGATGCTACACTTGGAAAATCAACCAAAATCTATATCAGTTTTTATTATACCGCATAGTGATTAACAAAAAAACTGCCCAACTATAATAGTGGGCAGTTTATTAAAATTTTGGTTATGAATGTAACTTAAGTTTAGCGTGAGTAAAATTCCACGATAAGATTTGGTTCCATTTGCACAGGATAAGGAATTTCATCCAACAGAGGAACACGAAGGTAAGTAACCTTAGTTCCGTTGTTTTCCAGAGCTAGATATTCGGGAACATCGCGCTCGTTTGAATCAATACCCTGAATAACCATGGGGATCTGACGTGATTTCTCACGGATCTCAACCACATCACCAACTTTAACGCGGTAACTTGGGATATTCACTTTTTTGCCATTCACTGTCACATGACCATGATTGACGAACTGACGGGCAGAAAAGATGGTTGGTACGAATTTTGAACGATATACCAAAGCATCCAGACGGCTTTCCAGCAGACCAACAAGGAATGCACCCGTGTCACCACGCATTTTGTCAGCATCTTTGTAAATGCGTTTAAACTGTTTTTCGGTAATATCGCCGTAATAGCCCTTGAGCTTCTGTTTCGCGCGCAACTGGATACCATAATCGGAAAGCTTGCTGCGACGACCCTGACCATGCTGGCCCGGCCCATATTCGCGAGAATTTACGGGAGATTTTGGACGGCCCCAGATGTTTTCACCCATGCGGCGGTCAATTTTATACTTAGCTTGTGTACGTTTAGTCATTTTATAGAATCGCTTCTGTTAAATTGTTGAAATCAGCGCCATGAAATAAGATATGCCCTACCTCACGCAACTCAAGATTTTCGCCTGAGTCATTCACGTTTGGCGGAATATAGTGAAGGGCACGGGAAAGTCAATGGAAAACAGCCTTGAGCGTGGTTCATGGTGTAACTTGTTACACCGGAACCAAAATCAAAACCTTATTCCTCATCTTTCTTTTTCAATTCAGCCTTTTCCGCAATCCAGCCCGGCCCGCCACCCGTGGCAAGGGCCTTAACCACCCCGCGCAGGGTGCTGACCTCCTCGCGGGTCAGCTCGGATCGTTTAAAGATATTACGCAGATTCCGCTTCATGGTAGAGCGCCGCTGATCATGGCGAAAATATCCGGCCTCGGTCAGTTCTTCTTCCATATGATTAAACAGCTTTTGCAGATCATCTGATGATGCGGGTGTGGTGTCGAGCTGCGGGGTATATTGATCGGGTTGATCACTCCCGGTCTGAAACCATTCATAAGACATCAGGATCACGGCTTGTGCCAGATTGATAGAGGCAAAAGCCGGATTGAGCGGCACAGATACGATGGCATCGGCCAAAGCCACATCATCATTCTTAAGCCCCGCCTTTTCCGGCCCGAACAACAGACCAAATTTCAAGCCCTCATCACAATGCGAGCGCATGAGGGACGCGCATTTATGGGGCGTTACCACTGTCTTAATCATATCCCGCCGCCGTGCGGTCGTGGCATAAACATGGGTAAGATCAGCAATGGCCTCTGCGGTGCTCTCATACACCCGCGCCTTATCCAGCACAATATCCGCCCCCGCCGCCGCCGGAATAGCATCCGGATTAGGCCAGCCATCACGGGGCATGACAAGCCGCAGGTCGGTCAGCCCGAAATTATACATAGCCCGAACCGCCTTGCCGATATTCTCGCCAAGCTGCGCCCCGATCAAAATAATCGCGGGGCCATCATCATGTAATATTTCATTTTCCAAACTGTTAGTCCCAGCCATATGATCTCCTACATGGCTCCCTAGTACAGTAAAATGAGGGTCATAACAATATGTCCCACCCTTAATAACATCATTCCCACACCCTCGCCTCACCTTAGTCATTCCTGCGAAGACAGGAATCCAGTCCTCTTAATAAATAATGACATCGGAGATGACTTCTTTTTATTTAACTAGATACCTGCCTCCTGCGTAGGCAGGAATGACGGAGCTATATTATGTCCCCTCACCCCAACGCATCATTGGATGTTTTATTGGCGCCCACGGTTTGATAAAGCTCGCTGCCGGAATCCTTGAATTTTTCGGCCATATCTTTCATGCCGTTGTCGGCGAACTGGCGCACTTCCTGTGAGATTTTCATGGAACAAAATTTCGGGCCGCACATGGAACAGAAATGGGCTACCTTATGTGCCTCTTTCGGCATGGTCAGGTCATGATATTCCCGCGCTTTTTCAGGATCGAGGGACAGGTTAAACTGATCCTCCCACCGGAAATCAAACCGTGCACGGGATAAGGCATCGTCGCGCAACTGCGCACCCGGATGGCCCTTGGCAAGGTCGGCAGCATGGGCGGCGATCTTGTAGGTTATAACGCCCACCTTCACATCATCCCTGTCCGGCAATCCCAAATGTTCTTTCGGTGTCACATAGCACAGCATCGCACAACCGAACCAGCCGATCATAGC
>DAOWHQ010000019.1:0-22462 GCA_030641355.1 Alphaproteobacteria bacterium
AATTAGTGTAAAATATATGTTTCCTTACGCGACAGGACATCCCGGAATATTATCCGAAAACATGGACCCAAAGCTCCCCCTTAACGCCCTCAGCGGCCCCCTTTTCAAGAGAAACCCATGTCCTCAGTGCCGTGTGGCATAATAAATTGAAACTCTGCCCTTCTTTATCAAGCGCTATACCATACCTTTTGAGAATATCCTGCACAATAGGCCGCATACCTCTTTGAACTATTAATTTATATCAGACATACTTGAATAAAATTTGAATTTTACAGCACTTTGCATGACCTTTGGAATTTTCCAAAGGATACAACCATTATTAAAAATATAGAACATTGATTTTAAAAGATAATGTGTAAAAACTGGTGCCGCTGGGAAGAATTGAACTTCCGACCTCGTCATTACCAATGACGCGCTCTACCACTGAGCTACAGCGGCCCTTGATACATGGGCCAGACAGATAAATATCCTCTGTCAGAATGGCGCGGAAGATGCCATAGCTTTTGTGACTCTGCAAGCCCTATTCCGGAATTATTTGCGATTATTAGAATTTGCCCCTAAATTAGCCTTAATTGATCGTAAACTAGCGGTATCATCATGACAAAAAAAGACAAACAAAAAGAAAAACAGGACCGGCTGGCACAGGCGCTCAGAAACAATCTGAAGCGGCGCAAGCAGCAGGCTACCACCACGCCCAAAAGAAAATCTGCACCGGATAAAGCAAAAGAATAGCCTTGTCATCGCCTACAGACTTGTAGACAGATGCATTCTGGGTTACAAAAACACAGATAGAAATAAAGCTGAAAAAGGATCAATAATCATATGGCCATCATGTCGGATAAATGGATCAGGGAACAAGCCTTAAACAGAGGCATGATTGAACCCTTCGAAGATCGCCAAAAGCGCGATGGTGTAATATCTTACGGCTTGTCTTCTTATGGCTATGATGCAAGGGTTTCAAGGGAGTTCAAGATTTTCACCGATGTGGATTCAGTTACAGTTGACCCAAAAAATTTCGCTTCAGAGAGTTTCGTTGACCGTCCCGGCGATGTCTGCATTATTCCGCCCAATTCTTTTGCGCTGGCCCGAACGGTGGAATATTTCCGCATCCCCGAAGATGTGCTGGTGATTTGTCTTGGCAAATCCACTTATGCCCGTTGCGGCATCATTGTCAATGTAACCCCATTGGAGCCCGGCTGGGAAGGTCATGTTACGCTGGAATTTTCCAACACAACCCCCCTGCCCGCCAAAATTTATGCCAACGAAGGTGCCTGCCAGTTCCTGTTTTTCGAGGGTAATGAACCCTGCGAGGTTCCCTATAATGCAAGAGACGGCAAATACATGGGCCAAACCGGCGTAACCCTACCCAAACTGTAATACCCGAACCCTACTTGGGTGAGGCAAGGCCAAGCGGCCGCCCGAGTTAATACGAGGATAGCCTAAGCTGCCCTAGCTTTAGTTTACTATAGCGGAAATAAGGAAAGCGCCGGCGATTGAGGCAAAGATAATATGGAAAAAATAGTCATAGAAGGCGGCCACAGATTAGAAGGTCAACTGCCCATCAGCGGAGCAAAGAATGCGGCCCTGCCACTCTTGTGTGCGGGACTGCTGACCAAAGGTGGCCTGACCCTGAATAACCTGCCCCATCTGGCGGATATTAAAACGCTGGCGAGCCTGCTGGAAGAACTGGGTGCCACCATCAGCTATGAGGAAGAAGGCTGGGACATCGGCAGTGGTCAGACCGCAACTATTAACGTGCCCCAGATCACCAGCACCACCGCCCCATACGACATTGTCCGCAAGATGCGCGCCTCTATTTTGGTGCTGGGGCCATTATTGGCCCGTGAAGGCGAGGCTATTGTCTCCCTGCCTGGTGGATGTGCTATCGGCAACCGTCCTATTGATTTGCACCTGAAGGCTTTTGAGGCTATCGGGGCCACAATCGAACTGAAAGAAGGCTATGTGCGGGCATCGGGGAAACTCACCGGTGGCACAGTTCATTTTCCCATTGTTTCCGTTGGGGCCACAGAAAACATCCTGATGGCGGCCTGCCTTGCGGATGGCACCACAACCATTGAAAATGCCGCGCAGGAGCCGGAAATAAGTGACCTTGCCCATTGCCTTGTTGCCATGGGTGCAAAAATTTCCGGCATTGGCACATCGCGACTGGAGGTTATCGGGGTAAGTGAGCTTCACGCGGCGGACTATACCGTTATGCCTGATAGAATCGAAGCGGGAAGTTATGCGATTGCTGCGGCCATGACCGACGGCGAGCTGGAACTTGTGGGTGAGAATCTCCCTTTCGTGATGACCGGATCGCTGGAAATTCTGAAACAGGCCGGTCTGGTTTTCACAGAAACAGACAAGGGGTTGCTGTTCCGACTTGGGCCAGAAAAAATAATTGGCATTAATGCCGTCACCCAGCCCTTTCCCGGTTTTCCGACCGATATGCAGGCCCAGCTTATGGCCATGATGACGCTTTGCAACGGCGCATCGGTGATCACGGAAACCATTTTTGAAAACAGATTTATGCATGTGCCGGAACTCTGCCGCATGGGCGCGGATATTACCGTCAATGGTTCCACCGCCACAATCCGGGGTATCGAGCGACTTTTAGGCGCTCCGGTGATGGCAACTGACCTTCGGGCATCCATGTCGCTTGTGCTGGCCGGACTGGCCGCAGAGGGCATTACCGAGGTTATGCGAATTTATCATCTGGACCGGGGCTATGAACGTCTGGTACAAAAGTTAAGTTCATGTGGCGCGAAAATATCCCGCCAGCAAACAGACGGCATTTAACGGCAGGGGACGCATATTGGATAAGCTAAAGCTCAGAGCCGAAGACATAGAAGACATTACCATCATGTCTGCCTATCTTCAGGATGCGATAACGATGATGGGCGATATTGCCTATCTTCGCGAAAGCAGGCAATTTGTCATTATGCTGAACCGTTATGTCTGGGAGAACCGCTGTCCTGATACTGGCAAAATCCTGCCGGAAAAAGGGATGCCCTGTAGTCGAATACGGACAGGCCTGAATTTCGATGACGTGATGAAAATCAGTAGCCATAATATTGCAACGCCCCTGAAAGAGCATCCTCTGGAGCTATTAGCTGTTGAGGCCATCCAATTGGAAGATAAGACATTTCATGTAAATTTTATCTTCTCCGGCGATGGGGTAATACGCTTGGAATGTGAGATGATTTCGGCACATATGCAGGATATTGGTGATATCTGGGCCGCTAAATGCCATCCCAAGCATGAAATTCTTAACGCTCTTCAGGATGAAAATACTGGATAGTTTGCCCACAATTTTGTACAACGGGGCAATTATTTGAATTTCTGGAGTTTAAAACACAAGTGTCTTCTAATGAACCCATGATCATGGCCCTGCCTAAAGGCCGTATCCTTGAAGAGGTTATGCCAATCATTCGCGGGGCCGGAATTATTCCGGAACCGGATTTTGACAATCCCAAATCGCGGAAGCTTACCTTCGATACCAATAACCCTCTGCTTAAAATAATCAGGGTCAGAAGCTTTGATGTGGCGACCTTCGTTGCCTTTGGCGCAGCCCATCTTGGGGTGGCGGGCAATGATGTACTGCTTGAATTTGATTACCCCGAAATATATGCCCCGCTGGATCTGGACATAGGTCATTGCCGGGTATCGGTTGCGGAACTGAAATCCCTGAGCGAAAATGATGACCCAAGTCGCTGGAGCCATGTTCGTGTGGCTACAAAATACCCCAACCTGACCCGAAAGCATTTTGCAAAACGCGGTGTGCAGGCCGAATGTATCAAGCTGAACGGGGCGATGGAACTGGCGCCAAGCCTTGGTCTGTGCCGGCGTATTGTTGATCTGGTCAGCACCGGCGATACCCTCAAGGCAAATGGTTTGGTGGAGATCGAGAAAATCATTGATATCACCTCGCGCTTCATAGTCAACCGTACGGCCTTCAAGACCCGTAATGAAGAAATCAGCGAGATATTAAAAAATATCGGCGCCCGAAAAGATTTAAAGTGATGAGTAGATGGTAACGACATTAAACGTAGCAGAGCCCGGATTTAATCAGGATTTTAAAAAATTCCTGAACGCCCGCAGGGATTCAGATACGGATGTTGCAGACGTGGTACGTGCAATCCTGAAGGATGTCCGAATACGCGGAGATGCGGCACTCTTTGACTATACCACCCGATTTGACCGGCTTGACCTAACGGCAGCAACCATCCGGGTCAGTGAGCAGGAATTAAAGTCTGCCAAAACTAAATGCACCAAGGATGTATTGGATGCTTTAGACGTTGCCGCACAGCGTATTGAAAGCTTTCATAGCCGCCATTTACCCGAAGATGATGCCTATACAGATGCGGAAGGTGTATCGCTGGAGGCGCGCTGGACGGCGGTATCCTCTGCGGGGATATATGTTCCGGGTGGCAAGGCGGTCTACCCCTCCTCGGTCCTTATGAACGCCATACCGGCCAAATGTGCGGGCGTGGAGCGTATTATCATGATGGTTCCAGCACCGAATGGCAACCTCAACCCATTGGTTTTGGCGGCTGCTGAGCTTGCAGGCATCACGGAAATATATAAAATCGGCGGTGCACAGGCAGTCGCGGCCTTGGCCTATGGTACAGAATCAGTCGCGCCTGTTGACGTAATAACCGGCCCCGGAAATGCTTACGTTGCGGCGGCAAAACGCGAAGTTTTTGGCACTGTCGGCATTGACATGATTGCCGGGCCTTCGGAAATTCTGGTGGTGGCCGATGGCAAGAATGATCCACGCTGGATTGCCATGGACTTACTGTCCCAAGCAGAACATGACGAAGTAGCCCAGTCCATCCTTATCACCGATGATGCGGCTTTTGCCAAGGCAACCTGCGCGGCGGTGGAAGATCACCTGAAAGAGCTGACCCGGTCTGATATTGCCCGCACAAGCTGGAATGATCATGGTGCGGTTATTTTGGTGGATGACCTCAATCAAGCTGTTGCCTTGATAAATCAACTGGCACCCGAACATCTGGAACTGGCTATTGATAATCCGCGCGAATATGCCAAAAATATTCGCAATGCCGGATCGATCTTCCTTGGCCGTTATACACCCGAAGCCATTGGTGATTATGTTGCAGGCCCTAATCATGTGCTTCCCACCGCCCGAAGTGCACGCTTTTCATCGGGTTTGAGTGTTCTTAATTTTATGAAAAGGAATACTCTGATAGAATGCTCAGATGAAAGCCTTGCTAAAATTTGCCCGGCTGCCATGACTTTGGCCGAAGAAGAAGGACTGCAGGCTCACGCCCGATCCATTGGGATCAGGTTACAAAAAGATCCATTGGGATCAGGTTGAAAGACAAGGGATAGGACAACGGCATGGGCAGCACCAACCGTATCTGCCATATCGAACTGGATGAAAAATCAATCATTCGCCGGAATGCGGATATTGATCACGAACGCCGTGTCGCCATTTTTGATCTGCTGGAAGACAACATCTATCAGCCACTTGAAAATATGCCCGACAATTATGCCGGACCCTTCCGGCTTGTGCTCAGAATGGAAGATAACCGTCTGGCCATGGATATATATACCGCCGCAGACCATCAACTGACCAAAAAACTGACCATAATAGCCATACCGCTAACGCTGTTGCGCAGAACCATCAAGGAATATTTCCATATCTGTGACAGCTATTTTACCGCCATAAAAAGCGCCAGCCCCCGACAGATTGAAACCATCGATATGGCCCGCCGCAGCCTTCATGATCAAGGGTCCGAGATATTGCTGGAAAAACTTGGCGAGAAAGTAAAAATGGACTTTCCCACGGCGCGGCGCCTATTCACCCTGATATGCGTATTACAGATCAGGTAGCGCATGGCTAACATTGTCATCCCCAATTCCCCCGCCCCCCTTGAAATCCCGCATAGTGTCTTGTTTATGTGTAATTTTAATGCGGTGCGCTCGCCCATGGCTGAAGCCCTGACCAAATATCTTTGTGGTCATCAAATTTTCACAGACAGTGTCGGCATACGAGCAGAAGATGATAGCGCCAATCCCTTTGCCATTGCCGTCATGGATGAAATCGGGCTGGATTTAGCCGATCATAAACCCAAAAGATTCGAAGATCTGATGGACAGCTCCTTTGATCTTGTGGTGACCTTAAGCCCGGAGGCACAGCATAAGGCCATTGACCTGACCCGCACGCTGGATTGTCAGGTTGAATATTGGCCGACCCTTGACCCCACCGCCGTTCTGGGCAACCGCGAGAATATTATCGCTGCCTTTCGCCAGACCCGTAACATGATAACAGATCGGATCAAACGCCGTTTTGATGTTGGTTATTCCCCAATCGTTTAGGGTCAGTACCTAACATTAAAGCAATTAACACTTGAAAAATCTGTGGTTTAGGCTATTTATCTCGGCAAAGATTTTTAATGAGGAGCCAATATGGCCAAAGAAGAACTTTTGGAAATGCGCGGCACGGTTACTGAACTGTTGCCTAACGCCATGTTCCGCGTAAAACTTGAGAATGACCATGAAATTCTGGGTCATACCGCCGGCAAAATGCGTAAAAACCGCATTCGTGTACTGGTCGGTGACGAGGTATTGGTTGAGATGACCCCATACGACCTGTCAAAAGGCCGCATTACTTATCGCTTTAAATAAATGCCAAACCTGATATTAGCCTCTGCCTCGCCCCGACGTGTAGAGCTACTGGCGCAGATAGGCATTACCCCCAATCAGATTATTCCGGCGGATATTGATGAAACGCCGCACCCCAAAGAATCTCCCCGCCAATTGGCCGAACGGCTGGCCGTGGAAAAGGCTGCCCTCATAGCAGAAAATCATCTGGATAGTTATATTCTCGCCGCCGATACAGTGGTGGCACTGGGCAAGCGCATATTGGGCAAAGCCGCAACGATTGAAGACGCCCGAAAATATCTCAGTCTGCTTTCAGGCCGCCGTCATAGGGTATATAGCGGTATATCCCTGATCACCCCAAATGGACAGCAAACCTCCCGCGTGGTTGCAACCACGGTGATCTTCAAACGGTTTTCATCTGATGACCTTGACCATTACCTTGCCCATGATGAATGGCAGGGTAAGGCCGGAGCATATGGCATACAGGGCTTGGCGGCGCGATTTATCAAGAGTATCAACGGCTCCTACAGCAATGTGGTGGGGCTACCCCTGTTTGAGACAACCAATATATTGCAGGGAAATGGTTATGCCCTCTGACATCCTGATTAATTCGGCAATCGGTGAAACCCGCCTCGCCCTTATGGAAGCGGGACTACCCGTAGAAATACGTCTGTTCCGGGACCATGAACCCAGCCTCATCGGCGCTATTTATTACGGTCGTGTAACGTCCTTAAGTAAAGAGTTTCAAGCGGCTTTCATTGATCTGGAAAATGGGCTAACAGGATTCCTGCCCCTCACCCTTTTGCCCAAGCGACCCGGTGGAAAACCAAAAGATCTGACCACGTTGCTCAATGAAGGTCAGAAGATCATTGTTCAGGTCACCGCAGACGCCACCGCTGATAAATCAGCAAAACTCACGGGCCGCGTTGAAATCATCAGCTCCGCCCTGATCCTGCATCCGTTCCGCGAAGGGGCGTTTATTTCCAGCCGGATCAAGAACCCTGCGCGGCGGGAAGAATTAAAAAGCTTTGCCAGCACCTTGAAACTCAAAGGCATGGGACTGACCCTAAGGACCGAAGCTCAGCATCTCTCCGATGATGACATAAAAAGCACCGCCAATCACCTGATCCGTCACTGGATACGGGCCGTGGAAAACCGCGACAAAAAGAAAGTTCCTTTCCTGCTGTCTCAAGGCGGCGACAGTCTTCTGCAAATCTTAAGGCAATATGGCAGTACCAAACATGACAGGATGATCTTTGACCAGCCCGCCTGCCTGAAAGAAGCTCAAGATTGGGCAAGGGAATTTGCGCCCGATTTGCTTGACCGGATGATGCTCCATTGTGAAAGCGCCCCCCTGTTTGAGTATTTCGACGTTGAGGAAGAGCTGGATCGTATATTTGACAAAAAAATCCCCCTGCCATCAGGCGCATGGATCACCATTGAGCAAACCGAAGCCATGGTTACGGTGGACGTTAATATGGGGAATGCCCGCCTGAGCAATGACCCTATAAAACAACGGCTTAACATAAATTTCGAGGCGGCAAAAGAAGTTTTCCGGCAAATCCGTCTGCGCGGAATCTCTGGACTGGTCGTCATTGACTTCATCAATATTTCCGGCAAATCGGAGGTCAGCAACCTACTCGGCGTGATCGATAACCTGATCCAGAATGACCCCGTTCAGATCCAGCGTAGCAACCTGTCTGCCTTTGGCCTGCTGGAGCTGGCCCGGAAGGCTAGCCATCAGGTCCTAAGCCGGCAAATTCTGGCGCCCACACGGCCCGCACCAACAGTAGAAACAGCGGCTCTAACCCTCTTACGTAAGGCTGTGCAGGATGCCGCGGCCAAGCCCGGTATTCCCCTTACTGTTATGACAGATCCCGCGATAGCTGCCTGGTTAAAAGAGCAGCCGGAACTTATGAATAAATTCACGAAACGAACTGGTAGCAAGCTTGTACTCAAGGAAAAATAAGTTATGAAAGCTGCGAATAAGAACAGTCTTTGCGCCATCTGTGAGAAAAATCCGGTTGTGCCTAAATACAATCCCTTTTGCTCTTCCCGTTGTTCAGATGTGGATTTAGGCCGCTGGCTCAAGGGCAATTACGTGATTCCCGGTGACAAGGTCGATGTGCCGGATACGGATCCGGATGACGCCAGTTAAGTAGTTGATAAACGCTTAAAAACAGCAGCTTTTGACAAGCTCTCATTTTTTTCAAACGAGTGCTGGACAGCACCCTAGTTTTTTTCTATAACCCACCCACCCACGCAAGTGGCCCCCCATATAGTCCCCGATGCCCGGGTAGCTCAGGGGTAGAGCAGCGGATTGAAAATCCGCGTGTCGGTGGTTCAAATCCGCCCCCGGGCACCACTTTATAATCCTTCCTAATATCTCAACAGATCAGCTCATTTAAGTCTGTCCGTTGACAATAATATTATAAATAATTCCTTTTTTGTACAGAGAGTAGTCCACAAGACTAAATAAAGGATCGTTAATGAGCGGGCTTAAGGGATTTGATTAAGGGGCGTTAGTCTCAAAAAAAGGTCCATTAAACTAAAGACACTTGAGTTTTAAAAACCCGCCAATAGACTTTTTATTATATTTTTTTTACATTTGATGACATTAGTTTAGGTTGATTCTATGGATTTTTAAGTATCCTATTAACCTAACAACCAAAGGATTTATAATGCCTGTCTACGGAAAAGGGCCTTCTACAATAAAATTTTATCGCTATTTTCCATTCAGCTTTCTCTAAGATGGATATTCGAGTTATCGAAAAGAATCAGGGCAATCTGGAAGAATTATACCGATATCATAGCAAACGGTTAGTTGGTTATGTATATAATTTCCTGCGTTCTGAGAATGAAGCTGAAGAAATTGTACAAGAAGCTTTTCTAAAACTTCACAGCGTAAAAAAACCTGAAAAAATAATTTCCCACAAGGCTTTTCTCTATCGAATAGCCCATAATCTAGCAATGAATACCCTTCGCAGGAGACGCATCGTCAAGTTTGATACGGGTGTTAATATGGAAGAAATTGAAGTGGAAAGCAACGAGCCATTGGCCGACCAACAACTAAGTTCCAAGCAGGAGTTTAAAATCTTCTGCGATGCCGTTGCAAAGCTGCCGCCCAAATGCCGCCAAGCTTTCATTTTGCGGGTCATCCATAAGAAATCCTTTAAAGAAGTGTCACAAGAACTAAATATTGCTATTAGCACGGCAGAAAAACATGTATTACACGGAATGCGTGAATGCCAACAGTATATGGAAAAAGCCAAGGTTAAGCATAAGAATAATAATAACTAAATAAAATTATAAGGTAGAGAATAAAAACTAAGTATCGTGTAAAAGGATAGTAGAATGAATAATCAGAGGGTAGTCTGATGAGTAAAGTTTTAAACATATTACAAAGTGACGGCCCTATGGACGCCGCTAGGAAATGGTATCTTCTTCTGGAAGACAAAGCCGGAAATGACCAGATATTAGACCAGTTTGAGGAATGGTTGGCGACAAGCCAGTCCCATAGAGATGCCTTTGACTCTGTTGTTGATTTCTGGTCAAAGATTGATAGTTTGCCGGAAATTCAAAAAATTCGAGAGACAGGTTCTGATATTCTGAATGTGGAATCTCATGATCCAGAAGATAATATTGTCATTAATAAAATACAAAAAAAGCCCGAAGCCACCGTTGCCATTACTATGCAAACATGGCGAAAATGGGCTGTCGCGGCTACAGTTCTTATTATCGTATCTTTCGCGATTACCCTCTATAGTAATTATCTGCCAGAGGGAACTTACCAGACGGCGACCGGAGAACAGCAGGTCATACAACTTGCAGATGGCTCAACTGTTTATTTAAATACGCAATCAAGTTTCAGGGTAGATTTTAGTAATAAAACACGAAAAATTTATCTCCTCGAGGGCGAGGCGCGCTTTGATGTGGCAAAAGATAAAAACAGGCCCTTCATTGTTGAGACATCCTGGGGTGATGTGCGTGCATTGGGTACGTCTTTCAATGTCTGTAATAATGAAGAAAAGATTGAAGTCCTCGTCTTTGAAGGTACAATCACGGTAGATCACAATAAGAGCAGAAATGCTGGCATAGTCGATTTTTCGAAACTAAGCCAATCGGAGGTGTTGGTTGCTTATGGTGAAAGGGTTGTTTTCTTTGAAGATAACCTGAGCATTGTCCGAGCAGCAAATGATTTGGAAATATCACAAAAACATGCATGGCGGGAAGGAAAGCTGATCTTCAGGGACCAAAGATTATCCGAAGTCGTCAGGGAAGCGTCCCGATATACCAATAAGAAAATTGTCATCATGGATGATGCGTTAAATGACATAAAGCTGAGTGGCGTTTTTGATATCGAAGATTTTGACGCATTAATACATGCCATAGAGAATGCTTTTCCAGTCAAGGTAATACGGTTTACGCCTTATATAACAGTCATAGCAGAAGCCTGAATTTTATAAATAACCTGTTTAATGATAAGGCGTTGATAATATTTTCAATATTACTCCTGATTTTGTTGGCTCTGATCAGAAAATGTAACCACATTTCCCATCATATATGATGTTCTTGACCCTTATTTCTACTTTCTGGGTCAATATCTTTGTTGATAATTCAATCAATTACCAAGCTGAGAACAGAATATTATGCTGTTTTTTTACCGTTTGGCAAAATAATTGTTAGTTATTGATTTAATTGATCTTTTTCCACGTAAAGTTAGTTTTTTACATAGTGGATTTCATTCCTCCAAGGGTCTTAGTCTTGAAGGGCAGTGAAAAAAAATTGCTACGAAGGATAATAATACCTACCCCCATATGAAACTTTCCGGTGATTGGATTTCATTGACCTTCTTTTTTCAAAATAATTTTAAGGAGGAATATCTTGGATATTCATACATCAAACACACACACAAAAATATTAAAAGGTGGTATTTCAGCATTAGCTGTTATAGCCAGCTTAACATTTGGGCTTAACACTTCTTATGCGGCTGCGGCAGAAGAAGATGAGGCACTCGAAGAGGTTGTGGTTACCGGTTCACGTATTAAACGTAAGGACCTGATCGCCACCTCACCTGTCAATATTATCACAACAGAAGCACTTGAACTTACCGGTTCAACACATGTTGCCAATTACATTAACGAACTGCCATCCGCTGGTGTTCCGGGTTCTGTTGATACGGGTACTAATTTCCGTACTGCGACAACTGGTTTGAATACTGTTGATCTGCGTAATCTTGGTGTTGAACGTACATTGGTTCTCGTCAATGGCCGTCGCCATGTTGGTGGTGCAGCGGGCTCTCCTACTGTTGACCTTTCCATGATCCCTGCGGCCCTTGTACAACGTGTTGAAGTTGTTACCGGTGGTGCTTCTGCGGTTTATGGTTCAGAAGCCATGGCTGGTGTTATCAACTTCATCATGAAAGATGATTTTGAAGGCGTTGAAGTTAACGCACGTTTCGGAACATCTGAAATTGGTGGCGCTGATGAAAAAGACGTCTCCTTCCTTGCGGGGGCCAATTTCGCAGACGACCGTGGTAATGCAACAGTTTACTTTGGTTATAGTGACCGTGGTATTTTGCGGTCTTCAGATCGCGAACTTTCCGCTCATGATGCGACAAACAGTTCCTTTGGTCCAAAGGGTCACTTTTTTGATCCCGGATTCAACATCAGCCTGACACAGGACGACACTACTGGCTTGTTTGACAAACCTTTTGTCAATGCAGAAGACGGCTTTGACCGGAATGCTGTACGTTTAATCAGGGTTCCAAGTGAGCGTCTTCAGTTCAATGCTAACCTGAACTATAAAATCAACGATCATGTGAACTTCTTCAGTGAAACTGCATTTAATCGTCTGACAGCTTCCTCACAGCTTGAGCCTTCAATCGTTGGTTTCTTCATATCAGTTGGCAGTATTCCAAATATTAATGTTCCCATTGATAATCCATTTGTACCAACTGAATTGCGCGATGCGGTTCTTGCGGCGACACCTGGTGCTGAACACATCGTTATGTTCCGCCGCTTTACGGAAATTGGCCCACGGACTAGTGACGTTCAACGCCAGACTTTCCGTACAACCTTTGGACTTAATGGCGACATCAATGACAATTGGGACTATGAAGTTTACTACCAGTATGGTGTAAATACTCAGGACCAGACCAATGGTGGTGTGTTCAATACCCTGAACTTCCTGAATGGTCTGAATGTAGAAGATGACGGCGCTGGTGGGTTCCAGTGTGCGGATTCTCTTGCACGTGACCTTGGTTGTGTACCTATCAATGTATTTGGTGAAGGTACGATCACTGGTGCTGCCCTTGATTTTGTTAAAGTGGACAGCCAGTTGACAACACGTATGGTTCAGCAAGTCGGCGGCGTGACCTTAACGGGTTCCGTATTCGATCTTCCTGCCGGTGAGCTTGGCGTGGCTGTTGGTGCTGAATGGCGCAAAGAAACAAGTGCGTTTAATTCTGACTCACTAGCGGCTTCCGGCTTAACTTCTGGTAACAGCACACCAAACACAGTCGGTGAATATGATGTATACGAAATGTTCGCCGAAGCTGTTGTTCCGATCCTGCAAGACGCACCTTTTGCAAAATATCTGGGATTAGAATTCGCTGCACGTCACGCGAATTATAGTACGATTGGCGGCAACTGGGCTTACAAAATCTCTGGTGACTGGCGTCCGACAGATGACCTTCGCGTTCGTGGTGGTTATTCAACAGCTGTTCGTGCACCAAACATCAGTGAATTGTTTGATCCGGGCAGTGAAACTTTCCGTAGCTTCGTAGACCCTTGCGCCTTTGGCGGACAGGGTGGTGCCAGTGCTGATGGTAACACAATTTATGATGCGCAGAGTGCCACTGTTCAGGCAAACTGTGCTTCTATGGGCACGGCTTTGCTGGATCCTGCGGGCATTAACATTGTAAGCGCTGGTGGTCTTGCTGCGGGCAACCCCAATCTGAATGAAGAAAAGGCTGATACCTGGACTGTTGGTGCTGTTTATACACCGAACTTTATTCCGGGTTTGAATATCACAATAGATTATTTTGATATTCAAATAACAGATGCTATCAGTACTTTCACAGCTCAGACAACTGCTGACCAATGTGTGCGTCAACCAGACTTCCCCAACAACCCATTCTGCTCTTTGATTCAGAGGGGTGGGGCTAATGGTCTGATATTGCGTATTGATGCACTTGCTATTAATGCTGCGGTTCTGACGACAGCAGGCTTTGACTTTGCAATTGATTACACAACAGAGCTTGGTGATGGTGTTATTAGTGCCAACATTAACGGTACGCGGACAACGGAATATGAATTCACTCCGTTTGAAGGCGGTGATATCATTGATGATTTGAATGAAATCGGTGTTCCGAAACTGAAAATCAACACGACATTGACTTATGATATCGGTAAATTCCGCTTCGGTTGGAGCGCGCGTTATATCGATAGCGTTAATGTGGATAACGATAACCCATCCGCGGGTCCAGGTGTCATTGATTCATATTTCTATAATGACATCCAAATTCGTTATACATTCGACGATGAAGGTCAATATGAAGTATTTGTCGGTATTGATAACCTGTTTGACAAAGAGCCTCCATTCTTGGGTCAGGGCGTACCAGGTGACGTTACCGGTACAAATACCGCGGCTGACATTTACGATGTAGTTCGTCGCTTCGGTTATGTTGGTTTCAAAGCCAAGTTCTAATTCGTAAGAATTAGCTCGAATTATTTAAGCGGCGGTCTTCGGATCGCCGTTTTTTTTATTTTTAACTAGTGGGTTATCCCATTCGAAGCGTCATAGGTTTGTGATAGTTATTTTACCACACAAAAATTGCTATCCTCCGTAGATAAATGGCTGCAGTATCCCCTGCAGCCATTTTACGTTTCTCCTGAGCTGTTACGCCTTTACTCTCTCACTTGGATTTCGAAGTGTTGACCTGCTATTTATTCTCAAAATATAATTGATAAATCAAAAAGCTAATATAATATATCACCTTTACCACTATAAAAATTATAACATGAATAATAGCATTCAGGCCACACAGGAAATCACCCATGGATGATGACAGTGAGAAAATAAGCGACTTTGGCAACTGGCTGATTTCTACCAAATGGATGCCGCCACGTCACCATGTCTCCGTGATCAACAGGTCGCGCCTGATAAATACACTGGATGCCGGCGTAAAGCTCAACCTAAGCCTGATAACAGCGCCCGCAGGTTTTGGTAAAACAACATTGTTAAGTCAATGGCGGCAAAAATTACTGGTCAAAAACACCAAAGTAGCGTGGCTTACACTGGATGAGTCCGATGGCGATATTAACAATTTGCTCTGTTATATAATTTTCTCCCTTATTTCGGCAGGTATTGACCTTGGCCGCTTGGAGATGTTGGCGGAACAGGGGTTATCAGATACCTCACCCCGGTCTTGTCTGGGCTTGCTGTTAACAAAAATTTCTGAATCAGGCGAAAATATTGTCCTGATCCTCGATGATTATCACCGCCTGAACACGCCGGAAGTAGATCATTTCATGGACGGAATGCTTGATAATATACCCGGCAATTTTCATCTGGTGATCAACAGTCGGGAAAGACCACGCTTTGATCTGGCTAAATTGCGCTCCATGGGACAACTTCTGGAACTCCGTCCGGAAGAATTGCGTTTTGATGCGCCGGAAATGAAGGAGGCCGTAGGTCTTGACCTAACGGAAGATCAATATTCCAGACTGCTGGAGAAAACAGAAGGCTGGCCGGTGGCTATTCAACTGGCCAGCCAGCTTATCGCACCGGCTGAAAATAAAGATTTGGTGCTGGAATCCTTTTCCGGAAAATCCGACCATCTGGCGGAATATCTGTCCGAACAGGTTATGAATAAATGCCCGGACGAGATACAGGAATTCCTGATCAAGACCTCTATTCTGGAACGGGTGAATGACAGTTTGGCCCATGCCGTCTGCGGTATTGAAAACGGCTTTAAAAAACTGGAGAAAATGGGCAGTATTAACGCTCTTTTTGTCCCCATTGACGAAGAAAAAAAGTCACTGCGCTATCATCATCTATTTTCAGATTTCCTCAAAGATATGCTACGGCGGCGTTATCCGGGTGAGATAATTTCCCTGCATCTGAAGGCCTCAAAATGGTTTGAGAAGGATAAAAATTTAATTGAAGCCGTACGGCACTCCTGCCTTGCCGAGGATTATGACCGGGCGGCGGACCTGATAGGGGATGCCGGGGGCTGGGAATTGATCCTATATGGGGGAATTGGTTTTTTAAGAAATCTTCTTGGTTATATTCCGGATGAGAATTTTAAAAATTATCCCCGATTACAGATTGCACAAACCTATCTGTTTCAGAAAAAAGGCCGTATTCACGAAGCCCGAAATTACATTGAATTTACCCGTTGCAATACAAAATTAAAATCCGATGCCTACGCAGAATATCTGGCGGATTTTAAGCGGGACTTTGGCGTGGTCGAGATATTGCAAAACACCTATGAAGATAATTATCAGGAAAATGATATAGATACGTTATGTCAGATTATCAAACGGGTAGACCCCACAGACAGCATATCCCTCGGCGTTATATACTGTTCTCTTTCCATCGGAATGATGGCCGAAGGAAAATTTGACAAAGGTCTGTCCATGATACAGGAAAGCATCCGTGCCATGCGGCAGGCCGACAGTATGCTCGGTCTGAATTATTGCTATGTTCATCTGGGCCAGCTTTCTTTTTACCAGGGTAATCTGAGACAGGCTGAGGCCTATTTCCAAGAGGCCCAGAATATGGCCGATGAGAATTTTGGCTCCGATAGCGGGCTAAAATTCACCGCCTATATATCGCTTCTATCATTACAGAACTGGCGGGGGGAGGTCGGTGACGACCTGAGCCAGTTTGAGGTGGCCCTTACCCATATTGAAGAATTTGATGGCTGGTTTGAAATTTATCTTTGCGCCTATGAAATGTTATTATCTAGGGCGTATCGGGGGAAAAAGACGGCCCTTATTTCAAAATTACGGGACAGGTGCCAGAAAACAGTAGAGGAAAGGTCTATCAGTCGTCTAGCCATTTTAGTTGATTGTTGCGACCTGATGATTGCCTCACTTGAGGACAACAGGCCAGATATTGAGCGCATATTATATAAGGCAAAGAATTTTTTCGTTCCCGCTGCATGGAAGGCCAATCCCGTATTATGGCGGCCCTTTCAATATATGGGAAAGGTCGCAGTGCTTTGGTATCTGAAGATACAGGATTATGCCGCTGCCAATGCTATTTTAACAGATATGGAAGCCTGTTGCCGTACGCTGGGAACCAAACCATTTTTGCTTAATGTGCTGGTAATGCGGGCCGACCTTGAATTTCAGCGGGAGAATATGGAAATAGCCTCAGATTTTTTATTTGAGGCGGCGGCGATGGCCTGGCCGGAAAATATTATCCGCCCTTTCATTGAAAATGATAATATTGTCGCGCTTGTATCGGCCACCTATGCCGTCAGGCGTGAAAAAAACGTTGATCGTCTTGCCTTGAATTTCCTTCAGGATTGCGCTGTAAAAGCAAAAAAAATCAAGAAGATAACACTATTGCAGCAGGATCTGCTCAGCAGTAGGGAAATGGAAGTCTTGATTGAGCTACAGGGTGGCCTGTCTAATAAGGAAATTGCCCGTGCGCTGGAAATGACAGAGCATACGGTAAAGTTCCATCTGAAGAATATATTTGCCAAGCTAGGTGTGGATAAACGAACAAAGGCTGTCATCATTGCCCGCCAGAAAGGCTTGCTCGGCTAACTACCCAAAGGAGTAGTTTTTAGGGGGCTAAGTAAAAACCCTATTCTGATTATAGTGTTTTCTACTCTTCTTGAAGCTTGTCCTCCGGCCTTAAATTTCAAATAATAAATCCAGTATAAGAATAGAAATTACACCCATATATGGAGAGGACTAATGAATAAATCTTTTAAAACACTTAGTGCCGTATCACTTTTTGCACTTATGGCAACCAACGTACAAATTTCAGTAGCACAGGCAGAAGATGGTGACAGCCTTGCAGCTTTAGAAGAAATTATCGTGACAGCGCGGATGCGGTCAGAAAATATTCAGGACGTTCCCCTCAGTGAAACCGTGTTTTCTGCCCAGGCCATTGAAGATTCCCGTATTGATACGGTTGATGACTTTCTGCAATTAACCCCCAATGTGACGCTGGCCAATTCCCAGAGTGCGGGTACATCATTCATGACCATACGCGGTATCTCGCAAGTTCGTAATGGCGAAGCCCCGGTAGCGGTCGTTGTCGACGGTGTCTTGCAGATCAACAGCCGTCAGATAACGCAAGCCATGTTTGATTTGCAGTCAATCGAAGTATTACGCGGCCCACAGGGGGCGCTTTATGGCCGCAATGCTGCCGGCGGTGCAATCCTGATTAACTCCGTCCAGCCCAGCGATGAACTGGAAGGTTTCGTTCGCGGAACGATTGGAACTGGCAATGAATACTCCATTCAGGCAGCTGTTGGTGGCCCGCTAGTGAAAGATAAAGTGAATTTCCGTATTGCGGCAAAATATCAGGACATCGGCGGTTATCTGGATAACAAGCAACTGGGTGTTAAAGCTGATTTCGTACAAGACCTCACCGTACGGGCCATTGTGGACATCAAGGTTTCTGAAAATCTGACAGCCACATTACGGGGCAGCATGGTCAGAACTGATGGCGCGTCCTTGAATTTCCAGTTTCAGTCCGTGGATTTTGACGGCGATAGCTGTAATACCTTCAATCCTTTCGGCGGCCCTGCTCCCGATGCGGATTCAGTGGTTCGGGTTTTCTGTGCCAACAACCTCGGTGAAAATGACCGCAATATTGACGATCTGTCCCTAAAGATGGTTTATGATGGCGATGGTGTGACATTCACTAATATCTTTGCCTATAACCGGGTAACGGAATATGCCGCCGGTGATCAATTCCCCTATACCAATGAAGTAGATGTTTTTGGTATTTTTGACGGAACCCAGACCCAATTTGTTGATATTGATGCCTGGAGCGAAGAAATCCGCTTGGCTTCAAACACGGATACTCCCCTGCAATGGATGGTCGGCGCCTATTATCTGGAAACCAATAGGTTTATTTCCTCAACAACAGGTGATGACAACCGTCAGGGTATTGAGCGTATTGAAAGAGACCCGAAATTCTCCAGCGCCACAAATCCAACTATGTCTTTCATCGCCGATGACAATGACAATCAGGCATGGGCCTTGTTCGGAAATGCATCATATGAAGTATCCGATAATCTGGAAGTTGCCGTCGCTGTTCGTTATGACGAAGACAAAAGAATACAAAATATATCCCCTTTAAATACGGTCGCGGTTCCCACGGGATGTACGGCAAACGCGCTGGACAATTGCCGTCAGGAAAGAACCTATAGCAGGCTGCAACCCAAAATCTCACTGAAATATACGGCGAGCGAGGATGTTAATGTTTATGCTTCATATGGTGAAGGTTTCCGAAGTGGTCAGTTTAACCAGTTTGGTGTTGGCACCGCCGCCGCAGGTGCGGGGGTGGCTGGTGTGCCGGATGTGGTCGAGGCCGAAATCGCCAAGACCTTTGAGGTTGGCTTCAAAAGCGACCTTGTCGATGGCAGACTGCGCCTGAATGCTTCTCTTTTCCATACTAAAACCAATCCATTATACTTTGTGTTTATCGGCGCGGTCGGCGCTCAGGCACTTGTCAATATTGACGATGTAAGATTGATGGGCGGTGAAATCGAGGCAGTGGCTAAAATTTCGGATGGTCTTGATGTTTATGCCTCATTTGGATTTACGGACAGCGAAGTATTAACCGATAGCCTAAACCCGGCAAATGCGGGCAATGAGGTTCCTTATGTCGCCAAATCAACCTTCAACATCGGCGCTCAATATCGCACAGATCTTACCAAAGATATTGCGTTGGTGGCCCGTGTAGATTACGAGACCCGCGGCGCGCAATTCTGGGACCCTGAAAATACAACGGTACGTAGCGCCCTTAATTTGGTTAATGCCCGTATCGGTATTGAAGATGCAGACGGTAAATGGTCGGTGACCGGATCAGTGCGTAACCTGACGGACGAGCTTTATAACTCCGAATGGGTACTGGGGGGCTTTGCTCACCCGGGGCAACCCCGCACATGGCATCTTGATGTGAAAATGAACTTCTAGGTTCGAATTCTTTAATGCGAATTTATAAGACTGAAATTACATCCGGCACTCTGGATATTTCAGAGTTGTTCGAGATCACAGGCAAAGAAATGGGCAACATCAAACTTAAAGTTGGTGTTGCCACATTCCCCGACGGTTTGCGCCACCCCAGAGGGGGAATGTCGGCCCATGATCAGGATGAAATTTCCATCATCCTGAACGGGAAAGTCCTGTTGGAAACCCAAAAGGGCTATTTCTCCTGTGAAGCCGGAGATGTGATCCATATTCCAGCCGGAGAGGAACATGCCTCAATTTCCATTGATAAGACAAAAGTATTTTATGTCCTGTTTGGATAAACATTAGACTACTCAAGGATTGATTATGCGTGCAGCAAGTGATGTGGGAGGCACATTTACCGACCTCGTCTATTATGATTATGATAGTGAGACCGGAAAAAGCGGGCCGGTAAAAATTGCCAAGGCCAACACAACCCCACCGAATTTTGAACAGGGGGTTATGGACGCCATTCACAAAGCCGGACTTAAGCCAGCAGATATGGTTTTCTTTGCTCATGGCTCCACGGTCATCATCAATGCCCTGACCGAGAGAAAAGGGGTTAAAACCGCCTTGATCACCACCAAGGGATTTCGGGATGTTCTGGAAATTGCCCGTGGAAACCGCCCTGACCTGTTCAATTTCAATTTCCGTAAACCGAAACCCTTTGTTGACCGTTACCTGCGGCTCGAACTTGACGAACGGTCCAGCTATCGCGGTGAAATGCTAAAGCCCGTGGATTTATCCCCCCTTGAAAAACAGCTTGAATATCTAAAAGCCGAAGGGGTAGAGGCCATTGCCATCAGTTTTCTTCATTCATACGTTAATCCGGAGAATGAGCTTGCGGTTGTGGCGGAGATCAAGAAACTCTGGCCGGAAGTATCGGTTCTCGCATCCAGCGAAATCAGTCGGGAATGGCGGGAATATGAACGGACAAATACCACGGTTCTATCTGCATATGTCCACCCCATCGCCAAGAAATATATCGAGTCCCTAGAAAAGAAACTAGCCGATGAAGGCTTCCGCGAGCATCCCTATATGATGCAGTCCAATGGCGGTATCGCCACTGTAGAATGTGCCAAGGACAACCCGATCAGCATGGTTGAAAGTGGCCCGGCCAGCGGTATTTTTGCGGCGGCTTATCTGGGCGGCATGATTGGCGAAAAAAATCTGGTGGTGCTGGATATTGGCGGCACAACAGCAAAATGTGCATTGATCGAAAACGGCGAAGTGAAGGTAACCACAGAATATTATATCGAGAAAGATGGCAAATCGCCCGGCTATCCTATCCAGACACCCGTGTCCGAAATTGTCGAAATTGGCAATGGTGGCGGCAGTATTGCCTGGACTGACAAGGGTGGCAAGCTCCATGTGGGACCACAATCAGCGGGCGCTATGCCGGGGCCCGCGGCTTATGGTCGGGGCGGCACGAAACCCACCACAACGGATTCCAATCTTATATTGGGCCGCATTGATAAAGAATGTTTTGTCGGCGGTGAGGTTGAGCCGGATATGGAAGCAGTGACGCAGGCCTTCGCACCTATTATGGCTGATCTTGACATATCACTGGAAGAAGCCGCACGGGGAGTAGTGCGTATTGCCAATGCCAATATGACCAATGCCCTGCGTCTGGTCTCCACCAACAAGGGCTACGACCCCCGTGATTTCGCCCTGATCGCTTTTGGCGGTGGCGGAGCCATGCATGCGGTGGCTCTGGCCGAGGAATTAAAAATCCCAAAGGTCATTGTACCGGTAAATTCATCGGTATTTTCGGCTTGGGGTATGTTGTTGACCGACCTTCGGCGGGATTACCTGCAAACCCATCCGCTGTCGGTATCTGCGAAAGATGCTGATGTATTCAGGTCGGTTTTTCAAAACCTTAAGGATAAGGCGCGGGCTGATTATAGTCATGATGGTGTTGAGGCTAAGGAAGAAATCCTGTTCGAATATCAGGCCGACCTGCGTTATGTAGGGCAAGAGCATACCGTCAAAATAGCTTTACCCCTGAATGACAAGGGGGATGTGGATATCGAGACGGCTATCGTCAATTTTCACGATGCTTATGAGAAGCGCTTTACCTACCGCCTTGATGCAAATGTGCAGCTGGTGAATTTTCACCTGACCGCCAAAATCATGGTGCCAAAACCGGAAATTGTTAAAAAAACTATCCGTGGCATCACCCTGCCCGAAACCATCCTTCACACGCGGGAAGTTGATTTTGATCAGCATGGTAAACATAAAACCACCGTTTATGATGGTCTGCGGCTTGAGGCAGGCATGACATTTCAGGGACCAGCCATCATTCAGGAGCCATCCGCCACTTTGGTGATCTCCCCCGGACATACGGCTGAAGTCGATGGTTTTGGCAATTATATCATCCACCTGAATTTTGCTGAAAAGGGAACCTGAACATGGATATTTTTACAACGGAAATAATTAAGGATTCTCTGGTCGCGCTTGGTGATGAGATGTTCAATGCAATGATCCGAACCAGCATGAGCCCGATCATTTATGAAACCACTGACTTTGCAGTGGGGGCCACCGATGCCAAGGGTAATCTTCTGGCGCAGGGGAACGGGGTTACAGCTTTTCTGGCGACCCTTGATACCGCCGTGCAAAGCGCC